>JBKJHK010000030.1:0-11145 GCA_046599035.1 Parcubacteria group bacterium | reverse complement strand
CAATCTTTGCGGTCTCCGCAGAAGAGTTTGGTTTTATTGGCAGCACACTCCTCATTCTCCTCTTTGTTTTCTTTGCGCTCCGTGGGCTTAAGATTGCAACAAATGTAGCGGACCCTTTTGGTAGACTTTTGATCGTGGGAATTGTTATACTCATCATATCGCAGGCATTTGTAAATATCGGTGCAATGGTCGGTATTTTACCGCTTTCGGGGATTACGCTTCCATTTGTGAGTCATGGAGGCACGTCTTTGTTCATTGCACTTGCAGAAGCGGGAATAATTTTGAATATTTCTAAGCAAGCACGTAAGAAACACTAAAAAATCAGAGATATGAGACGTGAGACAAGAGATAGGAAAAAATGCATCTGCATTAATTCCTCTCAAGTCTCTTATCTCTTATCGCATAACTTTACTTAACATGAAAATATTATTTACCGGAGGGGGATCAGGGGGACACTTTTATCCAATCATCGCTATAGCAGAAGAAGTTAATCAGATTGCCCGAGAAAACAAGATGATCGGCCTTGAGCTTTTTTACATGTCTCATTCTCCATATAATGAAGGGCTTCTATTTGAGCACAACATTACATTCAAGAAAAATACTGCGGGAAAAATGCGTATATATTTTTCTCTCATGAATATCTTGGATCTATTTAAAACAGGTTGGGGAGTCGTGGTCTCTCTGTGGACTATTTTCAATATCTATCCTGATGTTATCTTTGGTAAAGGTGGCTATGCGAGCTTCCCAGCGCTTCTTGCTGGCAAACTACTTCGCATTCCTGTGGTTATTCACGAGTCCGACAGTGTGCCAGGGAGAGTCAATGCATGGGCAGGGAAATTTGCAGCCCGTATCGCCATTTCATATCCTGAATCTACTCAGTTTTTTCCTGCAGGTAAAACTGCATATACCGGAAACCCGATTCGAAAAGATATCATGCACGCGCTTTCTGTCGGTGCACATGAATATTTGGATCTTGATCCAAATATTCCAACACTCCTTATCATTGGTGGTTCTCAGGGAGCACAGCTTATTAACGACACAATAGTGGATGCACTTCCACGTCTCGTAGAGAAATACCAGATCATCCATCAAACCGGAAAAATCAATCTGGATATTATAAAAAACACTGTGGCTGTGGTACTTCACAACAATAAACATGCAGACCGATACAAGCCCTTTGATTATCTTAACAACTTGGCGCTCCGCATGTCAGCAGGGGCAGCGACTTTAGTTATTTCTCGTGCTGGCTCCTCTCTTTTTGAGATTGCTTCATGGGAAAAACCATCAATTGTGATCCCGATTACCAATTCCAATGGAAATCACCAACGTATGAATGCGTATGCATATGCACGCACTGGAGCAGCGATCGTTCTTGAAGAGGCCAATCTTTCTGGTAATATCTTAAGTTCCGAAGTAGATCGACTGATCGGAGACCCCGAGCTTCTCCGAGAAATGTCCGTGGCAACAAAAATGTCGCAACACCCTGATGCAGCACGAAAGATTGCTGTTGAAATCCTTAATATTGCTCTTGACCATCAGAAATAAATAGAAGTTAGAGGTTAGAAGCTAGAAATTAGAGAAAAAATTAGAGAAAATAAAATGCCAGAAAAAGAAAATCAAAAAGTTGTCACTCGTTTTGCACCGTCACCTACGGGCTTTATGCATATTGGCGGTATTCGTACTGCAATTTTTGCTTATTTGTGGGCACGGAAAAATAATGGAACATTTATCTTGCGTATAGAAGATACTGATAAAGAACGTGAAGTAGTGGGATCCATTGATCATATCCAAAAGTCTCTTAAATGGATTGGTATTGATTGGGATTATGGTCCGGGTATGGATAATCCATTTGGTTCAGCAATACAATCAGAGAGATTGCCGACATATATTGACTACGCACATAAACTAATTGAAAAAGGTCTCGCATATCCTGATCCATACACTGCCGAAGAAGTTGATGTATTTCGAAAAAAAGCAGAAGAGGAAAAGCGAGCATTTTTATATCGAGATCATCGCCCAGAAAATTTCGGAGTGTGGGATGGTAAAACATCCCTTCGTTTTAAAGTACCTGAAGTTAAGCGCTATCATTGGATAGATGTAGTGCGTGGAGAACTTTCAGCTGGTCCTGAAGCACTTGATGATTTTATCTTGATTAAAAGTGATGGATATCCGACTTATAATTTTGCTCACATTATTGATGACTTTAATATGGGTGTAACACATATTATTCGTGGTGAAGAATTTATCTCAAGTACCCCTCGATTTTTAAGCCTCTATGATGCATTAGGTTTTACCTATCCCGTATTTGTATCGGCACCGCAGATATTGCGAGATGATCGAACTAAGAAACTTGGCAAACGCGATGGAGCGAAAGATATTTTAGACTACAAAGATGAAGGATATTTACCTGAAACAATGTTTAATTTTCTGGCTTTGATCGGATGGAATCCAGGAGGAGAAAAAGAGGTTTTCTCAAAGGAAGAGCTTATTTCGATATTCGAATTAGAGAGAATTCAAAAAGGCGGAGCTGTATTCAATGAAGAAAAACTCGATTGGATGAATAAAGAGCATATTAAAAGACTCAGTGCTGATGAGCAATTTGCAAAGCTTATGGAATATGTGCCTGAAAAGGTAAAAACACTTTCAGGCTTTAGTGAATCAATGCTTCAGAAAATTTCCCATCTCATTGTGGAACGAATTGAAAAATGGGCAGATGTCACTACAATCTTTTCCCCTACACCGGAGGTAGGGGAAACAGGAGATTTTGTATATTTTTTTGAAGCACCAACCTATCAAAATGAAACTTTGTTCTGGAAAGATGAAAAAGATGTAGAGAAAACAAAAGAACGACTCTCTCGAGTACTCGAGCTTATTTCAAATGGAGGTGAAGCAATTTTTGCAGATGCAGAAGGAGTCAAAAGTTTGGTGTGGGAGTATGCAAATGCAGAAGGAAGGGGACAAGTCCTCTGGCCCTTGCGTGTGAGCCTCTCTGGACGAGAAAAAAGTCCCGATCCGTTTACATTAATTTCAATTCTTGGAAAAGAAGAATCAATGTCCCGAATTCAAAAAGCGATTGAGATCTTAGGCTAAAAATCAGTAGATTTTCGGACTCCCAGTTTTTTTGCTATAATACGCCTATGCGTATTCAATTTCTGTACAGTATTTTTTTCGTTTTCTTTTTTTCTCTTGCTGTGGCTTTTTCTACACCGGTTGTCTTTGCTCAGAGTAAGGTAGAAGAGCTCCAAACTAAAATCTCAGACAGAAATAGCCAAATACAGGCTCTTGAAGTTGAGATTAGCTCCTACAACAAAGAAGTTGAGCGAGTAGGGAAAGAAGCTAAGACTCTTCAGAACACCATTAAAACGCTCGACTTGACCCAAAGGAAAGTAAACGCTGACCTCAACCTGACTGAAAATAAGATCGGCAAGACCACTCTGACTATAGAAGAGCTCGGGGGTACGATCAAAACCACAAGCGACCGGATCGACTCAAATATCGAAGCGATCCGCAGCCTCCTGAACCAGATTTACCAGACAGAAGAGGAAACCTCAGTAGAAAATTTTTTGCAATACAAAACATTTACTGACCTTTGGGATAATTTGGAGAGTCTTCGAACCGTACAAAAACAGATTAAATTCAAGACTGATGAATTGGCAGATTTAAAACTTAATCTTTCAGACAAGAAAACAAAGACCGAAGCCGAAAAGGAACGTCTGAAGCTACTTCAAGACAACCTTGAGGATCGGAAAAAGATAGTGGAATACAACAAACAAGAGAAAGCGAAAGTATTGACGCAGACGAAAAATACTGAAGTGGCATATAGAGCTCTCCTTAAAGAAAAAGAAGTTCAAAAAGCTGCTTTTGAAAAAGAGCTCTTCGATTATGAGTCACAACTTCGTCTTGAAATCGATCCGAGCCTTTTGCCGAACTCTCGGCCCGGGGTGCTTTCATGGCCCTTGGACAAAGTGATAATCACACAGCGTTTTGGAAAAACTTCAGCATCAAAGCGTCTCTATACCTCTGGCTCGCATAATGGAGTCGACTTTGGGACCTCAGTTGGTACTCCAGTCAAAAGCGTATTGGAAGGAGTGGTAGTAGGAACAGGAAATACTGATGCATTTGCCGGCTGCTATTCTTTTGGAAAATGGGTGATGGTCAAACACCCCAATGGACTCTCAACTATTTATGGACACCTTTCATTGATTAAAGCAGTGGAGGGAACGAGTGTAACGACAGGAGAGGTGATAGGCTACAGTGGAAACACGGGCTACTCGACCGGACCCCACTTGCATCTTGGTGTATATGCAACCCAAGGTGTGCGTATTGAAAAATATGTAAATAGTCGAGGATGTAAGGATGCGAGAATGCCTTTAGCTGATATTAAAGCGTATCTGGACCCTTTTGAATACTTACCGAGTTTATAACTTACATATCTGACAAATAGTGTATACTTTTCATATGAACAAAGCTCTCTCTCAAAAAAAACGAGGATTTATCAGCACGATCATACTTATCCTCATTGGACTTCTCACTTTGCAATTTGCATTCCATATTGACGTGCTTGCTATCCTCCAGTCTCCGCAAATGCTCGCCATTTCGCATTTTATTATCAAATATTCCGTTATTGCTTGGGGCGGTCTCGTTGGCCTGTATCACACAGTCTTTTCTTAACATATTACTTTCATGAACTGGGATAAGAAATTTACACAGTGGGTTGGATCGAAAGCTTCGGTGAGAGCCCACAGCATTTTTTTCATTGCAATGTTTTCGTTGTACTTTTTTGGTATTGCGTTTGATACGATCTTGCTCGTGCTCACGACACTGGTCTCTCTGGAAGCGATCTATCTAGCTATCTTTATCCAAATGACAGTCAACCAAAACACCGAGAGTTTGGAGGATGTGGAAGAGAATATTGAAGAGATGAAGGAAGATATGGATGAGATCCAGGAAGACGTCGGTGAAATCCAAGAAGATGTCGAGGGTATTGAAAAGGATATTGATGTGATCCAAGAGGATGTGGACGAAATTGCAAGCGATGTTGATGAGATTGAAAAAGACACCGATACCATGCAGCAAAAAGCAGAAAAACAGAAGGAATTTGATTTGGATTCAATCCAAGCAACGCTCAAAAAGCTTGTGGAAGAAGTAGAAAAACTGAAAGGGAAGTAATTAGAGCATATTGAAAACGTATTGTAAGGATGATAAGATATAGAAAGGAGGTCGCATGATTCTAAGAGCAGTTGGAGAGTCAGTGACGTTTGAGCCGAAAGAACGCTTTTGGATGACGGTGGTTCCACTCGTCGTTCTGTGCTTTCTCGGTTACGTATTTTTTAAACACAGCTGGTTTAAGATAGACCAGTTTGGTCGTACTACCGAGGTCAGAAAAAAATGAATGGAAAACATTTTTTCCTTCTCTCGGCAGCTTTGTTCATTATGTGGATTGTGAGCTTCGCTTTTGATGAAATCCGCAGATGGCAGAGAGACCTCAAGCTTCAGCAAAACAACCCGCTCGAAATGTCGAGCCCAAAAACCACAACCAAGCCGAAAAACTACCGGCAGGTCGGTGGTTTTTCTTTTTCTCTTTTTTTAAAGCGCAACGTTAAAGGCAAAGTATAGTATACTTTCCGTATGGAATTAATTTTTCTCGACACTGAAACAACTGGAATAGAAGAGAGCGACCGATTGTGCCAGGTCTGCTATCGTATTGGAGATGTAGTAAAAACAGAATACTTCAAGCCGATGGTGCCGATGTCCGTAAAGTCGATGAGTATTACGCATATTACGAACAAAATGCTCGAGGGCAAGCCTGCCTTCCAGGGTAGTGACTTTGCCCAAGAACTGCAAAAGCTCTTGACTACGGGCATTATGGTGGCTCACAACTGCCAATTTGACTGCAAAATGCTTACCCTCGAAGGTATGGTCATACCTCGATCTATCTGTACCTTGCGGGTCGCCCGACACTTGGACGCGGGCGGAGTGATCCCTGAATATAATCTTCAATACTTGCGCTACTATCTTGACCTCGATGTCCCGGGAAATGCTCATGATGCAGAAGGAGATGTAAGTGTCCTCTACGCAGTCTTTGAGCGACTCTTGGCGAAAATAAAAGAAAAAACAGGAGATGAAGTGTCTGCAATTGAGAAGATGATTGAGATATCAAGCACTCCGTCGCTTTACAAAAAATTCAATTTTGGAAAGCATAAAGACAAGCCGATCAGTGAAATAGCAGTCAGTGACAGAGGATACCTCGAATGGTTGCTTAAGCAAAAAATTGAAAGTGGGGACAATGATGAGGATTGGATTTATACACTACAATATTACTTGAGGTAATTTGCTAAACTAAAGATATATGTTTACTATTAGAACAATGATGAAACCACTACTTATCGCACTTACTGTTATTGTCCTTGGAGGACTCGGGTATGTAGGATATAGCAAGCTTCGGAGTGACCCAAAGTCGCTTGCAATGGAGCTGCCAATCTCACCAACTCCTACAGCTCAGACATCGAGTAAGAAAATCTCCTTTAGCGAACTTGTAAAACAAGGCGGTTCATACGAATGTACAGTAAAACAGGCAGTTTCAGATATGGAAAGTGATGGAGTGGTTTTTATGGATAGAAACCGTCTTCATGGCGAGTTTTCGAATATTACCAAAGGTGTGAAAATCGACACAAGAATGATTGCAAAAGATGGTTACACGTATATGTGGTCTTCAATGGCTCCTGAGAGTGGGTTTAAGATACAATTAGAAGTAAAGAAAGAGGATATGTATGTGGCAACTTCTAGTATCTATAGTTGGAATATGGATCAGATAGGGGACTATTATTGCAAAGACTGGAAAGTGGATGAATCAAAATTCACACTTCCTTCTGGAGTGACGTTTGTAGAGATGAAAAAGTGAAACTCCCGAAAGGAGTTTACTTTAGCTATTGGATTTTTTTAGTATGAAAGAGATCCTGATTCCGCGTAAGGGGAGAGATATGTGGCGGATTTGACTTCAACTACATTAAAATTCTCTTGCAACGATGTTTCGGCGCTGCTGTGTCGAGCATCTGGACCATATTTGTATCCGAGGCCCATAATGAGACTGAATATAATAAGAGCGACACTGATACTGAGTGAGGAGCCAAACTCATCGGATTCATTGTAGTAGTGATGTAATGTTTTCATATTTTTATAGTATTAAATTAGTATTAAATTTAATAATTACTTAACTTTACTCCCACTTGTAACAAAGTCAAGGAGATGATGCAACCAGACCTGTGGATAACTAGTCAATGTTGTGCTTTATCGAAGCTAATGGTATAAATAAGATATATGACAATCTTAATTATTGAGGACGAAAAAAAAATCTCAGACATCTTAAAGCGAGCGCTCAAGGCAGAACGTTATTCTGTAGACACAGCGTTTGATGGAGTAGAGGGTCTAAGGAAAGCCCTTAAAAGCGAGTATAGTTTTATTATTCTCGACATCATGCTTCCAAAAAAGGATGGTATCACAGTTTGCAATGAACTCCGTGCCGCGAACATCCACACTCCGATCATCATGCTCACTGCCAAGGGTACGCTCGAGGATCGAGTAACCGGTCTTGATGTTGGTGCTGATGACTATCTCGTAAAGCCTTTTGGCATTACCGAGCTTTTTGCTCGTATCCGTGCTGTGCTCCGTCGCCGAAAGACAACTGATTCAGATATTATAAAGATTGCTACTCTTGTTATGGACAGAAAAAAACACGAAGTGACTCGGAGTGGTAAAGTGATACAACTTACACCGAAAGAGTACAAACTCCTCGACACACTACTCTCACACCAAGGAGAGGCACTCAGTCGAAGAAAACTCATCGATAATGCATGGGGACCAGAATTTATTGAAACAAACAATGAACTCAATGTGCATATCCGATATCTCCGGACAAAACTAGATGGTACTGGTAGAAAAAAATATAAGCCACTCATACACACCGTACGTGGAGTGGGTTTCGCACTCAAAGAGTAGAGGATATTGACTTTTTTAATCTACTTTACAAAAAAAAATTTGCATGGTACTCTGATCAACAGAGATCGATCTTTGGAAAGAAGGAGGTGTAAATAATGACAACCCTGCATTTACAGGTAGGACAAGGTACCTACTGCGGACTCAGTTTAAATCGTCAACGAAAGCTTGGAGAAGCTTGGGATAAGATTATTTTAGATTCTGGATCATTTGTACCTCGAGAAAAAAAAGGTACAGTGACTCCAGAGAAAATTATCTTTGAAAATAACTGGATAGGGCGCTTTGGCGCAAAACAGATCAGAAGGGTGTGCCACAGTACACCAGATCATATCTTTCGGCGTCAGGTTGAAGCAAAAAAATTCCTGGCAGTTGGTTTTGGTCAAGGCTGGGATTCTGGTAAAGAAGAGGATCAGTACGCGGACTGGTGTTATGATGTAACACTTGCAGGTCTCCAGATCTGTTGGCTTGATGTGTCATCTCAAGCATGCAAGCTCGCCACTCAAAAAGTGTCAACATCCTGGGCTCAAATTGACAAGGTTGGAATGTTTACATGTCCATCACCTCCGATTGTAAAACAAGGAGAGGTTCGTTCGGTCCTCCTTGATCCTTCAACCGTAAACCTAGATATTACAGAGGTAGAAATTTTCTATCTTTGTCGAGTACTCTTTGCCCTTTCAGAACGGGCTGCCCGAATTACTTTGCAGGTTATAGGAGGTTGTCTTTCAGAGGACAAGGATTCTCTAAAGCACAAGAGGGTCATACTCATTAATCCTTTAAAGGACGACAACCCACAACGCATGACAGAAAATAGTATCAGTCTTTCCAGGAAGATGATACTTTCAAACCTTCGTCGTGGAGCCGACCGACCACTCAAGGTAACCTATGACTATCACCGGTACTTTGAAAGGTTGTACACAGCCATGACAATGCAAGCGGAGTAAACAATGTTTGTTTGCTCCGCTTAATTCGTAGATTTTGTATAATATAAAAGGATGATAAAAAAATTCGCACAATTAAACGAAACAATTCTTGATTGTTTGAATCAAAGAAATGAGATTAAAATAATTAAAGCATTTACTGATATAGGCATCAAAATTCTTGATGCTGATTTTGGATTTGTTTGGCTTAAGCAAAATATAGATAAAAAATGGCTTTTAGTTTACAAAACTCCTAATCTACCATTTCAACCATACAAGCCAAGAATAACAGGAGTAAACGACAGAGTTATAAAAAGCGGAAAAATAAAATTCGTCAAGAAATTTAAACATACTCCACACAACAGCTATGTAGATAAATACATGAAAAGTTTCGTTATAATCCCTATTTCCTTCAAAGGAAAAGCATACGGCACAATGGTCCTCTGTTATAAAAAACAAGAAGATTTTTCTCGAGAGAAGAAAATACTCAGTACTTTTCTCGGAAATGGTATTGCACAAGTAATTACAATCCAACAGTCATACGAAAGAACTGAACATTTAAAGACAACAGCAAATCTTCTAATCCAAGAAAAACTCAAAACCGAGTTTTTAGCCAATGCGACTCATGAATTACGTACACCAGTCGCAATCATCAAAGGAAATGTCGATCTGGGACTTTTGAGCAAAGGTAAAAATCCAAAGTCCTTTAAAGGAGTTTTGCGCGCTATCAACCACGAGACAGCTCATCTTGGGAAGATTCTCTCTGACCTGACTCTCATTACTTCCAGAAAGGTAGACTTGAAGAACAAACTTGTAGTCGAACAGATAGACCTACATGACCTTATTGGAAAAGTCGTAGAACGATTCAAGATCTTAGCTCAAAAAAAGAAAATATCTATCATACACACAAAGACTCCTTCAATCTCGCTTGTCGGTGACAAGACATACTTGGAGAAAATGCTCGCTAACCTTATAAAAAACTCTATCATGTATGGCAATAGCCGGGGACACACATGGGTGAGCACTAGTGTATCCAAAAAGGGGATCGAGATTTATATAAAAGATGATGGTATTGGTATACCGTCTGAAGATATTCCTTACATATTTGACCGTTTCTATAGAGTGGAAAAGTCGCATCAAGGGGACGACCATAGTACGGGTCTCGGACTTGCTATCGTCAAATGGGTCGCAGAGATCCATGGAGGTAGTGTGAGCGTAAAAAAACTGCCGAAAGGAACTTTATTCAGGGTTGTGTTACCTCTGAAAATCCGCTCGTAAAAATAGTTTTTTTGAGCCTTTTCTGTGGTATCCTAGTTGACTTATGTAGCTTAAACGTATAGTATATATTAAGTATGTATTAAATATTTATACTCGATTTTGAATAAGTATATTAACAAATGAAATACTACTCGCCTCACGAGGGGATAGTACACGACAATGACTACTCACCACACGAAAAAAACGCTGTTTTACATTGTCGGTTCACTTATTATTTTTTTAAGCATCTTTTTGTATACGAACAGAACTGTTGCATACAAAAAAATCCATGAAAAACTAAGCGAGTGGAAGTTTATTCCTATCCCTGAGACGTATACCGAGCTGTACTTCGAAGATCACGCCTCTCTACCCAAAAAAACAACTGCCGGACAAAAGACAACATTTTCATTCACCATTCATAATATGGAAGGTATAGTAACTACCTACCCATATGAAGTGTATTTCAAATACACAAATCTTGGTTGGAAAGTCATTTTTCTAAAAGGTACAGTTACATTGGCTCCGGGGGAGTTTCAGACAATTACAATTTCTCATACATGGAGATCTTCAGAACTAGAAGGAAAGGTAGTAGTGGAATTACTTGGCTCCAACCAGTATATTGATTTCCTTTTCCCTAATACTAATTAGAACCCTAGTCTATCGGCAGTTACATTATATTTTTAGGATCATACTTTAAAATACATTAAAATTAAATTAATAATTATGAAGCTACTAAAACCTAAAAAAATTACTGTGCTCATACCATGCTTCAACGAAGAGAGTGGTATTGCTGAAGTAATAAAAAAATTCCCAAAAGAAAAACTTGAAGCACTCATGTACTCTCTTGAGATTGTTGTTATTGATAATAACTCTTTAGATCGTACTGCAGAGATTGCCCGGGCTCACGGCGCCACAATCCTTTATGAGCCAAAAAAAGGAAAAGGTAATGCAATCCAGACAGGTTTCAAATATATAACCA
>JBKJHK010000045.1:0-12422 GCA_046599035.1 Parcubacteria group bacterium | reverse complement strand
ATAGGTCACATTAAAAAATAGGACAGATAGGACGAAAAATGGGACAAATAGGTCACATTAAAAAATAGGACAGATAGGTCACATAGGACGCATAGGTCACATTAAAAAATAGGACAGATAGGACAAATTGGTCCTATAAGTCTTATTCGTCCTATGTGACCTATTTTTCCACAATGAAAAAACACCCCTATTCGGAGTGTTTTTTCATGTGTGTATAATAAGCCGAATTTTGTCGTGGACAGCTATTTATCTAGGCCTGTGATTGCTCACAGGCTCGAGCGGCACTTTCCGGGCTTTCGCCGAGAACACGGCCTTGCATTGGGGTAAGGATTTTGCCGTTTCATTCTGATATTACTATCAGCCTAATCCTGTGAAGGATTTCCTCAGCTTTCGCTTTGGTCGTTTCTGCTCGCACCTCTTGGATTACTCCAGACGGGGATTACCCGCTACCTTTTGCCTGCATTGATTACTCAACAAAGGCTCAATGTTCGGACTTTCCTCTCCGACTGTAACGTCGGAGCAACTGTCTCATACACCCAAAAATTATACACTGTATTACAGAAAAAAGCAAGTTTTTCTGTAAGTTTTTTGTGACAGGTTGTTAACATATTTCACTTTGAACAGGGATGTTTTTGGACTATAATATAAAGATATTAAACGCATAATCATATAGCATCCATGATGGAAGAAAACAATGTTCAAACAACGCCTTCTGTGGCCGACAAAGTCACATTTGGAATTCTGCTTCTGGTAGTCTTTATCTCGCCGATATTTTTTGTACCACAGAGCTTTATCTCGATCCAGTTCGGTACGAGTCTTTTGTTTGCATTTGGAGTGATCCTCGGCCTCATCGCATTTATTGCAGGTACGCTTAAGAAAGGCTCGATCGAAATCTCACAGTCGCGACTTTTCGTACTCGGTTCTCTGGTGGCAGTCCCTATCGTCTACACGCTTTCTTCGCTTTCCCATGGCTTTTCACGAATGGCTTTCCTCGGCTACACCTTTGACCTCAGTACAGTGGGATTTCTCATTCTCGCCTTTGTTTTTCTCTTCCTGGTTTCTCTTGTGTTCAGAAGCCGAGAGCGGATCTTTTACTCGTATGTTGCAGTCGTTGTTTCTCTACTTTTAGTCGCTCTCTTTCTGCTTATCCGTATTGCGTTTGGAGTAGACAAGCTTTCTTTTGGAGTCTTTACTGAGCTGACGTCAACTGCGGTCGGAAGCTGGAATAGTGCGGGAATATTTTTCGGAATCGGAGCGATCCTTTCACTCCTTACGTTTGAAATGCTCTCCCTTACGCGCTTTACAAAAGCACTCACTCTTGTCGCATTGGCTTCTTCACTTTTCTATTTGGCTGCAGTGAATTTCGCCATGATTTGGATTATTGTTGCAGTCACTGCTTTCCTTTTCTTGGCGTACAAAGTCTTTTCTGTAAATGACATGTCGATCATGTCTTGGGGCGACCGGCTCAAGCGAGTGCCTCTGACGTCACTTATTACACTCGTTATCGCACTTGTCTTTGTATTCTGGGGTGGGTTCTTAGGTAACAAGCTTGCAAACATGCTCCATGTATCAAGCATTGATGTGCGACCAACTCTTGGCGTCACAATTGACATCGTGAAAAATACGCTCAAGACGCAACCAATCTTTGGCTCAGGTCCAAACACATTTGCAGCACAGTGGCTTTCATATAAGCCTGCAGATATCAACTCCACTATTTTCTGGAACACCGACTTTGCCTACGGTGTGGGGCTGATCCCGACGTTTGCAGTGACAACTGGAATCCTTGGTCTTCTTTCATGGATCTTGTTCTTCGGTGTGTATCTGTATCTTGGCTTCAAGGCAATCTTCTCAAAAGCTCTTGACCAGTTCTCTTTGTACCTTGTTGTATCTTCATTTTTCGTTTCTTTGTATTTGTGGATCATGACAATCATATACGTGCCAAGTATCGTGATATTTATCCTGACATTCTTTTTCACGGGACTCTTTTTTGCCACGCTGTATCAGAATGGTTTTCTTGCCACACGGACATTTGTGTTTAATGGAAACCCTCGGACTGGTTTTGGATTTACATTGGGACTTGTGGCAGTACTCCTCATTGTAGGAGCACTGGGCTACGGTCTCATGAACAACTCCAAGTCGCTTTGGTATTTCCAGAAGAGTGCCTATGCGGCAAACACCAAAGGGGATTTGGTAGAATCTGAAAATTATCTTGCCAAAGCTATTGCCACCGTGCCCTATGACCTCTATTATAGAGCGCAGTCTGAAATAGCACTCCTTAAGCTGAACAGCTTGCTCAGTCAAGATCTTTCAAAAGCAAATAAAGATGAAGTGCAGAAGTTTTTCACTGATGAACTCACAAAGGGGATTACTGCGGCACTGAGTGCAGAGAAAGCCGACCCTTCCAATTATCTTAACTGGATCACTCTCGGTCGTGCATATGAAGTAGCGGTTCCACCTGCTACAGAAGTGAACGGAGCATACGAAGGAGCAGTGGCAGCCTATACAAAGGCGCTTGAGCGGAACCCACAGAACCCAGGGATCAATCTATTGTTCGCTCGTCTCGAAGCTGCAAAGAATAATATAAAGAAAGCAAAGGAATACACAATCATCGCGATCAATCAGAAGCAAAATTATATCGATGCGTATTACTTTCTCTCGCAGCTCGAGGTGGCAGACAAAAATATTCCTGGAGCGATCAACTCAGTAGCTGCTGCAGCGGTAATCGAGCCAAACAACCCCGCAATCTTTTTCCAGCTCGGACTGCTCTACTACAATGCTCAAGATTTTAAGAGTGCGATCGAAAGCTTTAACAAATCTCTTTCTCTGTCTCCTGACTATGCCAACTCAAAATACTTCCTCGGTCTCTCTCTTGTTTTGACTGGAGATGTTCCAAAAGCGATCATGCTATTCGAAGAATTGAAGGTGACAAATCCAGACAGCAAGGAGGTTGAATTTATCCTTACAAACTTGAAGGCAGGAAAGTCTCCGTTTGCAAATGCACAACCACCGATCACGACACAGCCAGAAAAGCGCCAGACTCCGCCCGTAAAGGAAAAACAATAGTTCGCGGTAATCCTATAACGTCTTAGAGTACAGAAGAATGGCTTCAAGGATACTACATATGTTAAACCGAGAGATAAGTGGCCTTCATCAGGCCGCTTATCTTTTAGGTTTCTTTGCAATACTCTCTCAGGTGCTTGCGCTCTTTCGAGACAGGTTGCTCGCTTCAATGTTTGGAGCAGGGCAGAGTCTCGACATCTACTACGCTGCATTTCGTATTCCTGATATTGTGTTTGCGACCGTGGCGTCCCTCGTTTCCGTGTCTGTTATCATCCCTTTCTTGATAGAACGGATCGATAAGGATGAAGGAAATGAGCAAAAAGAAGCCCGACATTTCTTGAATACGATCTTTACGTTCTATATGGGACTCTTGTCTCTCGTATCTCTCGCATTGTTTTTCGCTACACCGTATCTGACAAGACTGCTATTTCCTGTGATCAGTACGGGAGAGTTTTATCAGGAGCTCGTCACAATGACGCGCATTCTTCTACTTTCACCCTTTCTTCTCGGACTTTCAAATCTCTTTGCAAGTGTGACACAGGTGTATCGACGCTTCTTTGTGTATGCGATCGCTCCGGTGATGTATAATATTGGGATTATGTTTGGCATCTTGGTCCTGTACCCGCTGTACGGCCTGACCGGGCTTACACTCGGAGTAGTTTCTGGAGCGCTCCTGCATCTACTCATTCAAGTACCTTCCACGCTTTCTTCAGGTTTGTTTCCTCAGTTTTCATTCCCGCTCGATTTCTCTGCAATCAAGAAAGTGATCTTTATCTCTCTACCCCGGACGATCACAGTCTCTTCAAATGAGCTCACTGAGCTCTTTCTGATTTCATTTGCCTCTTTTCTTATCCCTGGTTCTATTTCCGTTTTCAATTTCTCCTTTAACCTCCAGTCCGTACCTTTTTCGATTATCGGGGTCAGTTATTCGCTCGCAGCCTTTCCGATGCTCACTCGTCTTTTTTCAAAAGGAGACAGGGAACAGTTTTTGGAACAGATGATCATTTCCTCACAGCATATTATCTTCTGGTCGATACCGATTTCAGTCTTGTTTGTGGTGCTTCGTGCGCAGATCGTCCGTACAATACTCGGAGCGGGCCGCTTCAACTGGGATGATACACGGCTCACTGCCGCAGCGCTCGCGATCTTCACTGTCTCTCTTGTCGCGCAGAACCTCACCACTCTTTTTGTTCGTTCGTACTATGCGAGAGGAAAGACGCGGCCTCCGCTCTTTATGAATATGTTTTCAGCAGGACTCATTGTCATTGTGTCTTATGCGCTTGTTCTTTTTTTCAAGGAAGTGCCCCTTTTCCGAGATTTTGTGGAATCAGTGCTCAAGGTACAGGACATACCGGGTACGATTGTACTCATGCTTCCACTCGGCTATACGTTTGGAACGCTCGTGAATATGTGCATGCACTGGTATGCGTTTGAAATCGAATATACAAAATACTCTGACTTGGTACTGAAAACTTTTTTCCAGACTATTGGGGCATCAATCATTATGGGATTTGTTGCGTATCATGGACTCGGACTGTTTGATGTATTTTTTGATCTGAATACGCTGTTTGGAATATTTATGCAAGGTTTCCTGGCTGGCATCTGTGGGCTCGTGGCATGGCTTTGTGTACTGTATCTGCTTAAGAGCACTGAACTGCAAGATGTATGGATGACGCTCCATAAGAAGATTTGGAAGGCCAAGGTCGTCGCTCCCGACGCCACTCAATAGGACAAAATAGGACAGATAGGACACATAGGACGAATAGGACATATAGGATAGCTCGGACGAGGTGCGAGATGTAAGATGAGATAAGAGAGAGGAGTTGGTTAGCGAAAAATTCTCTGAGCTTAAGTTCTAGGTGTTAGCAAAAATGAGTTTTTTGTGCTTAAATAACCGCATGGATCATATCAGAAACTTCAGTATAATCGCCCATATCGACCATGGAAAGTCCACTCTTGCTGATCGTATGCTTGAGATTACGCATACTATAGAAAAGCGTAAAATGCAGGACCAAGTCCTCGATTCGATGGAACTCGAGCGTGAGCGGGGAATAACGATCAAAATGCAGCCAGTTCGAATGGAATACGGATACGATGGAAAGAAATACATTTTAAACTTGATCGATACTCCTGGTCACATCGACTTTTCATACGAAGTGTCTCGAGCTCTCAAAGCGGTTGAGGGTTGTGTACTTTTGGTAGACTCTACTCAAGGCGTGCAAGC
Source organism: Parcubacteria group bacterium (assembly GCA_046599035.1). Classification (GTDB taxonomy): domain Bacteria; phylum Patescibacteriota; class Minisyncoccia; order Phycocordibacterales; family DATDWN01; genus UBA910. The sequence goes on along the minus strand of JBKJHK010000045.1, from coordinate 7,138 downwards.
CCAGACCCTTTCAGTGCTTGGAATGGCTCGGGAAGCAGGTCTTAAAATTATTCCCGTACTTTCAAAAATTGACTCGCCACTTGCCCGTATTGATGATGTGAGACTGCAGGTGGTAAAACTTTTGGACTGCCATGTGGAAGATGTACTTCTTGTGTCTGGAAGAACTGGTGAAGGAGTGGAAGCCTTACTTCAAAAAGTAATTGAAGTGATACCTGCACCAAAACTTGAAATAGAAACACCTACAGCATCTTTGTCGGACAAAGATGCTCGGTTGACTGATTCTATGAATCAGTTTAGACCAAACTTCCGAGCCCTTATTTTTGATTTTAAATACTCAACTCATCGAGGGGTGATTGTGTTTGTGCGGGTGATGAATGGCACGATCTCTCGTAACACGCCACTTATTTTCAAGATCGCTAATGAAAAATTTACCGCAATTGAAGTAGGTATTTTTGCGCCTGGTGAAAAACCAGTTGACTCCTTGTCCGCAGGAGAAACCGGCTACATTGTTACGGGTATTAAAGAGCCCGGTATTGCATCGGTGGGAGACACGGTTGCGACTATTTCAGATACATTACCGCCGCTTCCCGGATACATGTCTCCGTCACCTGTCGTATGGGCGTCAATTTACCCTGAAAGCCAAGATGATTTTATTTTACTGAAGCAGTCTTTGGGCAAGCTCAAGCTTTCTGATTCCTCGTATACGTTTGATGAAGAATCGTCAGGTTCACTTGGACGCGGGTTTCGATGTGGATTTTTGGGAATGCTTCATCTTGAAATTATTACTGAACGCCTCAAGCGAGAGTTTGGTTTGACACTTGTGGTAACCATGCCGACTATCACCTACAAAGTGACCCTCCGAAATGGAGTGGAGCAAATGGTGTATTCACCTGCTTTTTTCCCAGATGATGGGACATATACAAAAGTTATCGAACCGTGGGTGGATATGACGATTATTTGTCCTACTCCATATCTCGGAAATATCATGACGCTTCTCTATGAACATGAAGGAGAGCTTGGAGAATCTGAAAACTTTGGTGAAGAACGAGCAAGACTTTCTGTACAGATGCCGCTACGAGAGATGATGCGAAACTTTTTTGATAAATTGAAAAGTGCAACTTCAGGTTATGCTTCTGTTTCTTATGAACTCAACAGAGAACGGGAAGCACATGTGACTCGTTTGGATATACTGGTGGCTGATGAAGTGATGCCCGCATTCTCTCGTGTGGTTGCTAAAAGAACAGTGGAGGAGGAAGCTGAAAAGTCAGTAGAGAAACTGCATGCAATCATGCCTCGGCAGATGGTAGCAATGAAGATACAAGGAAAAGCACTCGGGCGGATTATCTCTTCACGCACAATGACGGCTTTCAGAAAAGATGTGACTCAACATATGTATGGGGGAGATATTACTCGAAAAATGAAGCTGCGAGAAAAGCAGAAAAAAGGGAAGAAGAAAATGGCAGAACGTGCCAAGATCAATATCCCGCATGATGTCTTCTTGCGCATGATGAGAAATGATTAGCTTGGGTCTTTTTCACTCATCTCATCTTCTAAAATTTAAAAATAATCCTCACCAGCGCACTCAGGCTGGCTCCTCATATTTTAAAATTTTATAAGCGACCTGAGTGAAAAATCCTCCAAGTTTCTTAGTCAGGACCTTTAAAGAAAAAATCCCGCAATCTTAGTGAGAGATAGGTCATATAAGACTAAAAAGACTTATAAGTCCTATGCAAAGAGAGGCATTACGTAAGCCAGGGTCATGCTTGCGATGATCAGTACTACCAACACAGACCAGACCATTTTTATGTATTTTTGATTGCGCTTTTGGAAAAACATGAGATTTGTTTATTATTCTGATAGTATATAGTAATCATGCTTGATTTTCAACAAAAGTGGAAAGCTAAGACTTTTTTCTATTCTCGGGGTGTTCGGGTTTTTTTGGCTATCGTCGCACTTTACAGCATTTACTCTACCTATACGGTCTATAAGAAGAAGCAGGAGAGCATGAGGGAGGTGATAAAAACAGAGCAGAGCCTTATCTCCTTGTCTTCCAAAAATACTGCTCTTCTTCTCGATATTGACCGTTTGCAGACTGATGAGGGTTTAGAGGCAGAAATACGGAGTAAGTACAGTGTCGCCAAAGGTTCTGAGCAGGTGGTGGTGCTTGTAGAAGAGGAACTTGCTCTTCATGTCGCCGCTCCAGAAAAGAAAAGTGTTTGGTTGAAAATAAAAAAGTTTTTTAGGTTTTAGTTGTAAGTTTTGTGAGTATGCTATACTGGTTGGACATTATACGATTAAGAAAAATACTATGAAAAAAGTCACTATATATTCGACACCGACCTGTCATTTTTGCAACCTTGCAAAGGAGTATTTCAAGGAAAATAACGTTCCATTCGAGTCTTTTGATGTGTCGACTGATCGTGAAAAGCAGATGGAGATTTTGGACAAAACAGGCCAGATGGGCGTGCCGGTGATTCTGATTGATGAGGATATTATTGTGGGTTTCGACAAGTCAAAAATTGATGAACTTTTGAATCTCGGTGCACCAATGGCTGCATAAGAGTCCAAGGGGGCTTGCTGCTGTAGTTCAATGGATAGAACGAGAAGTTCCTAATTTCTAGATGCAGGTTCGATTCCTGCCGGTGGCACAATTTATTAGAACAGAAACCACCTTACGGTGGTTTCTGTTTATGGTGCCAAGGGGCAGGATTGCACTGCCGACCCTTTGTTCTTCAGACAAATGCTCTACTAACTGAGCTACCTTGGCGATATCGTAACTTGCTTACTTATAGTAACAAAAATAAGCTTTTTTGCAATTTTCCACATATTGAGTAGAGCATCATATGTTATACTCAATATACTATGAAAATCTGTAAATTATGCGATAAGGAAATTAAAGAGTATCAGAAAAAATGTTCTACTCGTTGTGGTTCTTGTAATACAAAAATCAGACGTTTTCGGGCAAAAGCTGCTGCTATTAAACTTTTGGGCGGAAAATGCCAAAAGTGTGGCTGGGAAGGAGATCAAGCTGCAATGCAATTTCATCATTTAGATCCCTCTAAAAAGGATTTTATTATTGGGGCCGTTGGAAATAAAAGCTGGGATTCAATTTTAGTAGAAATAAAGAAATGTATGCTGTTGTGTGCGAATTGTCATTTAATTGAACATACTACAAAACGAGGAGATAGGTTTCTTATAGAAGCTGATAATTATAGAGGGAGATTGTTGAAATTTTAATCCTACTGATTATAAGAATTCAATAATCCCTTCACTGTATCAAGATTTGATTTGGCTCCTCCGTATACACCGAGAAGCTGGTTGATATAGGGCTGTATGATCCAGTATGCTCCGATTGTAGAGCCGATAATGAGTGTCCAGTAGATCGCACGCCAGACTGTTGCCCAGCGCTGAGCTCTTCGCATGGCATGAAGAATTTGGTTGTTTTCTTCTACATTTTTAGCAATACTCTGCAAGAGTGATCGTTCTTCTGGAGTCATGAAAGGCAATTAATTTGATTTGGAATTTAGTTCCCTTTAACTTTGAGTTTAGCTTGTCGGTGTTTGTCGATCTTTGGGAGCTTTATGATGAGGAGGCCGTGCTTTTCGATCGCTTCTGCTTCTTCTACATCGACTTCAGCGGGGAGCATGATCGTACGTGAGAAAGAACCCCAATAGAGTTCCTGGTGGAAATAATCCTCTTCACGGACGGTTTTTTCTGTCTCACGACGACCTTTGACGGTTACCATGTCGCGAGTGATCGTTATCTCGAGATCTTCAGGGCGCACTCCGGCCACCATGCATTTGACGACAATATCGTTTCCTGTTTGATATACATCGACAGTAAGCTGACCTTCCTCAACTTCTTCTTCGAGCCACGAAGAGTTTGTTTTATCAAAAGAATCGTCAGCTTCATAGCTTCGCGCTTCTGTGGGGTTGACCACTCGGCGAGAAGGAGTAGTACGTGCAATAGGAAAAGGATTGTGGTCTTGGTCCATTTCAGTATCTTCCATTTTTACTGCGCCGGTGAGTTTTTCAAAAAAAGAACGTTTGTCTTTCATCATAGTATTTGTTTAGGTAACATGTGTTTAATTTTTTCAAACATGAGCATCAGGCCGATAATGCCGATCCAGACAAATCCGAAAATAAGAAACAGATTGCTCTCGCTTTCTCTTATTATAAATAAATTAAAGCAAGCATGCAATGCCGTAGCAAGGATAACTCCAATAGATCCTGCGAGTATTTTGATCTTCCGTGGCTGGTAAAAGGCAAAGCCGAGGCTTATACCGACGAGAGCAGAAGAAAGCACGTGTACAAGGCTTGCTCCTAAGAAGCGCAGATTGCCGGTGACAAATGAGCCGAGAATGTCTCCAGTGTGCAGTGGGTCGATAAGAAAGAGTGTGTTTTCAAGAGAAACAAAGCCAAGAGCGACAATGACCATATACATGAGAGCGTCAACAGGCTCATCGTCGGAAGCAGCGTGGATGCCTATAATCCATGCGGCTGCAAATTTGAGAAGTTCCTCGATTCCTGCCCATGAGACAAAAAGTATGTTCGGGTCGAGCGTACTCGACGTGTCATAGATAAGACGCTGGAGCGGAAGTGCTACAAATACGACTGCTTGTCCTGCAAAAAAAGAAAGGGTAATCAGCCGCAAGGGTTCTGGGTGAGTATCTTCTTTTAACCAGAACCATAGCCAGATCAAAGCGGGAATAATGCCAAGAAGCGGAGCTGTTATGTATGGGTTTTGTGTAAAGAACGTTGTGATGTGTGTGAAGTTCATAAATTCAGTAAGTCTACGTGGTGCCGTGAAGAGGCCAGTGCTCTACCATAAGCAGTTGCTCATTATCAAGTATACCCCACAGTTCTTCTGTAATAAACGGCATGAATGGGTGAAGCACAGTGAGTGAGGTTTCGAGGATAGTGTAGAGCATCCAGGTTCGAGAAGCTTGTTTCTCCGGAGAACCATCTTTTAATATATCTTTACTTTCTTCAATAATCTCTGCTGCAAAACGTCCCCATATATAATGGTAGAGCTTGTCGCCTGCGAGGTAGAATTTGTATTCTTCCATTTCTTTTGTAATAACTGCAGTGAGTTCCGTAAGCTCTTCCTCGAGCTGTATATCTGCCTCGGTAAGCGCGGGTTTTGAGGCAGGCTTTTGTCCTGCTGCGGTAGTCACAAAACGAGCGATATTCCAGATCTTATTTGCAAAGTGCTTGTAGGCTTTGATCTTGTCCTCAGACATTTTTGAATCATTACCTGGTCCGGTACCGATGATAAGAGACATGCGTACTGCATCAGCTCCATATGTAGCTATCATGTCGACAGGGTCAATATTGTTGCCGAGAGACTTGCTGATCTTCTGACCTTGACCGTCACGAACAAGACCGTGGAGATACACAGTCTTAAAAGGAATTTGACCGACGAGGTATGTAGACATGAGGATCATGCGAGCAATCCAAAAGAAAAGTATGTCATATCCACTTTCGATGACGGCTGTTGGGTGATAGGTTTCGAGGTCTTTCGTTTGTTCTGGCCAACCAAGTGTTGAAAAAGTCCAGAGTCCAGAAGAGAACCACGTGTCGAGTGTGTCAGAATCCTGTTCCCAACCGGGACCTTCTGGAGCTTCGATACCACAGAAAAGCTCGCTTTCTTCTCCATTTTTTTCTCCTTTTGCTTTATACCATACAGGAATGCGGTGTCCGTACCATATCTGTCGACTAATGCACCAGTCACGCAAATGTTCGATCCAGTGTGTGTACACTTTTTCAAAACGGTCGGGAAGTATGTCTATGTTTTTCTGCTCCACCACAGAAAGCATGAGCTTTTTCAGAGTAACCCGCTCACCTTTTTTAATGTGAGGTAAGTTTGCATGAGGGTACGGGAATTCTTTGTTTACATCAATAAACCATTGGAGCTTTGGGAGAGGTTCTACAATACCTCCAGTACGCTCTGCGGTGCCTATGTTTTGAGTAGTCTCTTCTTCTTTTATAAGTAGGCCCGATTCTTTGAGATAGGAAACGACGAGTTCACGCGCTTCAAGAACTTTTTTCCCTGAAAGGAGAGCTGACTCAACTGACATTTTTGCATATTCGTTGATTACAGGTTTGAGAGGTAGGTCATGTCTTTTTGCAATCTCCCAGTCAATCGAGCTGTGAGCTGGAGTAACACCGAGAGCACCGGTACCAAAAGTCGGGTCCACTGATTCGTCTGCCACGATACGGATCGAAAGTTTTTCACCGCAAAATTCTAAGTCATACATCTTACCTACAAATTCTTTGTATCGGATATCGTCAGGATGCACTGCCACTGCGGTATCACCTACTTTTGTTTCAGGACGAGTCGTTGCAATAGCAATAGGGAAGTCTACACTGTATTTAAATGTATAGAGGATAGATTTTCGTTCCTCGTATACCATTTCATCGTCGGAGATAGTCGTCTGACCTTTTGGATCCCAATTCACCACTCGGTATCCACGATAGATCAAACCATCATCATACATTTTCTTGAAAGCTGTTTTCACCGCATGCTCACGTTTTTGGTCCAAGGTAAATGCTTCCCTTGACCAGTCGAGAGAAGCTCCTAACTTCTGCATCTGACTTACCATTATGTCATGATTGGACTCTGCAAAAATCTCAACTCTCTTTAAAAATTCGGGACGACCAAGATCGTGTCGATTCTTCCCTTCTTCCTTCTGGATTATTTTTTCTACTTTTGACTGAGTGGCGATAGCCGCGTGGTCTGTGCCTGGAATCCAGAGAGTACGCTTTCCTTGCATACGTGCATAGCGCACCATAATGTCTTCGACTGCAAGCATGAGTGCACTTCCCATATGAAGCGTACCTGTTACATTTGGAGGAGGGAGTACGATGGAGAAAGCGGGAGCATCGGGAGATGTAATGTTTTTAGCAATACATACATCAGGATTGAAGAAACCACTGTTTTTCCAGAGGGTATAGATACGGTCTTCAACTTCAGAAGGGTCATAGGGTGACAGTAATTTCTCATTCATATATAGAGAATATCATAAAAATACTCTGATTTACAGCCCTCGAGGCAAGAATAAGAGGTGAAAATAGAGTGAAGGGTGGTAGTAATGTATAGGACATGTCCTTGAGATGTAACATAAATGTCTTTTATA
>JBKJHK010000026.1:0-4091 GCA_046599035.1 Parcubacteria group bacterium | reverse complement strand
AAAAGGAGGACATGAATAAAGCAGTGGAGTGGTGTAACAGTGTTCTTCCAGAAGGGAAACCACGGCATTTGCTTGGTATAGGTGAGCCAATGGATCTCTTTGGAGCAGTCGAAAATGGCTGCGATCTTTTTGACTGTGTGGCACCGACACGCATGGGGCGCAACGGCGGAGCACATACGCGGGATGGGAAAGTAAATCTCACCAATGCAGAATTCCGCATGGACTTTACACCGATCGATTCAGAATGCGATTGTTATACCTGTAAAAACTACACTCGTGCGTATGTAGCACATCTTTTTCGCTCGAAAGAAATGCTTGCAGGAACTTTGACCTCAATCCACAATCTCCGGTTTATTATTTCACTCGTGGACCGCATGCGTGAGGCAATCTACAGTGATACTTTTTTTGGGTATAAAGAAGAATTTTTGAAGAGGTATTACAGGGATTAACATTTGCATGATTTTTTAGTTTGTGTAACTATTACATAAGGAGGACGCCATGGTCGATTTTCGTAAGTGGTCTCCGTAACCCTCTTCCTGTTCTTGTTTTGTTAGAATTTTAAGAACAAGAAGGGGGTGATCCAAAAAGACTTTTTCGCGCCAACCAGGCAGAAAGGAGCTCTGTTGCCTAGGGAAGGGGTGGTTGTACTGCCCCCCGCGTAGACCACCCTTTTTCAAATTTTTCACAAACGGCATTGCCGTTTTTTCTTGTAAAAAGTTTTCCACAGTTTCGTTGGCTCAATATATGAAGAGGTGATAAATTTAAACAAGAAGAGGCTTTCGCCTCCGTTCGTCACAGGAGACAAAATGACCAAAATCCGTGGGCATCCCTCGGAAATTCAGATAGTTGTCCTCCGTCTTCACTGCCACATGTAGTGCGCAGCACGTCCTTTTTGGTCCGGGTTCCCCCGACGACCACATAACCAACCTCCTTTCCATCCAGTCCCGGTGTCCTCTCAGAGGCCACCGGGTTTAATTTTTGTATATAATTTTCAACAATTTTGTTGTATAGTATCTCTCATGAAAGAGGTCTTTAACTTACAGAGCGAGTATTCTCCTGCGGGAGACCAGCCTAAAGCAATCGAAGGGCTGGTTTCTGGTGTCAAAAAAGGCCTGCAGCATCAAACACTCCTCGGAGTTACCGGATCAGGGAAAACTTTTACTGCAGCAAGTGTGATCGCTCAAATCGGCAAGCCAACACTCGTCATTGCTCACAACAAAACACTCGCTGCACAGCTCGCCCAGGAATACAGCGAATTTTTCCCAAACAATGCTGTGCATTATTTCGTATCCTACTACGACTACTATCAACCAGAAGCCTACATGCCGACGACTGATACGTACATTGAAAAAGAAGCGATGATCAATGTGGAAATCGAACGCCTACGTCATGCATCAACACAGGCGCTTTTGACGCGCAAAGATGTGATCATTGTCGCTTCTGTTTCTTGTATTTATGGCTTGGGTAGTCCGGTGGAATACGAGAAAGTGAATATGAAGATTGCAGTGGGTGATAAAGTCACTCGTGCAGACTTTATCCGTCGACTGATCGACATTCATTTTGAGCGTACTCCTGCAGATTTAAACCCCGGTGCATTTCGTGCACTTGGCAACATGGTGGAGATAATGCCGGTTTCAGAAAAAGTGATTTTCCGTATGGAGCTTTCCGGAGAGGGTATCACCGATATTATCAAACTTGACCCGATAACTCGAGAGGTCATTGAAAATGTGGAAGTCTTTTTCCTTTTCCCTGCAAAGCATTTTATTAGTAGTCCAGAAGCGAGTGCCCGGGCATTTAAGACAATAAAAGCTGAGCTGGATACGCGCCTCAAAGAACTTGAAGCTGAAGGAAAGGTACTCGAGGTAGAGCGTTTGAAGCGCCGGACAACATACGACCTCGCCATGATCCGCGAGATGGGCTACTGCAATGGCATTGAAAACTATTCACGGCACTTTTCTGGAAAAAAACCTGGGGAAGCGCCAGACACACTACTTTCATACTTCCCGCACAAAGCAGACGGCAGTCCAGACTTTCTCACAATCATCGACGAGTCTCATGTGACGATCCCTCAGATCGGAGGTATGTTTGGAGGCGATTCTTCTCGAAAACAGGCATTGGTTGATTTCGGTTTCAGACTTCCATCTGCAAAAGACAACAGACCACTGAACTTTAAAGAATTTGAACAAAGGGTCGGGCAGACGATCTACACCTCTGCGACTCCTGGTCTCTATGAAAAAGAAAAAAGTCAAAATGTAGTCGAGCAGGTGATCCGTCCTACAGGACTGACCGACCCTGAAATAGAAATCCGTCCAGTAGTGGAGAAAGGAAATTACAAAGGTCAGATTAAAGATCTTATTGTCGAAGCAGAAAAAGATATCAAAAAAGGTGGTCGTGTAATTGCAACAACGTTGACCAAGAAAATGGCAGAGGACCTTTCCGAATATCTAAAAGAAAAAAAGATCAAAGCAGAATATCTGCACAGTGACATTAAAACAATACAGCGTATCGAGATCCTCACTGAGTTTAGACGAGGAAAGTTTGATGTGCTTGTGGGAGTAAACTTGCTCCGAGAAGGACTAGACTTACCCGAAGTAACACTCATCGGTATTTTGGACGCCGACAAAGAAGGTTTTTTGCGTTCTGATACTTCGCTCATTCAGATAATCGGCCGTGCCGCGAGAAACGTGGAAGGGCGTGTGATTTTGTATGCAGACCGGCTCACCGGCTCGATGGAACGAGCGATTGCTGAAACCAACCGTCGCCGAGCAATCCAGGTGGCGCACAACAAAAAGCATGGCATCACTCCAAAGACAATCATAAAGCAGATCAAAGATATTACCGACCAGCTTCAGTCAAAGCACGACAAGACTGTGGCAGGGATGATAGCACTTGATACAAAGATTGGTGGCAAGAACATCGATAAATTGATCAAGCAAAAAGAAAAGCAGATGCAGGCTTCGGTTAAAATTCTCGACTTTGAAACAGCGGCACTCCTTCGAGATGAGATCAAAAAGCTTTCAGAAATGAGAGATGACAAAGCAGACAAGGAAAAAATAGAGCCAGAGTTTAGTGTAGTGATAAAACCAGAATTTCCAAAGAAAGGGGTGAAGCCACGAAAGGTACGGAAGTAATTTGACGAAGACAAAATAGAGTATATAGTAAGTAGAGGAGGCTCTATGCGCGTACTTGGGATAGACAGTTTTATGAGAGAAAAAGGTCTTACGGAAGCAGCGTTCCTTCAGGCTGTGGATTCTCTCATTCCGACCTACTGGAGAAGACCGTTGTACGATCATTTCGTAGTTATTTTCACACGAGAAGGCAGTGTAGCATCTGTTAAAGCACTTGTAGACATGATCCATTATGGTGACATTGCGTGTGTGTACTGGATCAGATCGAAGAGGATCTCTCTTTCAAAGATTTGCGAAGATATGGTAGTTGAATATCTGGAACAATGCATACTGTCGGACGATCTCGTCTGGAAGATCGTGGAGAATTCTATGGTCCAGACAGAAATTTCACTGAGGTCAGACAAGAAATTTGTGAGTGCAGTAAGTTTGCTGGTCTACGGCTCTTTAAAAGGTGAGCTGTCAGAGGATGACGCTGGTTCGGAATTTTCCGGGATGAACTATTGCATTGAAGATATAGACCGGACGCTTAGAGGTATGTATCGTCCAAAAATCACAGCAGATGGAATTATGTGGCTCACTTGAGAGGCGAATATTCGCCTCTCTTTTTGTACAACAAAGTCGTATACAAAATCTCTAGTTGTGTTATCATATGTCTCTATATAGCCCGTTCCGCGGGCAAGTTTTGGTATATAAAACAGCATAAAAAGAGCATGAAAGAAAAAAAAGTATCAAACAGATCAATACACAAGCCGGAAGACTTAATTATTGTTCGAGGTGCGCGGACACACAACCTGAAAAACATTACAGTTGAAATGCCACGCGGTACGATGAATGTATTTACCGGCCTTTCAGGGTCTGGAAAGTCTTCACTTGCCTTTGATACGATCTTTGCGGAAGGTCAGCGTCGCTACGTGGAGTCTCTGTCTTCATATGCTCGACAGTTTTTGCGACAGATGCAGAAGC
>JBKJHK010000014.1:0-8267 GCA_046599035.1 Parcubacteria group bacterium | reverse complement strand
GAGTTCGGAGATGCTGAACAATGGTAGGGGGTAGAAGTTAGAGGTAAGATATTAGAAGTAAGATGTTAGAAAAAACAAAAACCGCCGAGGCGGTTTTTGTTTTAGATAATTTTGATAAATCGTCTCTTTCCTATTTTATAAACTCCCGATGATGCAGGGGTGTTCGGATCAGTGATTTTTTCTCCAGAATTCATCTCTGAGACAGCACCAGCTTCTACAAGCCTTCTAAATTCTGTTTTTGATTCAACAAGGTTATTTTCAACTGCAATATCAATCCATGCTTTATCCCCTTTTACTTCTGGTATACCTTCTGGAATTTCACCTTTTGAGAAAGTCTGCTCAAATGCATGCCGAGCCTTATCTGCTTCTTTTTCTCCAAAGCAAAGGGTTACGATTTCAGATGCAAGCTTCATCTTGAAATGTTTAGGGTTCTCTCCTGCTGAAAGCTTATGTTTTATATCAGAAAGCATATCGAGTGATATATCGGTTACGATTTCAAATGCAGGTATGATCATCTCATCGGACCAACTCATCACTTTTCCGAACATGTCAGGAGGAGTTTGGTTGAGTGAGACCATATTTCCCTCGCTTTTACCCATCTTTTTTCCTGTTGGATCTGTCAAAAGCTTCATCGCCACGACAAATTTCTCTTTGTTCTTGATCTGCTTCAAAAGATCTCTTCCTGTAAGCATATTAAATGTTTGGTCGTTTCCACCCACTTCTCCATCCACATCGAGAGCCACTGAGTCGTACCCTTGCATCAAAGGATACAAAAATTCATGAACATAGATCGGTTTCTGCTCTTCGATACGCTTTTTAAACATATCTCGTTTAAGCATCTGGTCGACAGTCATAAGTGCGGAGAGTTTGAGTACATCTTTAAATGTCATTTTTCCGAGCCACTCTGAATTGAATTTAAAAAGTGCTTTATTTGGTCCGGTAAAATCAATAAATCGAGAAACTTGTTTCTTGTATTCCTTCAAGTTCGAGAGTACTTCATCTCCTGTAAGTGGTTTTCGCACTGAGGTTTTATCAGGATCGCCAATTGTTGCAGTAAAATCACCTATTAAGAAAATGATTTGATGTCCAAGCTTTTGAAACTCACCAAGTTTACGAATCGGAACTAGGTGTCCTATATGAATCGTAGGTCCTGTCGGATCAATGCCGTAGTAGAGTGTAAGCTGCTCACCTTTAACCATTTTTGCTTTTACAAACTCCTTATTTGGAAAGACAGCTTCCACTCCTCGAGTTAAAAAATGTTCTATAGCAGCATTGTCTGTGTTTATTTGAGTTTTATTTTTGAAAAACATATTCCTATGATTATACCATGATTAGTGATATATTCATATAATGAAAAAATATATTTCTCGAGGTGTTTCTTTGGCAAAAAAGACTACAGAACACGCAGCTAAGAAAGCTAAAAGATGGGGAATGCGTAATATACTACTGGCTCTCACTGGGTTTGGAGTGATCTTTCTCGCACTCATGATTATCTGGATTTCTACCTTCAAAATACCGACACTCGACGATTTTCGAGAACGAAAGACTACTCAGTCAACCAAAATATATGACCGTAGTGGAAAAGTCCTTCTATACGATATATTTCAAAACCAAAAAAGAACCATTGTTCCGTTTGATCAAATTTCTCAAAATATAAAAGAAGCAACGCTCGCAATTGAGGATCAGGATTTCTATACTCATAATGGTATCAAGCCGACAGCTTTTCTCCGTGCTATCTTTGTAAATCTCACTTCTCTCTCATACAGCCAAGGTGGCTCTACGATCACTCAGCAGGTGATCAAAAAAACTATCCTTTCAGATGACAAAACTGCGACTCGAAAGATAAAAGAGTGGATCCTTTCAATTCGCCTTGAGAAAATGCTTACTAAAGATGAAATCTTCGAACTTTATTTAAATGAAATCCCATATGGAGGAAATTATTATGGCGTCGAAGAAGCAAGTCAGGCTTATTTTGGCAAGAAAGCGCTTGATGTCACTATTGCCGAAGGAGCATATCTTGCTGCGCTTCCGCAGGCACCAAGTTTTTATTCTCCCTATGGAACACATAAAAAAGATCTTGATGACCGAAAAAATGTCGTCTTGAGTGAAATGAAACAGGTCGGCTACATCACAAAAGAAGAGTATGAAGCTGCTCGAAATGAAGTGGTGGTATTTCTTCCAAAAGAAGAAAAGGGTATTAAGGCTCCACATTTTGTGATGTTTGTAAAAGAGTATTTGGTCAAAAAATATGGCGAAGAAGTCTTGGAAAATGGAGGTTTGCGAGTAACTACAACAATCGACTATGATCTTCAGGAAAAGGCGGAAGAAATTGGGCTAAAATATGCTCTTATAAATGAAAAAACAGTGAAAGGTAAGAATGATGGTCTAGTTGTTATCAATCCAAAAACTGGAGAAATACTCACTATGGTTGGATCGAGAAATTATTTCGATAAAGATATCGATGGTCAGTACAATATTGCCACTGCAAAAAGACAACCAGGATCAACTTTTAAACCTTTCATTTATGCAGAAGCCTTTAACAAAGGATACACTCCGGAAACAGTGCTTTTCAACACAGAAACTCAATTTTCTACTGCATGTGCAGTAGACAACATGAGTAGTACCCCTCCCTGCTATTCACCAAACAACTATAACTACAAATACACAGGCCCAATAACGCTTCGAAATGCCTTAGCTTCCTCAGTCAACGTACCTGCAGTAAAACTCCTCTACCTTGTAGGAGTGCAAAATGCGATCAACCTTGCAAAAGCAATGGGTATTACCACACTTGGAAATGCAAACCAATACGGACTCACCCTTGTGCTCGGAGGTGGAGAAGTCTCTCTTCTTGATATGACTTCTGCTTATGGAGTATTTGCAAATGACGGGGTGAGAGCTCCTTATGCATCGATTCTAAAGATTGAAGATAGTGCAGGAACAATACTGGAGGAATTTACACCAAAAAGTACTCAAGTGTTAAATCCTGAAAGTGCTCGTCGGATCTCTGATATTCTTTCAGATAATGTTGCGAGAGCTCCACTTTTTGGTTCCAACTCTCTCGTCTATTTCGGTGGACGTGATGTAGCAGCCAAAACAGGTACTACAAACGACAACAAGGATGCTTGGCTCATTGGATACACCCCTACCATCGTCGTGGGTGCTTGGGCCGGAAACAACGAAAATACAGCAATGGTCGGAATGTCGGGCACTATTATTGCTCCAATGTGGCGGGCTATCATGAATGAAGCAATGAAAATAGTACCGAGTGAGTCTTTTATTGATCCAATTGTCGAAGATTCATATGATATAAAGCCAATAATTCGAGGTAAGTGGCAAGGCGGTATATCTACTCTTTCAACTGCACAAACTACACCAGTACAAATAAATCCTCTTATTCCTAATGAAACACAAGTTTCAGATCCACTCCTTCCTTATGAATCAACCACAGAAACGCTTTCTGGAGGTATTCATTCTATTCTTTATTGGGTAGATAAGAGTAATCCGCGAGGACCGATTCCAGTAAACCCTGAAGCAGACCCTCAGTATAAATATTGGGAGTACAGCGTCCAAAAATGGCTACAGGCGAATGGGGTTCAATAGAGATTAGATATTAGATATTAGAAGATAGAGGGTAGAAATTAGGGATTAGAAGTTAGATATTAGAAAATACCTTTTAAGAACAAGTTCTTAAAAGGTATTTTCTCTAACTTCTAATATCTAACATCTTACTTCTAACATCTACCTCTCTATCTAATATCTGAAATTCCAAAATCTTTCAACTCCTCTAAAATCTCCGCTTTTTTCATAAATAGAGCCATTTTATAGGCAGGATTAATCTTAAGTATCAATGTATCTTTTTGAATATCAATTAACTCTCTCGGACAGGTATAATTCGTATGTTTTTGAATAATATACTGTATTTCTTTCTTCTTAAGTTCACCTGAGTCCAGAATTCCGGTTGCTCGTTTTAAAAAAGAACTGATGTTAAACATGGGGGTAGATTTTAGAGGTTAGATATTAGAGGATAGATAAGTACAAATGCATTTTCTAACATCTATTCTCTAATATCGATCCTCTACTTATTCATTGGCATTACTAAGTATAAGTACGATGAATCACTCGAACCTTTGATTACCATTGGTTTACTTTGATCAACAAACGAAAGTGTGAGTGAGTCAGATTCAATCGACTGGAAACAGTCATTGATGTACTTATAATTGAAGCTTACAGTAATATCATTCCCTTTTATTACAGCATCCAGTGTATTCGAATTTTCACCAATATCTAGGTTCTTAGTCTTTACTTCGAAGAATTTTTCAGTTGCTGAAGCAGTAATATATACCTGACTAAATTTATCACTGAAAATGTTCGATATTTTAAGCGCATTTACTATATCCTGCTTTAAAATAGATACTTCAGTCTTGGTTTCTTTAGGAATAATGTTCTTATAGTCTGGGAAACTACCATCTACTACTCGGGAAACGAGATAAATCCCCTCATATTCGAATGAAATCTGATTTTGATTGAAAGAAATAGTAACTTCTTCAGAAATATCCTCAAATGTTTTTATAATTTCAGGAATATTTTTAAATGGAATTAAAATTGAAGAAAAATCTTTATGTTTCTTTACTCTTATTCTCTTCTCTGCGAGTCGGAATGAGTCAGTAGCCACAAACACCACAAACTCTTCATCTGAGTAGATATAGACGCTTGCAAGGGTTGGTTTGATGGTCGACTGCGATGATGCATATGCAACTGATTTCAATCCTTTAGAAAAGTCTTGGATCGGCATCGTAAAAGCCACACTATCAGCGAGTTTTGGAATTATTGGAAAATCCTCAAAAGGAAATGTCTTAATGATTGTTTTTGTATGTTCTGTAGAAACCTTGAGATTAGTACCTTCTGTTTCTAAAATCACATTCTTATCATTGAAGATACTTGAAATAAATGATGAGAGAATAGCTCCAGGTACTGCAACTGTTCCTTCCTCCATCACTTTCACGGGTAAGGTAATATCAAGTCCAAGATCAAGGTTTGTCGCTGAAATAGAAAGAGTAGAATTTTCAACTTTAAGAAGCACACATGAAAGTACTGGTAGAGTACTCTGTTTACTTGTCATCTTTTCTGCTTTAATGAGAGCTTTTGAAAGCTTCTCTTTCACGCATTCAATCTTCATAGTTGTATTCTATTCTTTTTAAAACCCTATTACTATTAGGGGTGTGTAGAGTGGGAAAACTTATAAAAAGGCTATATAAAGAGCTTTATAAGAAATTCATCTGTGTAAAACTGTGGGAAAACTGTGTATATCTTTGGGGATTACCTGTAAGTGTATATAGTTATAAGCTTTTTAAGCTTCTTTATACACACCTCATATTGGAGTTATCCCTACTTTTAACCCCGTATTCCACAGGGTTATCCACAGATACTACTACACTATTTTAGACAAGTATAGACCTGAGTTGATTAATTTCCGTAGCGAGGTTTGAATCAGCAGCTATATCATTCTTAATCTTTTCACATGAATGCATGACTGTTGTATGGTCTCGCCCACCAAGCTTCTCCCCTATTGCAGGATATGAAATATTGAATTCTTCACGAAGAATATACATAATAATCTGTCGAGGTTTGATTATCTCTTTCTTACGAGTTTTTTCATAGATTGAATTCTCTTCGATATTGTAAAAATCAGCCACAGTCTTCACCACTTCTTTTGTAGAGACGTTTTTCTTAGGTTTAGCACTCGTTTTAATGAAATTCTTCACTTCATTAAGGCTCAGTTCTTTGTCTTTGAGTTGGGATTGGCAGATAATTGAGTTCAATATACCTTCAAGTTCTCGAATGTTCCCTGAAAGCGAGTATGCAAGGTAGTCCACCACTTCTTTTGAAAGAGGAAAGTTGTTTTGAGTTATCTTTGTACGAATAATAGCAGCTCTTGATTCTGCATCAGGTGCAGGAATATCTACGATCATGCCCGCACTAAAACGTGACTTGAGGCGGTCTTCCAAGTCTTGGATGAGTGCTGGGTGTTTATCTGAAGAAAATATAATCTGCTTGTTATTGTCGTAAAGATGGTTGAATAGATGGAATAATTCTTCCTGCATCTTCATTTTTCCTCCCAAAAATTGAATATCATCCATCACAAGTACATCATATTTACGGTATTTCTCCTTGAAAAAGTTAGGTTTGTTCATTTGAAGTGCATTTACGTACTCCTGACCAAACTTTTCAGAGGTTGTATAGAAGATTTTTCTTTGACTACTCTTCAAATGATTTCCTATTGCTTGTATAAGATGTGTTTTGCCGTGACCGGTATTTCCGTATACAAACAAAGGGTTATAGACGATTCCTGGTTTCTTTATTACTGCTTGAGCTGCTGCATGAGCAAGCTCGTTGAACGGCCCTACGACAAAAGATTCAAAAGTATAGCGAGGATTGAGGTTATCATCTTTGTTTATATAGTAATTATCAAGAGGTAGCTCCTTGTTCATGAGTGATGTCTTCTCGAGAGAGGCTTTTAGACGCATATCTTCCTTTGTAATAACATATTGAAGTGAATGAAAAGAGTTTGAGATGTTTCGGAGTGACTTCAAAATCGTATTGTGGAATTTTTGAGAGAGCCATTCTGAAACAAAGTTGTTTGGCACTGAGAGATAGACTGTACCATCTTCAGTTTTAAGAATATAGGTATCCTTAAACCAGGTATTAAAATTTGGTTTAGAAATAGATAATTCCATTTCTACAAGTACTGTATCCCAAATTTTTTTGTTATCGATTTCCATGTGTAGATATTATATAGGGTGCACAATTTTCGAACACTTGTTAAAGTCTTCCAAGTATGTTAACGTTGTGGATATAGAAGTAAATAAATATTATGTCTCAGACCTACCAACCTAAAAAAAGAAAAAGAGCAAAGAAGCACGGTTTTCTTTCTCGAACAAAGTCTCCTGGTGGAAAGAAAACGATCCTTCGACGACGACGAAAAGGACGAGTGAATCTTTCGACTGTAAAACAGAAAACCAGAATAAAGAAGAAGTAATAGAAGTTAGATGATAGAAATGAGAGGTTAGAAAAATACAAGCGCATTTTCTTAATATCTAACTTCTATCTAATAATGTTATCTAAAAGCCGAAAAATAGACCGTAATACCTTTAAAACCTTTGTCGGCAGGCCTTTTATTGTACATTCTCCTATTTTTTCATTATCTCTCTATAAACACGATGGACTTTCTCGGTTTTCAGTCCTTTGCTCGAAAAAAGTATCAAAACTTGCTGTTGTGCGCAATCGGCTCCGAAGAAGGGTGTACCGTACTTTAGAGCTTTTACTTCCACAAATACACGATGGATTTTTCTGTATCATAAGTATAAAAAAAGAAGCAAAGGATCTTGATAGAGAAGATTTAGAGAATCATCTAAAAGATATTCTCAACAAGCAATCGTTGCTTAAGAGCTAGATTACATATACTATATGTAATCAGATAGACTTTCTGTTCTAACTTCTATCATCTAATATCTAAATTCCATCCA
Source organism: Parcubacteria group bacterium (assembly GCA_046599035.1). Classification (GTDB taxonomy): domain Bacteria; phylum Patescibacteriota; class Minisyncoccia; order Phycocordibacterales; family DATDWN01; genus UBA910. Next base: position 744 of record JBKJHK010000014.1, on the reverse strand, counting down.
ATGATTTCATTATTTTTTAAAGCTGTTTTTTATCAGCCACTCTACAACGGTCTTATTTACCTCATGGATTTATTGCCATTTTTCGATGCAGGGGTAATCGTTATTTTGTTTACGATCATTGTCAAACTCATTTTATTTCCACTTTCGATTAAAGCCACTCGAGCCCAGATAGAGATGAAAGAGATCGAGAAAGATCTAAAAAGGATCAAAGAGGAGTATCCGGACAAGCAAGTGCAGACACAGAAAACAATCGAGCTCTATAAAGAAAAGAATATCAACCCTTTTGCTGGATTTTTCGTACTTCTCCTTCAGTTACCGATCATCATCGCTCTTTATCGAATCTTTCTTAAGTCAGGGCTTCCAGTTATAAATACAGCACTTCTCTATTCTTTTGTTTCTGCTCCAGTTCTCATTAATATGAATTTTCTCGGACTCATTAATATTGCAGAAAAAAGCATAGTCCTCGCTGTATTAGCTGGTATTTCTACATATTTCCAGATTGCGTATGCTACTCCTCCAGCAGATAAGAATATAGATCCAAACAATAAACCTACAATGCAGGAAGATGTCATGAAAATGATGCAAAAGCAGATGAAGTATGGCTTCCCTGTTCTCGTTACTTTTATTTCTTGGTCAGTTTCCGCTGCAGTTTCTATTTACTGGATCACAAGCAATCTCTTTAGGATTGCTCAAGAGCTTTATATAACAAAGCATATTAGCAAGGTAAATTAAAATTCTCTTTAT
>JBKJHK010000013.1:0-4356 GCA_046599035.1 Parcubacteria group bacterium | reverse complement strand
GTGAGTATTGTCGCCAATCTCATCGATATCTCCGGTACGCACGCACTTCTGAATGTCTGCAAGACGATTACCAAGCGGATGCTTTTCCCCAAGGAGGTACGGTACGAGTGGCTGCATACCTGCAGTATTAAAAAGGACAGAAGGGTCATTTTCTGGCACCAAAGAAGCAGATGGAATGATGGCATGCCCCCGCTCTTTGAAAAAGCTCAAAAATCTATTTCGTACTTCAGATGATTTCATATAACCATACTGCCATATTTTCATAAAAAATTAAAGCAAATTTAAAGCGCGTCTGTGTTTCCACAAACGCGCTAGAACTGATAAAACATTCTACTTTTCCTTTAAGGGTGGATGTGCCCACTCAGGGTCAGTATACAGCACAGGCTCTGACTCTAAATAAACACGCAAACGTTTCAAATATACCTCACTTCGTCCTTTTACTTGTTTGCATGTAAAATTCCATGCGACTATAACAAGAACCGGAAAAATAAGAGGTAAAAATAGCCAAGCCACATACTTATATGGAATCTTTCGCAAGAGTCCTCCTTTTTATATAATAACACCTATTTTAAAGTAGTCAACAAATTTACTTTTTCTTAGTTTTGTTTCTTATGGTTAGTTTTTCTAACAAATTAATATCATCTTCAATCGTCTTGATCCCCTTTTGGAAAAAGTCGGGTTTGGTTACATCGACGCCGATTGATTTGAAAATATCTTCCGGAGACATTGACCCCCCAGCACTCAAAAATTGTTTTATCTTTTCCATAAATTTTGGATCTTCTTTGTATTTCGCATAAAGAGCCTTGCTTGCGAGCTGTCCAAAGGCATATGAGTACACATAGAAGAAGTTACGGATATGAGGCCAGGCTACAAAAAAATATCCATCTTTTTCTGAAAGCTCAATATCTCCGATGTAGCTCTTCATATGAGCATTCATACACACCCCAAGCTCTTCTTTTGACATATACCCTTTTTCTCGGATTTTCGTATGCATATCAAGTTCAAAATTAAAACATGCAATCTGGCGGAATACTGTTTGGACATCATCTTGAATCTTGTCATGAAGAGCAACAATCTGTTCTTCAGGAGAAAGTTTTTCGAATTGGTCGTAGAATACAAACATTTCAAACAGCGTACTTGCTACCTCTGCTGTTGCGGTAGAATATCCCTGATAGAGAACGGGTTGTTTTTTAGAAAATTCAGTGTGTATGCCATGCCCCATCTCATGAGCAAATGTCATAAGTGAATCAAATGTATTTGTGTGATTTAAAAATACAAACGTCGGTGACTTATGATCACCCCAGCAATACGCACCTCCTGCTTTACCGACTTTTGGATATACATCTACTTGTCCATTGTTTACAAATCGAGACAGGATGTCTGCGAATTCAGTATCGAGTGATGCAAAAATTGAATACAAAGTATCAAATGCTTCCGTAAATGATATCTTCTTTTTAGTTTTTCCTACAGATACGGCTCGGTCATAATACCCCATCTTCTTAATACCTAACATTTTCTTTTTTAAACTATAAAATTTTTGACTGACCTTAAAATTTTTTGTAACTGTTTCTACAAGTCCAAGAACAGTTTTCTGATCATTTTCATAAGACTGAATTGTTGCGTCAAACGGCATTTTGTAGCCTCGAAGCTCATCATTTATCTTCTTGTTAGTCACAATTGCATTCATCTCGCTTTCTGACATAGATGCGATGCTTGTATACTGGTCCATAACCTTTCCATAGAGTTCTTTTCTTTCTGACTGCATAGGAAGTTCTCGAATGAGAGATTCTGCTTCTGAAAGCGCAATGGTCTTATTCTTATGCACCACAGTAAGCTGTCCACGCATCTTTTTGACTGCATCAGTCCACATACCGTGAGATGGAAGAGACTTAAGATTTAATATTTTTTCTTCAGGCTCAGACAATACGAATTTACTCGCTTCAAATATTTTTTTCAAAAAATATGCATAGGGAGAAAGTTTTTTGCTTTTTAGAAATAGTTTTTGATTTGTAGGAGAAATTTTAGAAAGATTGATCTCAAAGAATAGGATAACATTTCCGAGTTTCTGCATGCGCTGTACAACCTGTGTAAAGCGTGAACGGATAGCTTGATTTTTTGAATCAAGATCCTGCGACATACGGAGATATCTGTATGCTTTATATGAAGGTATGTCAGTTATTCTTTCATATTCTAGAAGAACATCGAGAAGTGCATTTTCATCTGTCATGTACGCTGTCTTTGTTTTATATTTAGATGCAAATGCTTTATATGCTTTTTCTACAACATCCATATCATTTTCGATCTGTTTGTCATGGGAGCTTTTGTATAAAAGCTTTAAATTCCACTCAATTGGCAATACACTTTTTGTAGTTTTTTTCATAGGTTGTATAGCCCCATTATGCCAAAAATGGTGGAGAAAAATACTTGACTTTTATAGTTATACTGTGTTATAATTTAGTTGGACTATTTCTAGTTTTTTGACATAAAATCTGACGGAGGAAAACTGAATGTACAAACGTATTTTGAGTATTTACAGCGGACATAAGAATAAGATTCTCGCTGTGATTGCTTTGACTTTTTTGGTTCAAGGGATTGGACTAATCGGCCCAATTCTTTTGGGTAAGATTGTGGATTCCCTAACCCAAAGAAGTAACCTGACGTATACAGCAATTATTGCTGGGATTGGTTTGTTGCTTGCGATAGCAAGTACCTACATTGATTATGTGCGTGCTAAAATCGACATGAACAGTGTATGGTTTCCAATCCAGAAAGAATTGAGGATGAAGACGATCGATCGTTACTTCGCATTCTCTATCGGTCAACACAAAAACATCCATTCGGGACTATCGCAGGAAATCATTTCTGCCGGACAAAACTCGATGCAAACTCTTGCAAAGATGATTGTCCAGCAGTACGGACCCTTAGCAATACAAGGACTCGTGAGCTGCGTTATTCTCACCATGCTTTCGCCTCTCCTTGGCGGTATTACTTTTCTCTTTATGAGCCTGTATGGATTAATCCAGTGGAGGATGGAGAAAAAATATAACCCAATGATCAAGGTTCGGCGAGACATGGGTCTTGCATCGAGTAAACAGCGTGACGAACTTCTTCGAGGAGTAAGCCTTATCAAATCCTTTTGCCAAGAAGATTTGATGCGAGATCGGTACCGAGATAAGTACATGCAACCTGCAGCAGAGAGTGCTATCAATATCAACACGTATATAACGTTTTGGGACAAAACACTTTCTATCATAATCGAAATCAACCGAGCTTCGATTTTGATTGCAGGTGCATATCTCATCCACAGTTCCGGTTTCAGTATCGGAAACCTTGTGACAGCAATGTACTGGGCAAATCAGATCGGAACAATTATGCGAACAATCTGTTCCGACTCTCAAAATGTGTTGACTGAGATCGCATCTGTCGAAAAGTTTTTCAATCTGATCGACAAACAACCAGCCATTACCGAGATCGAAAATCCGAAAGTTCTTTCTCCGCTTCATGGATATATTCGTTTTGAAAATATACACTTTAGCTATCCAACCCATGAAGACGAAGAGGGTAAGAAGCTCCTATCGGGCGAGCCCCGCGAGATTCTTTCCAACGTAAACATCCGCATCAACCCTGGTCAAACAGTGGGTATTGTGGGACGAACTGGGTCTGGGAAGTCGACACTTATGACTCTCCTACTCCGAGGGTATGACCCGACATGCGGCAGTATAACAATCGATGGTCATAATTTGAAAGAGTTGTCGCTTCACGACTTCTACAGACAAGTTGCAATCGTCGATCAATCAACCCTCATGCTCGATATGAGCATTCGCGAAAATATTCAGATGGGTTCTCACACAGACCTCTCTGATAGCGATATTCTTCTCCTGTGCAAGCTCGTAGAGCTTGATGTGAGTATTTTTCCAGAAGGTATGGACCATAAAGTCGGACAAGATGGGAAGAGACTTTCAGGAGGAGAACGCCAACGACTCGCGATCGCTCGTGCGCTCGCAGTCAATCCAAAAATCCTCATTCTTGACGAAGCCACCGCTTCGCTCGATGGGATCACGGAAGCCGAAGTTCAGCGGGCAATCGCCAAAGCAAGCAAAGGGCGTACGACAATCATTATCGCTCATCGACTTGCAACAATTCAGGACGCCGATCAGATTTTTGTGTTAGAAAAAGGAAGTATTATTTCATCAGGGACCCACAGTGAACTCCTCAAAAGTTCAGGTCTCTATATGGAATTTGTTGAGAGACAAAAAATTCTTACTTAACCAAGTAAGAATTTTTTGTCTCTCAACAAATTCCATATAGAGACCTGAACTTTTGAGGAGTTCACTGTGGGTCCCTGATGAAATAATA
>JBKJHK010000023.1:0-8731 GCA_046599035.1 Parcubacteria group bacterium | reverse complement strand
GTCGGTGATGAAGTCATTGTGTATCCACCTGTACAGTAGAATCAAAATAGAAAACGCAATTAAAGAGCAGGTTTTGACCTGCTCTTTTTTTATTAGCGCCGTAAGGCGAATTCATTCCCATCACTGACTTAATTTAAAACCGAGCCAAATCCCTGCAAATCCACCAATGGCAGAGAAAACAATAGATGCAAACGAAAACTCGCCTGCACCCCACAGTACCGGAATGAAACTACCAACAAAACCTCCCACTGTCATCCCGAGCCATATAAGCTTTTTAGATTCCATTACTTCAGCATATCACAAGGTCCTACTGTCAAAAAAGACCATCGTCGGTCACAATGGTCTTTTTTAAATCTACTTAGCTTTCGGTTTCTTTGGTTTCTTTTTTTCTTTTGTATGTGATGTTCCTTTTGCCATAACATTTAATTTATTATGTCTAATATATTCATTATATATTACTTTGTCTGCAAATACACATCCTTAAGAACAATTGTGACTGAAGAACCATTTTCATTTTTTTCATTTTCTGGACGTGTGGGACTTGATTCGAACAAATTATACATTATTTATTTAAAAAACGACTGCGGTAGTTAACCGCAGTCATGTATCACTCCTCCTTAAATTATACCCACCATTTGACTTACATTCGCAAGTTCGGATGTACTAAGTATTGAGGAAAGAGTTAATTGATCAAAAGATCCAGAGTCTATATGTCTACTCAGAGAAACATGTGAAAAAATTCCGCAACTCCCCCCTCCAATTGAAAGCCACATTTGAAAACTCCAATCGAGAACCTCCTCTATCTCTTCTTCAGTAAACAAAAGGAGTTTAGTATTTGGCAAGGCTTGAGTTAATCGCACCTGTCCATTATGTCGATCTCCCATTGACCCAAGTTGAGTCAATAAGAAACTAAGGAGTTTCGGTTGTAGAAATGAACGTGGAGATGGGTACGAAAGTTCAATCTTTTCCAACTGTAGTGTTTTCCTAGGATTCGTATACAACCACCCTAGAGGACCAACGGCTGGATCAGAAAAAGAAACTCTTACGTGCGGCAACTTATTAATTTCTTCTAATCGTTTTCCGCAATTCCTACGTCTACCCATGTCAGCAATGCGTCTTTTAATAACGACTGCTTTACGCTCCGCAACCGTTAAAAGAAGTGCTTTGTACGACTCAGGTAAGAGAGAATCTTTCTTCTTTCGATTACAATGAAAGCAAGCAACCGTGTAGTTACTCAGTCGATCCTCCCCACCCAGAGATTTAGGGTGAATATGATCGACTTCGAGATGACTCTCCTCACAACGATTATTGCAATACTGACATGTGTAATTGTAGACGAAAAAGATTTGCCTTCTCATATACCCGGTCATTTTTTCTTTTTTCCTCCTTTCTTTTTCTTTGCTTCTGGTTCGGGTTCGGGCAGACTCTGAATAGGAATCTTGCCTCCGAACATCTTCTTGAACAAATCAACGTGTTGGGGTTTAGATACCACTTCTGTGATTTCTACAAAACCCTTCCCACGGGAACCAGCAAGCTGGCCCTTTGCCCGTTTTTCGGCATCCTTTGGATCTTCAGGAATTTTCATAATGCCTCCATGTATTAAAATACATTATTTATTTATAATATCAAGTGCTGCCCGACAAGGATTCGAACCTCAGTACCCAGGACCAAAACCTGGTGTCCTACCACTAGACGATCGGGCAATTTTCTATTTTAAACACTTTACTATCGCTTCGGTCCACCCTGCAACACGACGTAGAAGAGTGGAACTCGCACTTACTTTAACCCGTAATAAGCCATAATACAAGGTTCCTGTATTCCTTCTATTGGTAGTTTTGATTTTATTTGTCTTGAAATACACCTTTTGAAATTTCTCAATCTGAAAACCGGTAACTATAGACCAATGTCTTTTTGCTTCCTCTACATTGTTTTTACTATTTTGATGAATGTATATATCACACTGAATTCTTTCTTTTGGAACATCGCAAGACTTCAACAGCCACATAATATAAATTTTTATCATTCGAGGATCGGAATTGTTGAACGTAAGGCTAGTCCCAGGACGAAAATCTTTTTCTTTTGTACCCTCTGCCCAATACAACACAATACCAATCAACCAGAGTTCTCTTTTTGAAATTGATTTTATATCCTGCAATGCTTCGTCACGTATTATTTGTGTTCTCAATAATCTTTGAGCATGTTTTGCTTCACCCCCTCGCTTTGCTGCCTGCAACTTCTTTAGGGTTATCTTTTGAATCTGAGGTTTTGATAATTTTACATCTCGAAACCATTCAGAAAGTGTGGACTTTGCTACAGATACTTCTTTTAAGATTTCTGAGTAAGTTTTTCCTTCTTTTCTAAGTGCAACAGCTTTTTCTTTTTTTGGTATATTTTCTAACATAGGTCTTATATATAATTGTATCATTACCTATGTTCGATACACTGTGGATATCTTACCTGTTTGACAACGCTAAAAATCCACATTATGCTAAATATAGATGATTACCCTTCCTGTAACGCTTATCCTAATACTATTTGCATTAGGTTTTCGTTGCTTGATAATCCATGCAACGTACTTTGAACTGATCCTTGCAGAGGACCCCAACCATCCAGGAATGGAAGTGTTGTGGGTAGTGCCTTCAGCAAAATTCTACTGGCTTGCGATCCTATTGTTCCTCCTTGGATCCATTTGCCTTTGTCTCACCTTTCCCGCTAGTCCCCCTCTTGGGGCCTAGCGGTTTTTGATTGAAAGAATATGTAGTTGATTAAGTCAGTATAAGATGTTAATAATAGAACCAGAATGCACATACTTACCAACTTTGTTAGTGGCATATGTATAGTAGTAGGATTACTCTGTTTTTTCAGGGGATCTGAATCTTCCAATCCCAAACGGAAACTCAATCTAACTTTTTGTTTTGGTGGTCTCTCTATTCTTGGAGGAGTAGCTCTATTTTTCCTCTCCCTCTCGCTAGTGCCCTTTCGGCGCTAGCGAGATTTTGTTTAGATGAGAGAAACCAATGCAAGCTCAAGTGGTAGTGATGAAATGTAAGCCTTTCCAGTGGCTGTGTAGGCGTCCAGAAGAGCGACGATAGTACCTGAGGAAACTTCCGCTTTCGTATCTTTTGCGAGAGTCTCAATAAAAGAAAAATCTTCTTCTGAAAGCGAATCTTTGACAAGCTCCACACTTCCAAAACGGACCAAAAGCACTGCACGTATTTTGGCAAGCAGAAGTTTCAAAAGTACTGCCATATCTACATTTTGGTCTGATACTTTTTTTACAACATGCAGAGCTTCTGGAAGCTTTTTGTATACGATTGCCGATACAAGCTCATTGACTAGTGTCGTCTGCGGAGCGCCGGTAACAAGGAGAACTTCGTCTTCACTGATCTTCTTGTCTTTTGAAGATGAGAGCACTTTTTGGAGCGTGCCCAAGGTGTCTCGGAACGAGCCGTCTCCCAAGAGAGCGATTAGATCTGCAGATGAGTCTGCGATCGTGTATCCTTCTTTTTTTGTTACATTTTTTACGACCGTCTTTAGTGTTTCCTGATTTGGTTTTTTAAATGTATACACCTGGCAACGAGAAAGGACTGTCTCAGGGATCTTGTGAGTTTCGGTTGTCGCTAATATGAAAATAACATGTGCAGGTGGTTCTTCGAGCGTTTTCAAAAGCGCATTTGCAGCAGACTTTGAAAGCATATGCACCTCGTCTAAAATATATATCTTGTATTTTGAATCAAACGGAAGCGTGTGGACCGATTCATTGAGTTCACGCATTTCATCGACTGAGTTGTTGGATGCTGCGTCGATCTCGTAAATGTCATTGCTACTTGTGCCGATCTCGCGAGCGAATATGCGAGCGATCGATGTCTTCCCTGTTCCACGAGATCCAGCAAACAGATATGCATGTCCAATGGTCCCGAGGGAGATCTGTGATGAGAGTGTTTTTACAACATGGTCTTGCCCTACAATATCCTCGAATGTGTGTGGCCGGTATTTTCGATAGAGTACTTCTGACATAAAACAATAATAGCACAGGTATTATTGCGAGTCGAAAGTCCACCAAGTCCGTAAAGTTGAAAGTAAAAAAAATAAAGGGTATTGACCCTAGTACAGAGCCCGGAGGTCATTTACCATTTCTTTTAGCTCCTCAGTTTAGAAATAAGAAAGTAATCTTTCTTATTTCATTCGCCTTACGTCGCTAATAAAAGAAAAATACCCTTTTGGGGTATTTCCGAACTGATGTCCGCCGGTCGCAACTGCATCTTTAAACCCAAAGTTGCACACCGGCGGACGAATGCCGACAAAAGATCTCCTTGCCCGGTCTGAGTGGCCGGCACCTGAATAAAAAAGAAAATTTATACTTGAGTTCTAGCCCTACCCTACTTGGTTTACTCAGTTAAGGATAAACATTTTTTGGATGGGGTGATTAGTCAGGCACACTCCTTTCTTTACGTAATCTTTATTTACCCTAGCACACTCTAAAACTTTGTCAAACAATATAGTTTTTGAGGAATTCCTCTATTTTCTCCCCTACCTGCAGAGCATTCTCTGTTTCCATCAGTTCCATACGTAATTCTTTTGCACTCGGCCGATCATGTACTGCTGATTTATGCCCGTCCAATCCATGACTAAACTGAGAGTACTCAGTCGCCCACGTCACATACGCTTTAAAGTGCTTTTTCATCACTGCAAAATTCTTACCACAACCAACAGGTGGCTTTGGACCAATAATTTCTTCAAAAAGTTTTGTATGCTCACAGAGTACACGGAGTTTTTCAGTGACTGGAATTTCACTAAACGGTCTCCCAGAAAAAAGCCATGGGTTGCCAAAGATCGCACGGCCGAGCATTGCACCGTCTGCTCCAGTTTCTTTACAGAGTTCAATTCCATGAGCCACATCTTTCACATCACCATTTCCGAAAATGAGAGTTTCTGGAGAAAGTTCGTTGCGAATTTCCACTGCTCTTTTCACATGTTCCCATCGAGCAGGCACCTGTGACATTTCTTTTCTGGTACGCGCATGCATGGTCACCAGTGCAGGTTTTGTTTCCAGGATTGCAGGCAGCCATGTTTCAAGTTCGTTTTTATTGTACCCAATACGAGTCTTCACTGAAACTGGAATGGTTTTTTCGGAACTTGTTGCTCCACGCATTGCAGCTAAAATAATTTCCTGTGCACGCTTCGGGTCTTTAATGAGTCCCGCTCCTGCTCCCTGTTTTTCTACTCCTTTGTCAGGACAGCCCATGTTTATATCCACTCCGTCAAAGCCGAGTTCGAGTGCAAGACGTGCTGCTTTTTCCATCATCTCAGGAGAGCCTGTAAAAAACTGTGCAATGACCGGTCGCTCGATTTCACTGAAACGGAGGTCGTTAATAAGATGGTCGTATCCGCCGCGAAAAAGCCCATCTGCGGAAACAAACTCTGTCCAGGTCGCGTCTGGTTTTCCATAGGTCGCAATGATATGTCGAAAAGCAGCGTCAGTGACATCTGCCATAGGAGCCAGGACCATTAAAGGGCCATCTTTTTCTTTTTTTAATTTCTGCCAGATGTTCATAATAATGGAAGTTAGATGTAAGATAATAGAAGTTAGAAAACAATGCAACTCTTTTGGTCTGATAGGACATTATAGGACCCATAAGACCTAGTTTAATAGGACAGATAGGACTCATAGGACTTATTTAAAACACTTAGTCTCATAGGACAAATAAGTCTTATAGGGCAAATAGGTCTTACTGGACGGATAGGTCACATAAGACTTATAAAATGCTTTAATTTTTAATGCACTTCCTCTCGTGCTTTAAAAAACATTTTGTTGCCGAAACGGAGATCAATATATTCAACCAACAATTCCCCTCCCTTCCTCGGCACCAGATTTGGCGTCTTCAGAAGTGCCGAAAAACGTTCAAATACTTTTACCAAACTTTCGCGAGTATCGAGCAAAATCTTCCCTCCTCCAAACACATACAATTCAAAACTATCGCTATCTTGTGCACTCATATAGAGCGGAGTTATGTCGAGTTTTTGAGCATTCTCCACAAATCCTGAGAGTTCGTGAAATCGGGTGGTCGACGAAAGGTAATATGATCCGATCGGCGCCTCAAAGGGCAGAAAGCCATAATATTTGAAATATGCATTACCAGAAAACTGCGGAGCATGGTCAAATACGAAACCGTCGGAATCTAAGAAGTAACACTTGGAGACCGAACCTTCGAGCGGCAAGGTGTCACACCAGAGTGCAAACGGCTCGCGCTCGACTATAGTAACAGAGAGAATGTGATTGTCGAATGTTGCAATGCCGACACTTTGTATTCGTGGAAACTCGGCGAGGAGCTTTTTCTCAATCTCTTTTTTTTGATATAAAAAAATATTCGCTTTTGGAAAAAGCCAGAGGTATTTTCCACCCAAGACTTCTTGTGCGCTTTTTTGTAATACCTCAACTGGCAAGACAGTTGCTCCGGAAATAGTCACCGTATCGATCTGAATACTCTTCAAACCACCAAGCCACACCGACAGTCCCCCGAGCAAGAAAAGTAATGTGCAAAAAACACCCAGTCTTACCCAGAATGTTTTTTTCTTTTGTCTCACGTATTCTGCCCCACGAATATCTCGAACCATAAGAGCTAGGGTGTTTTCTTGATCATAGTCTGTCCGCCCATGTACGGCACGAGTACGTCTGGAATTTTGATGGAGCCGTCTGCTTGCTGAAAGTTTTCGATGAGAGCGATCATTGGTCGACCTGAAAGCGCTGTGTTGTTGAGGGAGTGGACGAATTTCATCTTGCCATCTGTGTCTTTGTAGCGGATGTTAAGGCGTCGCGTCTGAAAGTCGTGAAAATAAGAAGCAGAATGTGTCTCTCTGTATTTTTTTTCTCCGGGGACCCACGCTTCAATATCGTACTTTTTTACCTGACCAAGTCCGAGATCTCCTCCACAGTTGACCACAATGCGGTATGGGATACCGAGTGCTTGCATGATCTCTTCTGCATTTGTAGTCACTTCTTCGTGATACTTGACCGACTCTGCATGTGAAGCTTCACAAAGAACGACTTGTTCCAGTTTGTAAAATTCATGGACACGGATCAGTCCTTTTGTATCCTTGCCGTGACTTCCTGCCTCTCGTCTGTATGCGGAAGAAAAGGCAAGCATCTTTATAGGGAGCTGTGATTTCTCAAGAACCTCGTCCATGTAGTAGGCCATGGTCGCTACTTCTGCAGTACCGGAAAGGTACTCACCGTCCTGAGTCTTGTAGAGATCTTCTTCACTTTGAGGAAGGTAGCCGGTGCCCATGAAAGGCTCGCGTCTGACGAGAGATGGAACAACCATGGGTGTCCATTTGTCTGATGCCACCGATTTTTTCATAAAAAAATCTTGTACGAAATTCCACATTGCAAACTGCAATCGCACTCCGTCATTCTTCAAAAAGTATCCGCGGAAACCTGCTACTTTTGTACCACGTTCAAAGTCCACCATGTCATGAAGGAGCATGAGGTCTGTATGACCTTTTGGTTCAAATCCAAACATTGGGATTTCTCCCCACACCTTCACTTCCATATTGTCACCATCATCCTTTCCATCTGGCACTGACATATCAGGAATGTTTGGTACGGCCACCATAAGAAGCTGCCATTGTTTCAAGATTTCTTTTAATTCTTCTTCTTGTGCTTGCAAGGTATCTTTAAGTACTTTCATTTCTGCAATCATCGTACCTTTTTCTTCGGCAGTTGCGGTAAGGATTTTCTCACTCACTGCATTTTGCTCTGCACGTTTTGCCTCCACAGAAGTCATTAATTCACGACGTTTATCATCGACAGCAATAAGTGCATCCACATCAAAATCAATATGCTTTTTCTTTGCACCAGCTGTCACCAAATCCTTGTTCTCTCTGATAAACCTAATATCTAACATATCTATTTAGTGTAGCAGATATACACATACCTGAAAAGATAAGCTATGTATAATAGAAGAGATGCACCAGTATCCTATTTCAAGCATTAAGCCAAAACAAATCTCGGAGCTTTTACCGGAAATCCCCGAGTGTCCAAAAACGCTCCGGATCCAAGGTACTTTTCCTCGTACCGAAAAATATCTCGCTGTCGTCGGTGCACGAAAGTACAGCGAGTACGGTAAAGCGGTCTGCGAGCATTTGATAGAAGGACTCAAAGATCAACCTATCTGCATTGTCTCAGGTTTGGCTCTCGGTATTGACGGCATTGCCCACCGGAGCGCACTCAAAGCAGGGCTGCCCACAATCGCAATCCCCGGCTCGGGACTTTCGGACAAAGTGATCTACCCAAGCACACACAGGGGACTACGCGACCAGATACTGGAACGGAACGGCTGTCTCCTTTCAGAATTTGAAGATGATTTCCGAGCAACCACATGGAGCTTCCCTCAAAGAAACAGGATTATGGCGGGGCTTTCCCACGCGACACTTGTGATCGAAGCAGAACTCAAATCAGGAACTTTGATCACTTCGAAATATGCGATCGATTTCAACCGCGATGTATTTACTATCCCGCACTCAATCTTTTCCAAGACAAGTGAGGGTCCCCACATGCTGCTCAGACTTGGTGCGACGCCGATCACTCAAAGTGCCGACATTATTACCGCACTTGGGCTCAAAACTTCTGATACGTTATTTGAAAAAAGAGATTATTCAGACTGTTCTGCAGATGAGCTCGAGGTAGTAGAGATACTATCCGAATCGCGAAGTCGCGATGAGCTGATACGCC
>JBKJHK010000010.1:0-4757 GCA_046599035.1 Parcubacteria group bacterium | reverse complement strand
TCCGGACGATATTGTAAAGACCTACGGAGCCGACACATTGCGAGTCTACGAAATGTTCATGGGTCCGTTTGAAGCGAGTCTGCCGTGGAGCACGGAAAATATTATTGGCTCGAGACGGTTCATTGAAAAAGTGTGGAGGCTGGCAGAGTCAAAAGTCAAAAGTCAAAAGTCAAAAGCAGATAAGAAAAGTAATAACACTGAACTTGAATCCGTAATCCACAGGACTATAAAAAAAGTTACAGGTGACATTGATACGTTCTCTCATAACACTGCCGTTTCCGCTCTCATGATTGCTCTGAATGAAATGGAGAAGCATGAAAAGATTAGTTTCGAATTATTTGCACTATTCTTAAAGATTATGCACCCTTTTGCGCCGCATGTGACTGAGGAATTATGGAAACTTCAGGGTGAGCATACACTTCTTGCAGAGCAAACGTGGCCAAAACCAGATCAGAAGAAAATGAAAGTGAATGAGGTCACTATTGCGGTCCAGATTAATGGAAAAGTGCGTGGGGAAGTCAAAGTACCGACGGGAGGCACTGAAAAAGAAGTGCTTGAGCGCGTCAAAAGTGAGCCTGGAATCGCAAAATGGCTTCCAAATGGGGAATATAAAAAAGTTATTTTTATTGAAAATAGGTTGATAAATATAGTGATTTAGGAATCAGTATGTAAGTGTGGTATAATGTGCTTGACGTAATGCTCTAATAATGATACAAATACAATATTCTATACCACTAAAATTACAAAAAATTATTAATATAATACATTAACTATGAGCGAAAAAACAATTATCACATTTAAGCCTAAGCAAGTTTCAAAGCGCCTTATCGGTGTCCTCTCTCCTCGTGCTCAAGATGTGATCATTGGCCGCTACGGTCTTGGCGTAGACACTAAGCGCATGACTCTGGAAGCGATCGGAAAGAAATACAAGATCACTCGCGAGCGAGTGCGACAGATTGAAAACTACTCAATTGCAAATATTCGAAAGTCAAAAGAATATGATACTGAGAAGGTGGCATTTGACGAGCTTAAAGCAGTGGTGAAAGTTCTTGGAGGTATGGTGTCTGAAGAAGATCTTCTTGGTCATGTTTCAAAAGACAAGAGTACTCAGAATCACGTACATTTCCTTCTTGTAGTTGGTGAAGATTTTACAAAAGAAAAAGAAGATCCTGAATTCAAGCACCGATGGCATGTAGACAAAGATCTTTCTAAGAAGATCCATGACTCGCTTCGAAAACTTTATGAAAATATGGCAGATGATGAGATCCTTCCTGAGTCTCAGATGATTGAGACATTCCTTGAACACTTGAAAGAAGTGGCAACTGAATACAAGAATGAGGAAATCCTTCGCCGATGGCTATCGATCTCGAAGACTATCAGCAAGAACCCACTCGGTGAATGGGGTAAGTCTGATTCTCCAAATATCAATACAAAAGGCATGCGAGACTATGCATTCCTCGTGATCCGACGACATGGCTCACCAATTCACTTCCGCGAAGTAGCAAAGCTCATTGGTGAACTCTTTGGAAAGAAAGCTCATGTAGCGACAACGCACAATGAGCTTATCAAAGACCCTCGGTTTGTACTCGTTGGTCGGGGCCTCTATGCTCTCTCTGAATGGGGATATATGTCAGGTGTGGTCAAAGATGTGATCAAAGGTGTGCTCGAAAAAAATGGTCCACTGACTAAAGAAAAGATTATCGAAAAGGTGATGAAGGAGCGATACGTAAAGGAAAACACGATTATGGTGAACCTCCAGAATACGAAGCTTTTCAAGAAGACTAAGGACGGGAAGTATACTCTAGCTTAAACAAAAAAACTATTCATTTGAATAGGTTTTTTGTTTAAGCTAGTAGATGTTAGATGATAGAATTTAGAAGCAAGAGAAATTCACAATATTTTCACTGCTTGCTTCTAGCCTCTTACTTCTATCCATTGTATACTTAAACCATGTTAGATTTTTCTATATTCACCCAGCTTAAAAACATAGCCGGTGTAAAAATCGTATTTCAAATCCTTTTGACTACAGCGCCAGTTTGGCTGACCGCATTTTTAGGCTTCTGGCTTTGGGATATTTGGCTTATCTATCGGAGAGCACAGTATTTTGCAGGACTTACACATGTACTTCTCGAGATTAAACTGCCCAAAGAAATCTTTAAATCACCAAAAGCAATGGAATTTTTGTTCAATGCATTGCATCAACCCTTTGGTGAGAATAATTGGCACCAGGTTTACTGGAAAGGACAGACACTACCTTGGTTCTCATGCGAACTTTGTTCTATCGATGGAAGGCTTCATTTTTATATCTGGACTCGCAATAATTTTAAAAACCTTATCGAGGCCAATCTTTACTCTCAGTATCCTGGAGTTGAAATATACGAAGTGCCAGACTATACACTTCCCGTATCGTTTGATCCTGAAAAAAATAGTATGTTTGCAGCCGAATTTGAACTGAGCAAACCAGATCCATTTCCTATAAAAACCTATATTGATTATGGAATGGATAAAGATCCAAAAGAAGAGTTTAAAATTGACCCTATGACTCCGCTTGTTGAGTTTATGGCTTCTTCAATGGGTGTCGGACATAATGCCTGGATACAGATTATTATTCGTGCTCACAGAGCAGAGGAATGGGATTCGACTGAAAAGAAGCTTGTTGATGCCAGGTGGGCAAAAGGCGCACAGAAAGAAATCGATCTTATACGTGGAAAAACAAAGCTCAAGGAAGGGGAGACCGGTCAACCAAGGAGGCTTACAGAGGGCGAGACCGATACGATTACTGCACTCGAAAGGAGTGTCACCAAGCCAGGTTTTGATGTAGGTATTCGCGTTGTGTACATTGCGCCAAAAGACATATTTAGTCCTGCGGTGAGTGGAGGAATTATGGCTGGCTTGAAAAATTATAGTTCAGGAAATCTCAATGGATTTAAACCGACCCGCAATCCAGATGTAATAGCTCCTTTCCCTTGGCAAGATCGAAAAAAGAAAAAAAGAAATTTTCTCAAAACACGTTTGCTCGATGCATATAAGCACCGGGGGTATTTCTATAATGAATTTAAAAAACCTCATTTTGTGTTAAATACAGAAGAACTCGCGACGATTTATCATCTTCCTGGTGGTGTAGCGACAACCCCTGCATTTGACCGTATCGGATCTAAAAAATCGGAGGCTCCTTCTAATCTTCCACTCTAATTTTTTCACTTTAACGTATGCATGAGGAATCTATAGAAAAAAATAAGGAAGAGACTCTTTTACTGGAAGAGCCTTCTTTCTTTCTTCATTATAGAAAAATCATTACCTACTTTCTATCAGTATTCATTATCATAACTTTTGCGCTGTATCTTTCTTTCTGGAGAACCCCTTCTGATTTTCCAGTACAGAGCATTGTCCGAGTTCAAAGTGGGGAAAGTCTCGAAGCGACAACACAAAAATTTACAATGCTCCATATGATTCGCTCTCCATTTGTTTTTCGAAGCCTTGTCATTCTTCTTGGCGGAGAAAAGAAAGTGACTGCAGGGGATTATCTGTTCACGAGTAAAGAAAGTCCACTTACACTTGCATGGAGAATCATCGAAGGACGTCTTGGTATGGATCCGGTGAAAGTGACGATACCTGAAGGTCTGAATGTTTCTGAAATCAGCGGAATACTTTCTAAAAATCTCATTGCATTTGATGTGAAGACATTTGAGACACTTGCTACAGAAAAAGAAGGATATCTATTTCCGGATACGTACTTTTTGCCGCCGACCGCTGTACCCCTGGATGTGATTGGTCATATGGAAGAAAATTTTATTGAAAAAATAAAGAGTATTCAAAAAGATATTGAGCTGTATGGTAAATCAGAAAAAGATGTGGTGACAATGGCATCGATTCTCGAAGGTGAAGCAAAAGACAGTGAGTCGAGGCGGATCGTGGCGGGTATTTTGTGGAAACGCATCTCGATTGGTATGCCGCTCCAGGTAGATGCGACATTCAAATATATCAATGGTAAAGACAGTTCAAACCTTACGCTCGATGATCTGAAGATTGATTCTGCATACAATACCTATACGAATAAAGGTTTACCTCCAACACCGATCAACAATCCTGGACTCGATGCGCTTTTGGCTGCAGTCACCCCAATCAAAACAGATTATTTGTATTTTCTTACTGGCACCGATGGTAAAATGTATTATGCGAAAACTTTTGAGGCCCATAAGGTTAATAAGGCGAAATATTTGAAGTAAGTTTTGCAACGTCCCACTTCATAACCTTTTTTGAGCTGCCCAAAAGTCTCCAGCGAGCACTTTTGGCTGTCCTCGGGCCTGAGTTGTCAAGAAGGAATGCCTTGACAACACCGGCTCAGACCCTGCGGGGGCTCAAAAAAGGTTATGAAGTGGGACCTCAACGTTTTGTAGTTATATGTAAAAGTTGTGCTATAAATAGGATGATGAATGAAAGGAAAAAAGTCTTTGTAGGGGTCTCTGGGGGCGTGGATAGCTCTGTGGCTTTGGCATTGTTACAGAAAGATGGATACGACGTTACCGGGGTGTTTTTGAAGGTCTGGGCACCTGATTTTTTGCCCTGTGAATGGAGAGACGAACGCAGGAGTGCGATGCGAGTTTGTGCGACACTCGGAGTACCTTTTCTCACTTTAGATTGTGAAAAGGAATATAAGGAGATGGTAGTGGACTATATGCTTTCTGAATACAAGGCAGGACGGACGCCAAACCCCGATGTCTTCTGTAATAAATATGTGAAGTTTGGAGTGTTTTTGA
>JBKJHK010000044.1:0-26934 GCA_046599035.1 Parcubacteria group bacterium | reverse complement strand
CCAGTGGATGCGACTAACGTAGGTGGTGTTGCTCAAAAAGTAACATTCACAGATACAATCACATACCCAATCGGAATGAAGACTTACATGTTGAAAGGTAAACTTCCAACAGGTCTTGCAAACAACACAACACTTACAGCTTCAACAACACCTTCATCTGATTGGACAAACGTAACTGGTCAAACAACTGGTAACACAATCAGTCTTTCAGGAAATGGTGTGTTTACAATGAACACAATGACTGTTAAGGCAGCAGCACTCGCAGTAAGCGTTTCAGCTACTCCTTCAGCTCAAAACATTGTTGCTGGATCACAAGGTGTATTGCTTGCAAACTACCAGTTTGACGCATCACAGTCAGGTGAAGATGTACGATTCTCTTCAATGGTTTTGACAAACGGTGGTTCAAACACTACAGGCTTGTCATCATGTCAGTTGTTTGATGGAGCAACAGCTTTGAACACAGGTTCAAACACCGTTAATCCAACAGCTTCAACTGCTACATTCACATTTGACCAGCAGTTCGTAGTTACAAAAGGAACAGTTAAGACTCTTGCTTTGAAATGTAACGTTGCATCATCTGCAACAGGTACATTCATCTTGGGTATTACTGGAACTCAAATCGGAAACATTTCTGCATCTGGTGTAACATCTTCAAACTCTGTAACAGCTACTGGTTCAACTGGTACTGGACAGACAATGACAGTTGGAACAGGATCACTCGTGGTATCTACAGATTCATCTAGCCCTTCATACTCTGTTGTGGCAGCTGGTTCAACAGGTAACACTGCAGCTGTATTCAAATTCCGAGCTACAAACGAGGCAGTTAATCTAACTCGACTTGGTCTTAAATTGACTTCAGGTTCAGCTTCTGATCTCGTACAGGTTTCTATCTGGGACGGTGCAACACAAGTTGGTACAGCTACATTTACTGGTAACAGTACATACGCTACATCGACATTTGCAACTTCAGTAGCCCTTCCAAAGGATACAGATAAGACTTTGACAGTTAAAGTTGACTTTGCAATGGTTGGAACATCACAGCCAGGTACACAAGGAACACTTATAAAGGTTGATTTCAACGGTTCTGATTCAACAGGTACTCAGGGAACAGGAGTAGGTTCTGGTAACACAATCAACGCAACTGGTTCTACAGCAGTAGCAGGTGTACGATTGTTCAAATCATTCCCTACACTCGCTCTTGATACTCTTGGATCAACAGGATTGGCAGACGGACGACTTATCCGATACAAGGTAACTGCTAATGCAAATGGATCTATTGGAATTTCTTCAATGAAGTTCTCAGTAGCTACTACATCAGCAACAGTTACTAACGTATCTCTGTACGCCTTTACAGACGCTGCGTACTCTTCTCCAGTTTCTGGACAGGGTACAAGTGGTCAGATCGGCTCAACAGCTGCTACAATTCCACAGGGACCAACATCATTTGCAATTTCTCCAACAACAAACCCAGTTCAGGTTTCTGCTGGTGCAACATTGTACTTTGAACTCCGTGGTTCAATTGCTGGTGTAACTACAGGTTCATCTGCAGTTACAACACTCTTGGGTGACTCATCTTATCCAACAAACTTGACTACAGGTTACAACGTGGCGACATCGTCAGCGCTTACATCTGGTAACAACTTTGTATGGTCAGGAAACGCAACGTCTACGTCTTCAACATCTGATGTTGACTTCTCAAACGGTGCAAGTCTTCCAGGCTTCCCATCAAGTGGTCTTATCCAGACTCGATCTAACTAATACTTAGGTTAAGTACGGTTAACACTAACTGACAAAAAACCACTCCCGTAAGGGGGTGGTTTTTTGCTGTATATTTCTGGTTCTTTTGGTATAATAGTCTGCATATGGATTCACAAAAAAGAAATATTATTGTTGGAGTTTTGGTGCTTGTGCTGCTTGGTGGGCTTTTAATGGTCTTTTATAAGTCAAAACAAAAAAGTGACACGATGGGTGCCTCACAAGTAGGTACTACTACAGATACGATGACCGATACTGCATCCACAACTGTAGTCGACCTCGGTGGTGGTCTTACCACTACAGTACCAAAAGGCTATACAGTGGAGATTATAAAAGGTTCTGGAGTACCACAACCAATTCCTTCTCTCTCCCGTGCAGTAGCGGTTGCTGCCACAGTTGATCCAAGGGTAAAGATTGCCATCGAAGCAAAAATTCCAGAACTTCAAGCTGTACTTAAGAAAGATCCGACAAAGTTTGATTATTGGATTGACCTTGGGAGCTACTTTAAAGTAGCTGGTGACTATGCAGGGGCAAAGCTTTATTGGGACTATGCAGGGAAACTTGCACCGACTAACTTTATCTCTTTCGGAAACCTGGGAAATATGAGTGCTTATTATTTGAAAGATATGATAGCTGCAGAAAAATACTATAACCTAGCAATTAAAAACGGCCCTACACAGCCTTACCTATATATCCAACTTGCAGAAGCTTTTAGGGATGTATCTAAAGATACAATAAAAGCAAGAGCAATTATTGATCAAGGGTTGGTTGCAAACCCACGTAACACCGAACTCCTCACTCTCCAAACTTCCCTTAAATAACATCAACCCGACGGGTTGATATGGAATCACAATACTTCTATCTAAATAATGATTAATAAAGGAATCAAAATCAACCCGTCGGGTTGATTTTGATTAGCGTAATTGTTTATAGTATTCAAACATATCATCAAGTATTTCTGAAAATTGAGGAAGGTCTTCCTTTAAAGAATCTGCGAATTCTTTATCAAGGATCTTACTTTCCAATCTATTGATATTTAGAAAGTCACTTAAGCTACTATAAGTATACTCTGTTAGGAAAGATTCCAATTTATTAATATCTAACACAACACCTTCTTTCCACCTTGGTTCTAATAATTCTGCTGGATTGATATGTATATATTGAGCGATATGGGAAAAATGATTATCTTCATGTATATGTTTTGCCAAGAATGGTTTATTAAAAAGATTTCCCGTTCTTTTATTTTTTATATTAAAGTACTTAGTATAAGAATTTCCAAGTATCCCCATAAAAGTACTAATACCTCCCTCCACCCTTTCTTTTAGAAGTAAATGGAAATGATTTGGCATAAGGCAGTAAGATCCTATAGATACAAGTTGGTTATTTCTCGGAAGATTAAAAATTTCAGCATGGGAGAGCTTACTCACAGTACTTCTTTGTTTCGGGTTAGTATCATTACAAAGAAACAAGAGTTCCATGAATCTCACATAGTCGCTTGAGGTATTAAATGTTATTCGTTTATCAACACCTCGATTATAACAATGATATATTTCACCCAAAGCAAATCGGTTTATAGTTGTCATTAAATTATTATAGCAAATCAACCCGTCGGGTTGATTTTAACTGTGGAAAAGTGGCTTGAGATTTTGTTTGCTTAGTTTTATGCTTAGTATGCATACATGAAAACTTCATATAATTATCCTGGTAGTGTGGGGTTTCAATTTAATTTTTCTTTTTTCTCTTTCCTAAAAATCGCTCTGTTTGGAGCGATTTTTTGTATATCTTTTAATACAGCTGAAGCACAAATAGATCCATTCGATATAAACCAGAATGGCATTGCTGATAGGACTGAAGCGGAAGTTGTTGTTGAGTCTAATCTTACGTTGCCAGCAGGAGAGTATTTTTTCAATAATTTGACTATACGTAATGGTGCTATTGTTACAGCGGAATCAGACTATTTTTCTGTGAGTGCGTTTAAAGGAGTGAAAATAAATGCCGTTAACCTAACAATCAGTTCAACTTCTATAATGGAGGCAAATGGAAGAGGCTATGGGTATGTAAGTGGGCCAGGTACACCAGATTTTTATACTGTTGGTGCGAGTTATGGGGGAATTGGACTTCAAAATAGTGCAACCTCAACCTATGGCTCAGCTCTCCGACCTCTCGATTTGGGAAGTGCAGGGTACTATAATGGTGGAGGAGCTATTTGGCTTGTAGTAACCCAAACTCTCGTAAATGATGGTCTAATATCCGCAGATGGGCAAAGTTCGGCGAGTGGGGGGAGTATCTATGTCACTACTGGTAATTTGGCAGGAACGGGTATTTTTCAAACTAAGGGAGGGGGACTTTTTGCTTCGGGCCATTTTAAAGGTCCAGGAGGGGGTGGGCGTATCGCGTTGCACTATAGGTCAAATTTTTTTACAGGTGTAGCGTGGGCCAAGGGAGGGTGCGGAAGCTATGATGGGTGGACTCTGACTTGTGCTGGTGACGGTACGGTAGGCTTGATTGATGTAGTAAGCAACAACATTCATATTGATTCCTCGTGGCGTTTTCAAAAAACCGATAGCCCCCTAAATTTTAACAGTATTTTTATAACAAAAGGCGCAAAAGTCAGTGTAGAAAATGATGTTAATCTTAGCGCCCTACAGATTGTTCTTGATCAGAATTCAACCCTCTCGTTTTTAGGAAGTTCAACACTCAGAGTTCCATTTATTAAAATAGACGGTGGGTCGACAGTCACTCTTTCTGGTGAGGAACATATTGTGAGTAGTACAGTTTTAGTAAAAGGAAATTCCATACTCACTGTGGTTCCAGGTAAGATACTTTTTCTTTCCGTACCAAATCTTACAGTTACAGCTGGCTCATCTGTTCTTGCTGATGCAAAAGGTTATATTTCTGGGCCGGGAACACCTATGCCAGGTCTTGAGTTGGCAGGAGCAAGCTATGGAGGAGTGGGTCTCAACAATACAGCGACATCAACGTATGGGTCTGAAAGAGAGCCTATTGATTTTGGGAGTGGGGGCAGTGGTTACTCTGGGCGTGGTGGTGGAGCAGTCAGACTCTATATAACCAATGCATTATCAAACGACGGTACGATTTCTGCTCATGGAGAAAATACATCAAGCGGCGGAAGCGTTTATGTTATAGCAAAAAATATAATAGGAACCGGTTCTTTTGGTGCAAACGGAGGTAATAATTATTGCCCGAATGTCTGCGTTGGTTCTGGTGGTGGAGGACGTATTGCGATTTATTATGAAACAAGTTCTTTTAATGGAGAAGTTTTAGCACGTGCCGGTCTCTATTGTTATTATGGTTGTAGTCCACAGGGTGGAAATGGAACGGTAGTGTTTGAGCAAAAACAAGCAGCTCTAGTATGCACGACAGGATGCTATTCGAATGTTCTTTTTTTGCCAGGGCTCGAAGCAAGCCGGTTGTATAAAAATCAGAGTGTCACCTGCCAGCTCGACTGTGAGGATCAGCTCTGGGAATCGAATAAGAAGACAGATGTGGAAGACCTATATTTAAATGCAGATGGCACAAGTAAGAATACAGGTATATATACGCGTGATGCGATCAAGGAAACAAACACCCCGACATCCTTAGGTCTCCTTGGTCAGAATATTTATAAGAGCTTTTTTGCAACCCTTGATGGTTTGACTGATCCAGCTTTACCTAAACACATGGCTCGATGGGAAGCATATGCCTATGACTGGCGCCAGAGTGTCGATGATATTGTAAACAACGGTACGCGATATGAAGGGGGAAAGAAATCCCTCATCGCTACTTTGGAAAATCTCGTTGCTTCTTCGACGACCGGCAAGGTGACAATCATTGCACATAGCAATGGAGGTCTTTTGGCTAAAGCGTTACTTGTAAAATTGCAGCAGATGAAAGTTGCAGGTACAAGCAATCTGATTGATAAGATTGATGTACTTGTATTGGTGGCAAGTCCTCAAATTGGAACTCCGAGTGCAGTACCGGCTTTGCTGCATGGATATAATCAAAGAATTATGCTGGGAGTACTCATGGATGAAGAACATGCAAGAGAACTCGGGCGGAATATGCTCGGTGGTTATGGGTTGCTGCCTTCAAGGGACTATCTAAACAGAGTAGACAGTGCACCAGTGACTTTTACTGATAATGCGATACCTTCTGGTATTACCACGAACTTTGTCAATGCATATGGAAGTACGACTGATTCATATCTTGAGTATAAAAACTTTCTTCTTGGAAACGAGGGGCGTACTAACCCTCCCGTATCCTCGACAAAGCTTCCGATCAAGCTTTCTCAGGCTTTGATTACTCAATCAGAGAGTTTGCATACGAGTATAGATGCTTGGGTGCCACCCGTGAGCCTCCGAGTAGTAGAGGTCGCTGGCTGGGGACTAGATACAATTGCAAGCTTTGAATACTATCCAAAATTGACTGGCTGTACTGGAGGGAGTGTGGGGTGCAGTAATCCGTACACACTTGATGAAAGACCAATATTTACGATAGATGGGGATAAGACAGTGGTGGAGCCGAGTGCTCTGTATATGCCTGGGGAGAAATATTGGGTGAATCTACTAAAATACAACAATAATAATTTTGATCGTATTCATAAAGATATACTGGAAGTGCAAGAATTAATCTCATTAATATCTTCTATAATTACTAGGACTCCTTTTGACCCCAATGCAATTGTTGTTCAAGTTAAACCTGTAAATACATCAAATCGCCTTCGTCTTTCGATTCACTCCCCAGTATCAATTGGTGCTTATGACTCACTCGGAAACTTTACCGGCAAGGTCTGCTCAGATATAGAAGACTTCTGCTACATACAAGAAAATATCTCAAATAGCTCGTATCTTGAATTTGGAGAAGGGAAATACGTAAATATTCCAGAAGAGAGTCTCTCAAAAGTTATATTGAAAGGTACGGACATAGGGACATTCACTTTTGAAATGGAAACAATAGTACCAAATGGAGAAAGTACTCAGTCTGTGTTTTCAGATATTCTAGTTACTACACAAACGAAAGGTGAAGTGATGTTCAGTACAACGACCAGGCAATTAGTGCTTACACTTGATGTAACTGGGGATGGGATTACAGACTTTATTATTAGTCCGAATCCAGTATTTGATCCGATTTTGTTTTTGAAAATAATGAGGAAAACTGTCGAATCATTGAATATTGCTAGTGCATATAAGAACAATCTCTATGCCCGGATTGATGCTATAATTGTATCTATACAAACAGGCAAGCTCATAAAAACTGAATTGAAAGCGGAGAAATTTAAAGGCATGCTCAATAAGTCGGTAGTAAAACAGGGGCATAAAAAGATTACAGATCCTGATGCTTTAGTATTGGTTATAATGTTGGAGAATTTATTAGCTAATTTAGAAAAGTAATATGAAGGATAAATTTGTCATAGTTGGAATTATTCTCTGCGGGATAGCTTTAGTGATTAATTCTTATTTTATAAATTACTATTGCGAAATTGATGATTATTGTCTTTATAAGGTAGGGGATGGTCTAACTGAAAATATACTCTATCTTGCATTAACATTTCTTGTAGCCTCTCTAATATCACTTATAGCTCAGAAACGAAAATGGTGGTTGGGTATATTTTTATTACTTTCTGTGGCTACATTCTATAGTTCACAGACTTGCGATATGGTTGGTTGTTTTAATAGAGACGCTTTATTAATAGTTACTTCTATAGTAACTATACTTATAGCATTAATTACAAATATATTCGCTAAGTATAAAAAATAAAATCTACAATCTACAATATCACCTTATGAAAGAATACGTCGATGAAAAATTTTGGAGAATGTTGAGTGGGTTTGTTACACTACTTGCTTTAAGCATAATTATTCTCATTGCCATAAAAGTTTATACCGACGAACAGGTAAAAGTTTCCCTGCCAAGTACAGCAAATGTTTCGGGTCAATAGTATAATCTAAAACCATCACGAGCCAGAATGGTTTTTTGTATGAAAAAACTCTTTTATATATCGCTTCTCTATCTTACTTTTTTTAGCACTGGTCTAGCTCAGGTGAGTCAGTTTGTGTTTATTACAGGAGAACAAACAGTGGGGGCGGGCGTCCTCTCTGGGGCAATCACTATCCAGTCTCAAAACAGTGCGGGAGTATCTGAAGCCGTGACCGAGACTACCGACCTCTCGTTCCAGAGTACATCCCCGACAGGGAAATTTGTAGCGGGCTCTCTAAAACCTGCTTCTAAGACAATGTCCAAAAACACCGCCAAGCGGACTTTCTATTATCTCGATAGTACTCCAGGCTCTTATATGCTCACCGTAAAAACGATCGGACGGAGCAATAAAAAAACTTTCACCCTTACTCAAGGTATTATCATCACTGGTGGAAGTAATATAAATGCTGAGGTTAAGACTACTCCAGTTCCTTCTGTTGCTACGACTGTAATACCTTTTGCACAAACCTTGCCTTTAGTAGTCAAATCAAGTCCTATTCCCCGAAAAGTCTTAGAAAAAATACCTGCCAAAAAACAAAATGAAACAGCGTCTTCAACTGTAGAAAAGAAAGAAGAGATAAAAGAATCATCCGACCTTGCAGCTGTCATCTATACCGCACCACCGAAGGTCTCTGCTCTCGAAAGCTTTCTATGGCTTCCGAGGAAAATATGGAGCGTGGTAAGGAGTGTGTTTCAATAGAGTAAAGTTGACCCACCAAGTGTTTTCAGGTATAGTGTCTCCCATAAGGTCAGAGACAGCCCCGACGTTACAGTCGGGGTCCCGACTCCATCAGGACGTCGGGATAGGGAGCGAAAGCTTTAATATAAAACCCTGCCGAGACATCTCATTTTCTTCTTCGGAAGGAGCCTTATGGTCGAAAGGAAGTGTATGTTTTACGGATCATATATTCGTATTCACTTACTTCTATTATCTATTATCTAGTATCTATTCACATGGCTATTTCAAAAGAAAAAAAGTCAGGAATTCTCGACAATCTTAAGAAGATTGTTGCGCAGTCAAAATCTCTCGTGTTTCTAAATTTCAAAGGCCTACCGGTCTCTCTAACAAGTGAAATCCGAAAGGCACTCAGGGGGAATGGAATCGGCTATATCGTAGCCAAGAAAACACTCTCTCGAAAAGCTTTGAAAGAAGGAGGAGTGGCAGGCGACATGCCTCTCATGCCCGGAGAATTTGCAATGGTCTACGGTGAGGATGCACTTGCTCCTGCACGCGAGATCTTTGCATTCCAAAAGAAGTTTGATAAGAAGATCCAAATCGTTGGAGGTGTATTTGAAGGAAAGTTTATGAATCAGTCAGAGATGACAATGGTTGCAAACATTCCAGGCATGAAGACACTCCAGGCTCAGTTTGTTAATCTTATTAATTCTCCGATCCAACGATTCGTTGTGGCTCTAAGTGAGATTGCTAAAACAAAATAATTGTTCTAAATGGTTACAGAAATTTAAAAATTAATTCAATATTATTATGGACGAAACAAATACAACAGTAGCAGAAGAGACAGTGGTTGAAGCAGTCGCGGAAGTCAAAGCTCCTGCGAAGGAAACAAAAGCAGAAGTGGGAACACCTGCGAAGTTCAAATCTATCGTAGAAGCAATCGAAACAATGTCAGTACTTGACCTTCATGAGTTAGTAAAGCACCTTGAAGAGAAGTTTGGTGTATCAGCAGCAGCCGTAGCAGCAGCTCCAGCAGGAGGTGCGGGAGCAGGTGCAGCTGAAGAGAAATCTTCATTTGACGTAGAACTTACAGATGGCGGTGCAACAAAGATTGCAGTTATCAAAGTTGTAAAGGAAGCTCTTGCTCTTGGACTTAAGGAAGCAAAGGATCTCGTAGATGCAGCTCCTTCAATGCTTAAGACAGGTATGAAAAAGGAAGACGCAGATGCACTCAAAGCAGCGGTTGAGGGTGCGGGAGGTAAGGTGACATTGAAATAGGAAATTTATCTAGGTCACTGCGAAGGTCCAGAGGCTACCAAGCCGTGGGGCAAAGATGCTCTCATTAATTTTTCAACAAAAATCCCTAGGGTTACCCTAGGGATTTTTGTATGTAAATCAGAATGATTTACCTCGTATGTCAATTATCATAACCCCCCCAACCTGGTATAATCACCTCATATGGAGATTTTATCTAAACTATTTGGAAGCGAAGCAAAAGTCAAAATTATGCGATTGTTTCTGTTTAACCCCGATACGACATTTGAAGTAAACAATATTGCTGAACGAGTAAAAGAAGAGGCTACACGCACCCGCAAGGAACTTTCGGGTCTAGAGAGAATTTCGCTTATTAAGAAAAAAATCCTCGGAAAGACTAGTGGGGGGACCGGTAAGAAAAAAAAGGAAATAAGAGTGACTTCGTATGGGTACTATCTCAATCGTAATTTTTCGTACCTCGCTCCACTTCAGAATTTCCTCATCAATGCTAAACCACTTCAGCCAAAAGAAATCGTAAAGAAAATCACGCAGCTCGGTACAGTCAAACTCCTTGTCATTTCCGGAGTGTTCATTCAAGATGCAGAGAGTCGGGTGGATATGCTTGTTGTTGGGGACAATATCAAGAAGACGCATTTGGAAAATGTAGTAAAGACACTGGAATCAGAGATCGGGAAGGAACTTAAATATGCCTACTTTACCACTGCAGATTTTACCTATCGATTGTCCATGTATGACAAGCTGATACGAGATATTTTGGATTATCCACATGAGAAGATTGTGAACAAGTTAGGCCTCTAATTTCGTGCTATTATGAGTGCATTAGAAGGTAATTGTAATCAATACTATATATGATTTTTCAATCGTGGGGAGGAGTACTCGAAACCTCTTTCCAAAGTCTCTGGACAGGTGTTCTTTTGTTCATCCCGAACCTTGTAGTCGCTTTGGTAATCTTGGGGTTGGGCTGGGCAATCGGTGCACTCGTCGGTCATGCCATTACAAAGTTCTTGGATACTGTGCGTTTTGATGAAGTACTTAAGAAAACTGGATTTGAGACAGTAGTAAGGCGAGCAGGACTTGAGCTCAAAGCATCAAACTTCATAGGATGGCTTTTCAAAGCTGCAATCATTATTATCTTTCTCATCGCAAGCTTCGATGTACTCGGGCTTGTACAGGTCACTCAGTTCTTGAGCCAGGTCGTGCTTGGCTACTTGCCTCAGCTTGTGGTGGCAGTACTTATCCTCCTTGTCGGTGTGGTGATTGGGGATGCACTCGAAAAAGTGGTGGTGGCTTCTTCTCGAACAGCAGGTATCACATCTTCAGGTATGCTCGGTAAGATCTCAAAATGGGGTGTGTGGATTTTCTCAATCCTCGTTGCCCTTTCTCAGATGGGTATTGCAGGCGCCTTTATTCAGACACTCTTCACGGGCTTTGTGGTAGCGGTCTCTTTGGCTCTCGGACTTTCATTTGGCCTGGGCGGTCAGGAAGCAGCAGCAGACGCGATCCGAAAGGTAAGAGAGGAGATTAAGGAGAGGAGATAAGTGGGTAGATTATAGGACAGATGTTAGACGTTAGAGTTTAGAGAAATGTCACAAAAACCACCTCCAAAAAGGGTGGTTTTTGGGTCTGAAAAAAGGCTCAAAAAACCCTTATAAAACCAGTGTAAAAGTCGGTTGACAGGAGTATTCGCTTCGTATATACTACCTTCATTCAGATATGAAAAAAACAGTAAATCTAAAAAGCGGCGTTTAGAAAACATGCTTAATTGGATGTTGCCTAAATTCCGCTTTGTGCGGATTTTTTGATCTTCACAATAGACACGATGTTTCGCAGAACGGCTCGATATTTGACAACTTAATTCCGCCACTTATTACTGACCAATGATGGGTCTTTTCGGATGGGTAGGCGGAGCAATACAATGTTAACTAATAGATATTAGATAACAGAGTATGAATGTAAGCAAGACCACATAGTTGGCGAATTTTTTTGTTGGGCTTCGGCAAAATAATTGTCATCGTACATTAGTACGCCTTCAATTATTTTCCTCGCCCGCCTCAAAATTCACTCAACTCTGTGATCTTTAAAAATATAATTGTGGTTTTTAAATTTCCTAATGGGAAATTTAAGAGCATATGGTGGATGCCTAGACTCTAAAAGGCGATGAAAGACGCGGCATGGTGGCGATACGTTTCGGGGAGGTACCTAGCAACCTTTGATCCGGAAATTTCTGAATGGGGGAACCCAACAGCTTTTGCTGTTACTCTGCAAATTATGCAGAGCGCACACCCAGGGAAGTAAAACATTCTAGTACCTGGAGGAAAAGAAAACAATGTTCGTAAGAACGACATTTCGTTAGTAGCGGCGAGCGAACACGAATGAGCCCAAACCGATGCATCACAGTGTGTAAAATATTTTTGTTTTGAATAATGGGAAACGAACGAATGGACCTGCCAAGGGACAACCCTAACAGGCTTTGGTGAGTCATGACCACCGAGAGTTCGTTTTTCAGGGGGGTGAATCTTTCTAGAAAGCTTCACTCCCACCTCTTATTCAGTACGAAAATATTATGCATAGCGTGATGCATCGGGGTTGTAAGGTAACAACGTCAAATTTATTTGAGAGAAGTTAAAAAATAGTAGGTTAATGGAATGCGCTGGAAAGCGCGACCCTAGAGGGTAATAGTCCCGTACATGAAAATCTACTGTCTTCTTTGTTGTTATTCTTGAGTACCTCGAGACATGAATAGCTCGGGGGAATCTGCCGGTACTAACCGGTAAGGCTAAATACTTTTAGAGATCGATAGTGAACTAGTACCGTGAGGGAAAGGTGAAAAGTAGTCCGAGAGGACGGTGAAATAGACCTGAAACCATATGCTTACAAGGAGTCGGAGCGGGCCGCACAGTGTGCGTATCCTGTTTGTTTTTTCTGTGGTGAATTAGATTCGCAAGAATCTAATTCACCACAGAAAATGTAAATGGAGATATTCATAGCGTGCGGTCCGTCACGGCGTGCCTATTGTAGAATGAGCCAACGAGTTCTAGGATGCAGCAAGGCTAAGCCCTTTACCGGGCGGAGTCGTAGGGAAACCGAGTGTGAATAGCGCGCGAGACCCCACAACAAAAATAATGACTAGCTCAAACACAAAAATTTTTAGGAAAAAACGAAGGATGAGATGCAAGACATATCGAGATATGTCGAGCAGCGAAACTTTGTTTTTTACAGAAATTTTTGTGTTTGAGCAGTCAAACGATTTTAATTGAAATTGTTTAAGTGGTTATTTTTGTTGTGGGGTCTATAGTTGTATGCTAGAGACCCGAAGCCAGAGCGAGCTTACCATGAGCAGGGTGAACTTTGTCGAAAGATGAAGGGAGGCCCGAACAGTTTAGCCGTGCAATACTATCTGATGACTTGTGGTAAGAAGTGAAAAGCTAATCGAGCCTGGTAATAGCTGG
The DNA here is from genome assembly GCA_046599035.1 of Parcubacteria group bacterium. Taxonomy (GTDB): domain Bacteria; phylum Patescibacteriota; class Minisyncoccia; order Phycocordibacterales; family DATDWN01; genus UBA910. The sequence goes on along the minus strand of JBKJHK010000044.1, from coordinate 13,803 downwards.
TTCTCTCCGAAATAGCTTTTGGGCTAGCGTTAGATGATCCCTTCCGGGGTAGAGCACTGGAAGGACTCAACAGGGAGCAATCTCGTGAGTCCTATCAAACTCCGAATACGGAAGGTTACAGTCTAGCAGTTAGACGGTGGGGGCTAAGCTCCATACGTCAAAAGGGAAACAGCCCTGATCTCTATTTAAGGTCCCTAAATCTATGTTAAGTACACGTAAGGTGGTGGATTTTCTTTGACACTGAGGAGGTTGGCTTAGAAGCAGCCATCCTTTAAAGATAGCGTAACAGCTCACTCAGTAAGAGAATCTGCGCCGCAAATAATCGGGGTTAAACATGGTACCGAAACTGAGGGTTTGTGTGTGTTTTTACACATGCAAGCGGTAGGAGAGTATTCGTATCTGCACTGAAGCCAAAGGGGTGACCCATGGTGGAGCGATGCGAAGTAAGAATGTTGGCACAAGTAACCACAATGCAGGTGAAATCCCTGCACGCCGAAAGACTAAGGTTTCCTGTTCAATGTTAATCAGAGCAGGGTTAGTCGGGCCTAAGGAAATGGAGAGATCCGCATCCGATGGACATAGGGTTAATATTCCCTAACTTTTGTGTAATGCGATGGAAGGACGGAGTGCTGTATGTAGGGCTCATAATTGGATTTGAGTCACTGCCGTGAGATTGTGTCCCAGGTAAATCCGGGCACTCACTTTAATGTGGAATTCGAGCGGTTGCGAAATCTTTGTGTTCGCACAGAGGAATCCTACAAAGCGCGCTTCCAAGAAAAGTTTCTAAGCTTAAGTACACAAAACCCGTACCGTAAACCGACACAGGTAGTCAGGTCGAGTAGACCAAGGCGAACGAGTGAGAGATCCCCAAGGAACTCGGCAAAAAAGCAGCCGTAACTTCGGAATAAGGCTTGCCCTCTTTAATGAGGGCCGCAGCTAAAGTATTTCTGGCAACTGTTTATCAAAAACACAGCTCCCTGCGAACTCGCAAGAGGATGTATAGGGGGTGACACCTGACCAATGCCAGAAGGTCAAATATGGGAGCTAAATGTCGCAAGACGCTAGGTTGACTGTATAAGCCCTGGTGAATGTCGGCCGTAACTATAACGGTCCTAAGGTTTCGGGATTTTCGCAAGAAGATTCCGAAAGGACTGGGACTGTTGTAGTTCTGCAGACGCAATAATATGCAAATGCATTTTGATAAACTAAATAAAAAATAATCATTACAATCATTCAAAGCTGCCTCGTTATACAGTAATGTATAGCAGGTCCAAGACATGGCTATATTCGGGGAAGTCGTTTAATTTGAACGATGATCCGAAGGGAAGTCTTGAATAGAAAAAAGAAGTTAGAAGTAAGAAGTTAGAAAATGCGTAAGTATTTTTCTTTCGTATTACCTCGAATATCTAATATCTATCCAGGATCCCTCAGAGACCACACGCCGTGCATCCTCAATTTTCGCAAGAAAGTCGGATGAAGATATGGTCCTAGGTAAAAAGAAACCTAAAGCGAAATTCCTTGTCGGGTAAGTTCCGACGCGCACGAATGGTGTAATGACTGGAAAACTGTCTCGGGGATTTGCTCGGTGAAAATACAATACCGGTGAAGATGCCGGTTACCTGCAGTTAGACGAAAAGACCCCAGGAGCTTTACTGCAACTTGATATTGAGAATATGACTTGCATACGTAGCATAGTGGTGAGGATTTGAAGGGCACTCCCGGGTAGCCTGGATCCGTCAGTGAAATAGCCATTTTGTTTGTTATATTTTCTAACCTCGGCGGAAAAAACGACGAGAGACAGTGTCTGGTGGGCAGTTTTAGTGGGGCGCTATCCTCCTAAAAAGTAACGGAGGAGTTTATTAAGGTCAGCTAGCCGTGAATGGAAACCATGGCGATAGTGTAATGGCACAAGCTGGCTTAACTGTGAGACGTACTTGTCAAACAGATGCGAAAGCAGAACATAGTGAACCGACGGTCCGTGTTAGAGGCGGCCGGAGATTATCGGATAAAAGCTACCCTGGGGATAACAGGCTGGTTGTGCCTAAGCGTCCATAGCGACGGCACAGTTCGGCACCTCGATGTCGGCTCATCTTATCCTGGGGGTGAAGAAGCTCCCAAGGGTTTGGCTGTTCGCCAATTAAAAAGATACGCGAGCTGGGTAAGGATTCATGAGCCCAGCTAAAGACAATTCTACGAGTATAAATAAAAGATAAATAAAATAAACTGACTCATAACGGTGAAGTCCGGTTGCACATATGTTAAAACAAATGTCATAATATAGTGCAATGGATAATATCGTGGGAAGATTACAATCTGCATTTCCATCACATCAGTTAGATGTGATTATAGGATCATTGTTAGGAGGTGCACGACTTGAATGTCGATCGAAAGGAATACGAGCTTCATACACTGCTCGCTTTCGAGTGCATCATGGGGATAAACAAAAGGAATATGTCTGGTGGAAGTATGAAATTTTAAAGGATTTAGTTTCTACAAGTCCAAGAGAAATCTCTTGGACAAATAAGAAACGTAATCTGTATGAAATATCATATTATTTTCACACAAGAAGTTTAAAAAACTTCGGAATTATTCACGAAATTTTTTATAAAAATGGAGTGAAAAAATTTCCGACAGACATCCTCCCGATTTTTTCTGATCAAATGTTAGCGGTTTGGTATATGGATGACGGCTCAAATAATCATGGAAACGTGACACTGAGTACACATTCATTTTCTCTTGAGGATCAACATATAATCGTTGATTTGTTCAAGAGGAAGTATCAAATTAATGCAACAGTTGTGAAAGATAGAAATCAATGGAAAATCGCAATTGGAAGAAATGATTACAATCATTTTATTTCAATCGTTACGCCGTTTATTTCACCAGCAATGATTTATAAGATTGATAATCCCCGTATCGACTTGTCACCAAAAGTGGCAGAGTGAGCCATGAGGCTCGCTAACACGTCAGTTCCAGAAGTGGAAAATCTGGAAAAGGTATAGTCAGTACCATTAGTAATAATGGAATTAGAACGTCAGACCGTGGAGGGATAGAGAAAAGATTTTAGAGGTCAGAATGTAGGATATATACGCAAGTATATATCCTACATTCTGACTTCCAACTTCTTACTTCTATTCTTCCACAATCTGAATCCTTAGAGGTTTTTTCGTTTGAAAAGGAAAAAGAAATTTTAAAATAATTTCTAGTTTATAATTAGACCCCGACGTTACAGTCGGGGAGCCGACCAAAGCGTCGGCTTAGAAACCAATCACATCACGGCGGTCTGCACAGTATTAAAAATATTGCAGATTAAAGTTGACTTATATCGGTGAAATCCCGGCTATTAATTTAGTTTGGACAATACCGAGGGAAGTGATGTATTAAATAGTGGACGACAGATTGTAGTACTTGTTTGGTTGTTTTAGTTCACCGGCTTTGCCTTCTTGGACTTGATGACATGTGCCATCGCACGACAAATAAGAGATCTGTTTTTCATAGGAGGGTCTGTGCGCACCAGACCCTCCGGTACTATTTAGTACATCATACCCGTAGAGACTAAACGTCAACAATTGGGTAGATGATAGATATTAGAAGATAGAATTTAGAGAAAATGCATTTGTATTTTTCTAACGTCGAACTTCTAGTACCTAACTTCTGTTCAAAAAAGCTATAGTCCATTGCAATGAGTAATCATTGATATCAAGCGTGAGACAGGTTGGTCTCCTATCTACTGCAGGCGTTGATTCTTGAGAAGATTTGCCCCTAGTACGAGAGGACCGGGGTGAACTGACCTCTGGTGTATCTGCTGTCCTGCCAAGGGCACCGCAGAGTAGCTAAGTTGGGAAATGATAAACGCTGAAAGCATCTAAGCGTGAAGCATACTTCAAGATAAGGAATCGTTTGAGACCCGTAAGAGATGATTACGTGATAGGCACTCGATGTACGCACAGCAATGTGTTCAGTCAAGGTGTACTAATTAGTCGATTCTTATTAGGAAATTTACGAACCACTCCATTTAAGTGTGGAGGTTATATCCGGACGAAAGTCCTACATTCATGCTCTGTTATCTGATATCAATTGTCAGAGTTTTTTGGTAACAAAAATTGAATTTTTTGTCTTGGTGATTTGTCGCAGATGGTCCGCCTTACAGGCGCTGTACACCTTTTACATTTTGATTACAAAATGATCAAGGTCTTGCGCTTGGGTCACAGGTATTTTTCTACTGAAAAATCCTTCGACCCCGCCTCGCGCCGTCGCGCTCCGGCCGTAAAGTTGGGTCCCATCCCAACTTTACCCCATCCCAAGCTCACCTGTTCTTATTCAAATCAAAAAACATGTAAGTTATTGAATCTTTAGTTCTGGTGATTCGTCGCAGAGGTCACACCTGTTCTCATTCCGAACACAGTAGTTAAGCTCTGTTGAGGCGATGATACTCCGCAAGGGGAAAAGTAGCTAGTCGCCAGAACTAAGTATTCAATCAAAAAAGACTTGCAGAAATGCAGGTCTTTTTTGTAGTCTCTTGTCTCAAGTCTCTTATCTCTGTATCATATAATAATGATTTCCTGGTCATTCAAACGACAACTCCTTTACTTAGCAATGCCTTTAGTGGTAGTTCTTTCTGTGTCTGGCTATATCTTCTTCAACTATATCTATGCGGCGCCAACATGCTTTGATAGAGCCCAGAATGGAGACGAGACAGGTCGAGACTGCGGAGGATCATGCCGGCTTTTGTGTACTTCAGACTCTCTTTCTCCTGTAGTGCGTTGGTCCGAGTCCTTTGCGGTGACTGACTCTGTCTGGAATGCCGGAGCATATGTAGAAAACCCAAATATAAATTCTGAGTCTCCAAAAGCGACATACATATTTCGGCTCTATGATGAGAAGAATGTGCTTATAACCGAAGTAAATGGAGAAACATTTATTCCAAAGAATAAAAAGTTTTTGGTCTTTTATCCAAGTATTAATACGGGAGGCAAAATGGTGAAGCGGACTGAGTTTGAGTTCACAGGGAATCTCACTTGGCTTACATCGACTGCGCAAGTACCTGATCTAAAAGTCACTCACGGTTCGATTCAAAAAGGCTCTACGACTCCACTGATCACTGGAACTGTGCAAAATATTGGTGCAACGAATGCAGGTTCTGTAGAGCTTTCGGTAATCGTCTACAATGGCCGAGGGAATGCAATCGGTATTTCGCGTACCTATGTCGACAGCGTAAATGTGCGTTCTGAGTCAGGTTTTGGCTTTACTTGGCCACGTGCATTTAAAGAGACAGAGACAGTCTGTGAAGTACCATCTGATGTGATGCTCGTACTCGACCGTTCTGGAAGCATGGCAAGTATTTCTCGCATCCCACCAGAACCACTTACCTCAGTCAAAAGCACAGCGACTTCTTTCGTCTCTTCAAGAAAGATAGGGGACCAAGTTGGGGTGGTGTCATTTGCAAATGAAGCCTCAAATCCGATTGACCAAGTCTTGTCTCCAAATACCGCTCTTGTGACAGATGCGATTAGTCGTATTTTTATCGCCACCACTTCTGCTCAGAACACTAATATAGGAGACGGATTACTGAAAGCAGTTGCAGAACTCGAGAGTTTCCGTGGAAAGAGTGATTCAAAAAAAGTGATTGTACTTCTCACTGACGGTGATCCGACTGATCCCAAAAAGGTAGGAGAGAGTAACTACCCAACTCTCTTTGCAGAACAGGCAGCGAGTGAAGCAAAGTCAAAAAATATCTCACTTTTTACAATAGGCCTCGGTTCTTTGGTAAACAATGAATTCCTTTCACGACTTGCGTCTTCGCCGAGTCAGTATTTTTCTGCACCGACGGCAAGCGACCTCTCAAAGATTTATGCACGAATCAATACGAGTATCTGCACGCTTCGTCCAAATGTAATCGAGCTTATTGCTATCCCTCTGACTAACACCTACTAACTATGCTGAAGAGGATTTTTTATATGTGGAGCGGGATCGACTGGATACTGATTACCTGCGTCTCTGTACTAGTCTGCGCCGGTCTCGTCACCATGAATTCTTTTGTCGGTAATACCCCTTTTTTTGATAAACAGGTAATTCTGTTCTTCGTTTCATTTGGTATTTTTCTCACTGCAAGTATGATCGACTGGCGTTTCTTGCGTCGTACGCGAGTGATAATGATCCTCTATGGTGTATCGGTGCTCCTCCTTTCACTTTTGTTTATAGTAGGCTCAGTATTCAAAGGAGCGCAAAGTTGGTTTTCTTTTGGAGGCTTTACGTTCCAGCCGGTAGACAGCGCAAAGCTTGCAGTCATACTGGTTCTTTCAAAATATTTTTCGCGCCGGCATGTCGAGATTGCTCATATCAGGCATATTATTGTTTCTGGTCTCTACGTCGGTATTATTTTTCTTTTGGTTTTCTTACAACCAGATTTCGGTTCTGCAATTATTATCTTTGCCACATGGCTTGGTATGGTGCTTGTTTCAGGAATCTCAAAAAAGCACCTCATAGCAGTAGGAATCCTCGGTGTTTGTGCATTTGGATTTTTATGGTTTTTTGTCTTCCGACCGTATCAAAAAGCGCGTATTATGACCTTTGTGAGCCCACTCTCAGATATCCGGGGTTCTGGCTACAATGCCTACCAGTCAGTCATTGCAGTCGGTTCTGGGGGACTCTCGGGGAAGGGTATCGGATATGGCACCCAGTCCAAACTTCAGTTTCTACCGGAATATCAGACTGACTTTATTTTCGCTGCATTTGCAGAGGAATGGGGCTTTTTTGGGGTATTACTCTTGTTCATACTGTACGGTATTATTTTTGTCCGTATGCTGCGGATCGCTTCTCGCGGAGGCTCCAACTTTGAAGTGCTGTTTGGTACAGGTCTTACGATTCTTTTTATGACGCATGCCACCATTCATATCGGCATGAATATTGGGCTTCTGCCAGTGACTGGTAACACATTACCGTTTATGAGTTACGGTGGGTCTCATATGCTCAACGAGTTCTTAGGTTTGGGAATTTTAATGGGGATGAATAAGTATAGCCGAGCTGTCCATAAGGACCTTGCAGGTAATGAAATTGTAGGTATTACATAGACACTCAAATTTGGCGAACTCCTTTGTTGGACTTCACAATTTGATTGTCATCGTACATTAGTACGCCTCCAATCAAATTCCTTGTCCGCCGCGGATTTCATCCAAATTTGAGTGTCTTTCTAAAACTATAGTTGGATACTAAAACGAACCAATATAAACTTTTATTGTTTGGGAAATCTGCTGTTCGAGTGAAAATTCTTTCTCTATTTTTGCTTTTAGTTTTGTTCCGTATTCGGCGCGTTTGTTTGCCTGTGTGAAGAGGTGACTGAGGCCTTCAAATATTGCCTCTGCATTTGGACGGACCAGCACCCCGTTTATTCCATTGTCGATAATTTCAGGAATGCCGCCGATGCGAGTAGCGAGTATTGGGAGACCCGCAAACCCTGCTTCAAGAAGGACATAGGGAAGCGCCTCGGTTCTTGAAGTGAGAGTGAATATGTCAAAAGCATGGAGGTATTTTTTTGCATCAGGAACACTTCCTACTAAGAATACTTTGTTTTCGAGAGAGTAGCTTTTGATAAGCGCATGGAGCACTTCTCTCTGGTAGCCCTCTCCAATAATAAAAAGTTGAAACGGAGCAGTGATTTTGGAAAGAGCTGTAATTAAGAGATCGAGACCTTTATTGTAATGAAGCTCAGCAATGGTTCCAAGCCATAAGGTGTCGTCACTTACTTTCGCTCCTGATATTTTTTGCATATATTCTCGAGCAGACTCTTTAGATTCAAGAGGAAAATTTTGGATTCCATTATAAACAACACATGTTTTGTTACGAACTGAAACAAGTTCAGAGACGTCATTTTTTGTTTTCCTGGAAACACAGATTGTTCGGTCGGAAAGAGAGATAGTGAGCCAATGCAAAACAAGAAAAAATTTCTTTATGATCCACGGACGTCCTTCATTTGATGCCCATCCGTGTCCAGTAAAGATGATCCGTGGCACTCGAGTGATGCGTCCTGCAAGCACTCCGAGAAGGCCTGCTTTTGAGCTGTTAGTGTGCAAGATATCGGGCCTGAGCTCTCGAAGCTTTTGAATGAGTATTATAAATGCCCTGATTTCAGCAAATGGATTGATGTCTCTTTTAAGGTCAGGTAGGCGAATCACCTTTATCCCAAGAGCTTCGAGCCGAGTCGAAAGGTCGTCGCCTTCTCCTGTGAGTACGATAGACTCATATTTACTGAGAGGCAGGTTTGCCGCGAGCGTATAGACGTAGTTCTGTGCCCCGCCAAAAGGACTGCCTTTGGTGATTAGATGAACGACTCGCTTAGGCTTACCCTCTACTGCATTTTCTATTTTACCGTCTTGCATATGGGGGTATTGTATCATATTATACGAGTACATATTATGACTATTTCAAACAAAAAAGAGGTGACCCTGCTCTTTATTGGTGACATATTTTTCTACTTCTTGTCGCTTTGGTGCGCACTCTTTTTGCGTGAAGGCGAAGTGCCCGGGTCAGCACTCTATATGCTTCACCTGCTTCCTTTTGGAATTCTTTTCGGACTTTGGTTTATTGTCTACTATATTGCAGGACTCTATGAGAAGCATACGCTGATAATCACCTCACAGTTACCAAGTATTATTTTCAATGCTCAGATCGCAAACTCTGTAGTGGCAGTGATGTTCTTTTACGCGTTTCCGCAGTTTGGCATCACTCCAAAGACCATTTTACTCTTGTTCATTCTTGTCTCTTTCATTCTGTGTGTTTTCTGGAGAATGTATGGAGTAAAAGTAATAGGATTCAAAGAGAAAGAACGCGCACTGCTTATCGGTTCAGGTAAAGAGATGAAAGAGTTGTTTGAAGAGGTAAATCATAAGGGGCATTATGCGCTCGAGTTTGTATCCTCGATCAATGTGGATGATGTGTCAGATGTAAATATTCAAGAAGACATTGTCCAGGCGATCTACAAGAACAATATAAAGCTCGTGGCGATCGAATTCTCAAATGAAAAAGTTCGTCCGCTCTTACCGCATCTCTATAATTTGATGTATTCAAAAGTTCGATTCATTGATTCGCACAAGATCTATGAGGACGTATTTAATCGTATTCCGATTTCACTCGTTACATACAGCTGGTTTCTTGAAAATATTTCTGTCTCACCAAAGTTTACGTATGATTTTTTGAAACGCATTTTTGATATCGTTCTTTCATTTATCCTCGGAATTCTTTCTTTACTTATTTATCCATTTGTCATGCTTGCAATCAAGATTGACGACAGAGGAAAGTATTTCATCTCGCAAGAAAGAGTAGGGCACAACAACAAACTCGTCCGCATCATTAAATTCCGTACGATGTCTGTCGATGATGGAGGAGAAGGGGGCACTGACCGAAAGATGAAAGTAACCCGTGTCGGGCGCTTCTTGCGAGCCGCTCGTGTGGACGAGCTGCCTCAGTTATGGAATGTATTCTTTGGAGATATTTCCCTCATCGGTCCACGGCCCGAGCTTCCAAATTTGGTCAAGCTCTATGAAAAAGAGATCAGTTTCTACACTGTCCGCCATTTGATCAAACCAGGGCTTTCAGGTTGGGCACAACTCTATCAAAAAGATCCACCGAAGTTCGGTGCCGACTACGACCAGACAAAAACCAAGCTTTCCTACGATCTCTTTTACATCAAAAACCGCTCATTTTGGCTTGATATAAAAATTGCTCTGAAAACAATCAAGACACTCCTTTCACGAAGCGGGGTTTGACAAAATGCAATTATTTTGCTTAATATAGGGTAGGAGAATTATTGTGAAAAAAATATTAGTGTTGTTGGTACCGCCTCCGGAGTTTCCTGAGTGGCGAACCATAAGCAGAAAGATTGCTTTGACAAGAGTCCCTGTTGTTGGTGAAAAAATTGATTTCACAAGCGACACAAGGACAAGCTCGGATAATTGGTACTTTTATCCGCCATATCCAGTGACTGATGTAGTACACAGAGCAAGCCCGCATTGGGATGATCCTGTGGCAACAGTTGTGTGTCTTTGGGAGAATTTTAATACAACAGAGCGACAAGAACTCTGGCACAATGTAAAAAAACGAGCGTGGAAGTTGAGTAAAACAGGTTGATTATAAGGCTGGTGTGCGCATCTGCACCCAGCCTTTTTCGTTACAAAAATAAAAATTATTTCTAAAACATAGGTTTCCCCTAGGGTGGCCCTAGGGGAAACCTATGTTTTAGTTTATTATATTAAGAATATGACAACAAGAAAACAAAGTTTTGTTGAAGGAGAGTTTTACCATATCTATAATCGAGGTAATAGTAAGCAGATTATTTTTCTTGACGATCAAGACAGGGAAAGGTTTGTGAAATTACTATATCTTTGCAATTCAGAGAAAAATATAAATTTTAGAGATGATATTGTTGAAAAGGGAATTGACGCTTTCGACTTTGATAGAGGAGAGGAAATTGTTTCTATCGGAGCTTGGGTTTTAATGCCAAACCATTTTCATGTATATATCACCCCTAGGGCCACCCTAGGGGAAAAAGGAGTTTCGTTATTTATGAATAAATTAAGTACAGCATATTCAATGTACTTTAACAGAAAGTATAAAAGAACAGGTTCTTTGTATGAAGGAAAGTTTAAATCAACTCATGTGAAGAGTGATGAGCAGGCAAAATATAATTTTTCATATATTCATTTAAACCCTGTTAAGTTGATTGATCCATTATGGAAGGAGAATGGAATACAGGATATTAAAAAAGCACTTGAGTTTTTAGATACGTATAGGTGGGGTAGTTATTTAGACTATAAAGGATTGAAAAGACAAGAAAATAAAATAATCTCTCAAGAGGATTTTCCAGATTATTTTTCTGATAAAAAAGTTTTCGAGGAAGAAATATTTGATTGGTTGAATTATAATAATGAATGAGGTTATTCTCACCAAGAGTCACCCTTGGGAATTTTTTTTATATAAAAATTAATTCTTTAGTTGACCTTGTTTTTTGCTGCAATCTTTTTCAAGACAGTTACATAGGTAAGGATGTCTCTAATGCCGATATCGCCGAGCCACTCCTTACTATCTTTTCGGAGAATTGATTCTATTGTTGGTACGAGCTCAGTGCCTTTTTTTGTAAGGATGAGGTGTTTGATACGTCCATCACTTGGGTCTTTTTGAAATACAATAAGGCCTTTTTTTTCAAGCTTCCCTGAGAGTTCTGTAATAAAGGGAAGTTCAACATCGAGTTCTAGAGCCATTTCACTTGAGCGAATTGGAGATTTCCTATCAAAGAGTACACCGAGATAAGCCCAGTCCACAGTGCTGAGAGTGTACGGTTTCAGTAAGAGGGTAGTTCGCTGTTTGAGTATGCGGTATACCTTAGCCTGAAGAAGCCCTACTTGGTATGTAGTGAGGTTGTTTCTATTCTCGATCAGGTTCGTAAGTAGACTCATGTATTATGTATCTTTAAATCTAACATATCCACAGCTTGCTTGCATTTCCCTACCGTGTGCTATATAGTTAAGTAACTTAAGTATTACTTAAGTTACGGTCGAAGTCAACAATACAAAAGTAATTACAACAATAAAAAATATATATGAACAAAGGAATGATCTGGGGTCTTGTTGCTATTGTTCTCGTGGTAGGTCTTATAATCGCCATGTCAGGACGAAAAGACGACAAAATGATGGTAGTAACTAATAATAAAAACACTATGATGAATACAAATGATGATGGAGTGATGGTGGGAGGTGCGCTTATGGTGCGTAATTTGGATATCGTGGACAATGCAGTAAAAGCAGACAACGTAACAACACTTGTTGCCGCTGTAAAAGCCGCAGGACTTGTGGAGACACTGAAGAGCGCGGGACCTTTTACTGTGTTTGCTCCAACAAACGATGCATTTGCAAAGCTCCCAGCGGGCACTGTGGAAATGCTCTTGAAGCCTGAGAATAAAGGAAAGCTTGCTTCAATTCTTACATACCACGTTGTAGCTGGACGATACACATCTGCTGACCTTGCAGACGGTATGATGCTTAAGACAGTGCAAGGTGAAGAGATCAAGATCTCTATGAAAGATGGAAAGTGGTGGGTGAATGGCGCAATGATTTTGATCCCTGATGTGATCTCTTCAAACGGAGTGACATTTGTGATCGACACAGTGCTGATGCCAAAGTAAGTGATTGTTTCAATTTTCAAAAAACACCCGCCTGGGTGTTTTTTGTTTCCTAAATTTACTATTGAATGTGATTTGTGGAGTAGACGTTTAATATGTAAAATCAAAACTGCCCGGCCAACACTTGGTGGGGCGGACAGTTAGGAAAATCTAGGCTATTCCCTACAGAATCTAGGGTCGAATGTCAGGATTTCATGTTGGATATCTTTCTCAATTCCATGAGATGTGAATCGAAATTTCCCCTTTCTAATTAAAGCTTCTTTCAACTCCTCTTTTTGGCTACATGTGAGCTTATTTTGCTTTCTTGCCCATTGTGCGTATTTATCCCATGGTGTGTGTTGGCAGGCCGCCATCACAAAAAAGGCCGATACTACAGAGAGTAGAAGTATTTGCATGTCTGTATATAAAATAGCACACTAAATTAAGTATGTAAACATAAAGCCTTATCCAATTTGAGGAATTGCTTTTTGGCCACAAATCCCTATAATAAGCCGCATATGTTTAAATATCGCATTTGGTCTGTTTTCTTCATTATTATAATTGCAGGACTTGGTTTCTTCGTATACGACTCGCAGGTAAATCCAAATTCACGATTTGCCAAATATAAATTTACTCTTGGTCTCGACCTCAATGGTGGAACAGAGCTTGTGTACCGAGCAGATGTTTCTAAGATTCCAGAGGCAGATATTTCCGGTGCTATGTCTTCTCTTCGAGACGTGATCGAACGACGCGTCAATGTATTCGGTGTATCAGAACCTATTGTACAGGTAGAAGAAGCAGGACTCGTGACTGGTGCCAAAGATCACCGTCTTGTGGTGGAGCTTCCTGGAGTTGCGGACGTAGAACAAGCAATCAAGATGCTCGGAGAAACTCCTCGTCTTGAATTCATGCTCGTGCGTCCAGAAGCAAAAGGTCTGACTCAAGAAGAACTTAAGACCAAAACTACTGATGAAGTGTTCGTCGGGACAGGTATCACCGGTGCACTCCTTTCAAAAGCAACACTCGAGTTTACAAGTACAAATCAAGGTATTGCAGGAAAGCCGACGGTGGGTCTCACATTCAATGCTGAAGGTCGTGACCTCTTTGCAAAAGTGACTCGAGAAAACAAAGGACAAATCCTTGCAATTTTCCTCGATGGTGCTCCAATCTCAACTCCAGTAATCAATGATGAAATTGCAGATGGTAAGGCGGTCATCTCTGGATCGTTTACTCGTGAAGAAGCAAAACAGCTTGTAAGAAATTTAAACTACGGAGCGCTTCCGGTACCGATCGAACTTCTCTCAACTCAAACTGTTGGCCCATCTCTTGGAAGCAATGCGCAAACTGCTGGAGTGAAAGCGGGACTTATCGGCTTTGCATTCTTGGCTCTTTTCCTCATTCTCTGGTATCGACTTCCTGGTTTTGTTGCAACCATTTCTCTTATTATGTACGTCGTACTTTCGCTCGTTCTCTTTAAACTTATCCCGGTTACACTTACCGCAGCAGGTATTGCAGGCTTTATCCTTTCGATTGGAATGGCAGTGGATGCAAACGTACTTATCTTTGAAAGATTCAAAGAAGAACTTAAAAAAGGAAATAGTATCAGTGACTCTATGTCACTCGGCTTCTCTCGTGCATGGCTTTCAATCCGTGAC
>JBKJHK010000016.1:0-7965 GCA_046599035.1 Parcubacteria group bacterium | reverse complement strand
GCCTCCTGAAGCACTCTTTACTATCCGAGTTCCTTTTGTGATAAGTGAACATGCTCATCCGGAAAAAATCGAAACAACGCTTCTCTCCCAACTTCAAGAAGTACTTGATACAATCCACCAAAAAGCTTTTCAGCATCAGTATTTCAAGACTGACCCTAAGAAGATAGTAAAAGTGCTCTGTGTATGTGCTTCACCGTGGTATGTATCGAAAATAAAAAAAGTGACTATATCGAACCAAAAGCCTTTTTTGGTAACAAAAGCATTTCTTGACGATGTTCTCAATAAAGAAGCAGACTTTTTCAGCATAGAACTTTCTTCGGGTACTCATGGGGAGCAATATGTTAGCGGTGTGACCGTAATGGAAAAAACAGTTGTTGATGCAAAGATAAACGGCTATTCGTTCGCCAATCCTATCGGTCAAAAAACTACACTCTGTGATGTGAACCTCTATCTTGGTCTTGCTTCATCGGGAATGATTGCAGCTATCAATACCCAGATTATTAAATTTTTTGCCGTAAGTGAGAGTGTGATCACCTGGCATTCATTTCCACTTGTCGCGTACCGTGCTCTACAAAAGGTATTTCCACATGAGAAAGACTATTTACTGTGTGATGTAACTGGTGAAGTGACTGATATCACACGAGTCATTAAGGGTGTTGTGGGAAATACTGCCTCTTTTCCATCAGGTAAATTTTTCTTGATCCGCAAGATCATGAAAGTTCTCGGTGTGCCTTCAGAAGTAGCACAGTCTCTTATTCATTTGTTTCAAAACGGCAGTGCAACACCTGAGGTGGAAGGGAAGATAAAAGAAGTGTTGGTAGATGTGGAGCATGAATGGTCTATTTACCTCGAAGATGCGCTCTCTTCTGTCGGTCCCATAGATACATTGCCGCAAAAAGTGTACATGACTGCAGATCCCGACACAGCCTCTCTTTTTGTCGATTTTATAAAAACTCAGCATACTGATACGACTTTATTATGGAGAAGAGGAGTAACGGTAGTACATCTTTCAGAAGAAATACTGAGTCATTTTTATGTATCAGGCAATCATCTGACGTTCGATGAGTGTTTAGCTTTAGATTCTATATTCCTATCAACTTATCAATAGAACTTTTCTCAGGTATGTAGTTTCTACACTGTTATGAACAGTTTGATTGGCTTTGCGTATTGCGCAGTAACAAGTATCCCTGTTATAATTATTGGTAATTAAGTACTCACACATGAAGAAAAATATTGTACAAGATGTTGTATTTCCAAAACGTTCTATCAGGGACGTAGCACTTCCTTCTCGAAGGAGAGAAGCTACATCTACTATACCTATGAAGTCCTCACGTTCTCAGTTTGCAGAACATGACGAGCCTGTAGAGCCACGGTCAGTACAACGAGGAGTACCTATAGAAAAAAACAGAGTACAAGACGAGGAAGAACAACATGATCCCGTTTTCCATCGACGCATTCCTCCGGCAACTCCTCGTACTCCTTATACATTTGACTACAATACTGATCTCCCACCTCATAAAGAATCCCGTCTGGGCCTGTGGGTTTCTCTCGCTTTATTCGTGGTTGCTCTCGGTTTCGGAGTATCAGCTCTCTTTGTATCAGCTCAAGTGACTATCTCACCTAAGACACAAGTCCTACCAATAAATGTGCCTCTTGTGGCTCAAAAAGACAGACCAAACGGTGAGTTTGGATATCAAGTTGTCTCAATTTCTGCAAGTACAGAGAAGGAGGTGGCAGCTGGTGCTGTAGAAAAAGTAGAAAAGAAAGCAACTGGAACGATTATTATCTACAACGCCGCAAGCGAAACACCGCAGAAGCTCATTGCAAATACTCGATTTGAATCTACAAATGGAAAGATATTCCGTATTGCTACTGCAATCTCGATTCCTGGACGAAAGACGGAAAATGGCAAAATGATTCCGGGCAGCATAGAAGCGACTATCACTGCAGATCAAACCGGAGAAAGCTACAACCTCGGTCTTTCGGACTTTACCGTTCCTGGTCTCAAAGGTGATGCTCGATACACAACGATCTATGCTCGCTCTAAGGCGCCTTCAACCGGAGGCTTTTCAGGAAATATGAAAGTGGTAGATACTAGTCTCGAGCAAGCTACAAAAAAAGAGCTTGAAATAGCGCTTAAGGCAAGGCTTAAGAATGATATAATGTCTCAAATCCCTGTAAACTTTGTGCTTTTTGACGGCGCGCTTTCGTATCAGATTGAAAGTATTAGTCAGAAGGCAGGTACTCCCGACGACGAGGCGGTTCTCGTACTTACGGGCACTGCGCATGCTCTTATCTTCGACAAGACACTTCTTTCAAAGGCAGTTATCGATGGATTGAAAGATTTAGTTACTGCGGCAGCGCAAAATCTTGCAGTAACTAACCTCGAAAAACTTTCATTTATCCTCACTGGTACAAGCCAGGTGAGCCAGACAGCCACAACTCCAGTGACCTTTACACTTACCGGAGATGCACAGATCGAGTGGCTCTTTGACGAATCTCAGCTCAAAAATGACCTTTTAGGTATTAAGAAAGGCGATCTCGGCAGTCTTTTACAGGCAAAATACCCTTCAATTGAGAGTGCACAAGTTAAGATCCTTCCACTCTGGAAACACTCATTTCCACTCGATCCCAATAAGGTAACGATCATAAAAGCTACTCCTCTAAAATAGGATGAGTTTCTTAGTTGACTTAGAGGGCTAACTTCTGCTACAATAGTACGCATTGATTCAAATTGAATCCAAAGTTGATTTTTAAAGAATGCACAATCAAGACAAAAAGCAAGATAAGAACATTGTAAGCGTTTCAGGTGTTGTCGTTGAGGCACTTCCAAATACCTTTTTTAAGGTGCGAAGGGACGACACAGGTGAAGAGATGCTCACATACCTTTCAGGTAAAATGCGTCTGCATCGAATTCGAGTCTTGGTGGGGGACAAGGTGATTTTCGAACTTGAACCGTACGGCGGGAAGGGACGCATCGTGAAGCGTACGTAGATAGCTTCCAGATTTGGCACATTCCTTCGTTAAAATCTAAAAGCTATAAACCACAACAATATTTTATTATGAAAGTTAAAGCATCAGTAAAGAAGCGATGTGCGCACTGCCAAGTGGTCCGAAGAAAGGGCTATGTGTATGTTGTATGTAAAGCTAATGCTCGACACAAACAGCGACAAGGTTAATTAAAATTGAGATACGAGACAAGAGACTTGAGATATGAAAAAATCGATTTCTCATCCTCTCTACCTCTTATCTCTAACTTCTAACTTCTAACTTCTAATCTCTACCCAAATGCGAATCCTCGGTATTACAATTCCAGATGAAAAAAGACTCGAGATAGGACTGACTGTCCTCTACGGTATTGGACGACCTCTCGCAAAGACTATTCTCAAAAAAGCGAAGGTTGATTTTGGTTCAAAGGCGAAAGATGTGACTGTCGAACAGGAAAATGCAATCCGAAAGGAAGTCGAAAGCCAGAAAATCGAAGGAGACCTCAAGCGAGAAGTGGCGGGAAATATCAAGCGACTTAAGGATATTAAGTCACTTCGAGGCTCACGTCATCAGCGAGGTCTGCCATCACGCGGACAACGTACCAAGACAAACTCTCGAACACGAAGAGGAAATGTCCGAAAGACTATGGGTACTGGACGACGTGCAGCCGACAAAAAATAAAAACTTCCACATTTGATGCATTTCTTTGTTAAAATCTGATTTAAAATCGTCACCAACGCAGAGAGGCTGGCTCCAATTTTAAATCAGATTTTGCCTCGAACTGCATTCAAATCTGAAAGTTTTTAAAATCAACAATACAACATGGGAAAGAAAAAAATTGCTACAGCTAAAGACAGTGGAGGAGAATCAAGGGCATCAAATGTGCCTTCTTTGTCGAAAAAGAAAGTCGACCTAGGACAGCTCCATGTCCAGTCTACATACAACAATACGATCCTTGTGCTAACAGACGCAAAAGGCAATGTCCTTGCTCAGTCTTCTTCAGGAGCTCTTGGTTTCAAGGGTGCAAAGAAGGGAACACCATTTGCAGCAGCAAAGGTGGGTGAGATCTTGGGAGCAAAAGCAGGAGTAATGGGTATGAAAGAAGTGGCAGTGGTGGTAAAAGGAGTTGGTTCTGGGCGAGAGTCAAGCATCCGAGGCTTTATTTCAAAAGGTATCGTGATCACTTCAATCAAAGACGTCACACCGGTACCTTTCAACGGCCCAAAGCCTAAGAAGCCACGAAGAGTATAGGGTAAGAATAGAAGTTAGAAGTAAGAATAAAGAATAATACAAGATAAAATTATTCATCAATCAAAACAATGATTACTGGACCAAAATACAAAATTGCACGAAAACTTGGAGCTCCTGTCTTTGAAAAGACACAGACTCAGAAATTTGCTCAACATCTTGAGCGACGTTCTCGTGTAAAAAAAAGCTTCTCAAAGCCAAAGTCAGAATATGCATTCCAGCACAATGAAAAACAGAAAGCTCGTATGGTTTATGGTGTTTCAGAAAAGCAATTCGTAAATTATGTAAAAGGAGCGATCGAGAAGAAAGCATCTCGAGCAGTAGCCGCTATCTATGAGGCACTTGAGCTCCGCCTCGACAATGCAGTTGCACGTGTAGGTCTTGCGACGACCCGTCTCGCAGCTCGCCAAATGGTCTCTCATGGCCATATCACAGTAAACGGCAAGAAGGTGACTATTCCTTCCTACAAGCTCTCTATAGGAGACGTGATCGGCATCCGAAAAGGCAGTATTGAGAAGCCTCTCTTTGCTTCTTTCGAAGAACGCTTCAAATCAATGACTGTACCAGCATGGCTTGGATTTGATGCGACAGCAAAGACAGCAACAGTGCAAGGTATGCCAAAAATGGAACCGGGCAGCACGCTGTTTGACCTTGGAGCGGTCGTTGAATTCTATAGTCGATAGTCCTACGGAAATATACGGTTGAAAATTTATATAAATAATGTATAATTTATAAACCAATTTTTTTAATAAATATTATGTCTGATTACACAATCGTATTACCATCTAAGCCTCGAATCGTCTCTGAAGAGAAGTTTTCTGGTGTCTATGAAATCGATGGCCTTTACCCAGGATACGGTCACACACTTGGAAACTCACTTCGACGTATAATCTTGTCGTCTTTGCCTGGTGCTGCGATCACTTCTGTAAAGATCGCTGGTGCAGACCATGAATTCTCAGTGCTTTCAGGTGTAAAAGAAGATGTTATTACGATTCTTCTCAATTTGAAGCAGGTACGAATGCTCCTTACTTCATCTGAAACACAAGTCGTGTCTCTCAAGGTAAAAGGTGTGAAAGATGTGACTGCAGGAGACATTAAAGTGTCAGGTCAGGTTGAAATCCTTAACCCTGAGCTTCCAATCGCAACACTCACTGACAAAAGTTCAGAGCTTGATATCGAGATCACTGTAGAGAAAGGTCTTGGTTTTGTTACAAAAGATGTGCGAGAGAAGAACCGAGTGGACATTGGTGCAATCGCAGTGGACTCTATCTTTACACCGATCCGACGAGTGAGCTATGAAGTAGAAAATATGCGAGTTGGAGACCGAACAGACTTCAACCGACTCCGTCTTGCTATCTCAACAGATGGTACGATCACTCCAAAGGAGGCTCTCGAGAAATCTATCGAGATTATGATTCACCAGCTCAAGTCAATTGTTGGCTTCAAAGAAGAGGAAGAACTCCCAATGTCTAACAATGTGGTAATCGACGAAGCGAGTGCTGTAGCAAACAGAGAAGCTGATGAAGATTTCCTTAAGACTCGCATCGAAAACCTCGACCTTTCAGTGCGGACATTGAATGCACTTTCAAATGCAAACATCCGGACAGTCGGAGGTCTTGCTCGCAAGAAAGAAGAAGATATTCTGGAAATCGAAGGAATGGGTGCAAAAGGAGTGTCTGAAATCAAGAAGGCCTTGAGTGAGCATGGAATCACACTCAAATAGATATTAGAAGTAAGAAGTGAGAAAGTTTTAATTAAAACGTTATGAACCACCACAAAGCAAACAGAAAATTCGGGCGAGTCACAAAAGTACGAAATGCACTCATGAAGTCGCTCGCACGCTCTTTGGTGTTGGAAGAAAAGATCAAGACTACAGATGCAAAGGCTCGAGAACTTCGTCCATTTGCAGAAAAGATGATAACTACTGGCAAGCTCGGCACACTTGCATCTCGGCGAACACTCATCGCACGGGTGGGGGAGGATGCAGCGACTAAACTCGTAAAAGATGTCTCTCCTCGATACACGACTCGAGCTGGCGGCTACACTCGTATTACAAAGTTGCCAAGACGGAGTGGAGATGGAAGTCTCATGGCCTACATCGAACTAGTCTAGAACTTCCATAGATGATGCATTTCTTTGTTAAAATCTCATTTAAAATCGTCACCAGCACATGAGGCTGGCTCCAATTTTAAATGAGATTTTGCCTCGAACTGCATTCACCTCTGAAACTTCTCGGTTGCATTGCAAATTGGTAAAAATAATGTATAGTAGACTTCATATTTAATATTCAGATGAAATACACAATCGACGCAGAAAATAAAAAACTCGGACGAATTGCAACAGAAATTGCAGTACTTTTGATGGGTAAAAACAAGATCGACTTTGCGCGTAACACAATGCCAAATGCCCAGGTAGAAGTAAAGAATGCGTCAAAGCTTTCAATTACAGCAAAGAAGGCAGAAAGCACAGTGTACAAGACTTTCTCAGGATATCCTGGAGGCTTGACCGTAAAGCCGCTTTCTAAGGTTGCGGCAGAGAGAGGTTTTTCTGAAGCACTCAGACGGACAGTTTCTGGAATGCTTCCAAAAAACAAGCTTCGAGCACGAATGCTTAAGAATTTGACTATAACTGAATAGAACGTAAAAAAATGGAAGATACAAAAACAGCAAAATACATAGAAGCAGTGGGACGACGTAAGACAGCCGTGGCACGTGTTCGCCTTACTCCAGCAGCAAAGAATTCTTTTATAATCAATGAAAAAGATTTGGATTCATATTTTCCTACAGAAGAAATGCGTCTCATTGTGACTTCAGCAGTGAAGGAAGCAAAAGCGGGGACATATAAAGTGTCAGCAAAGCTTATGGGTGGTGGTATTCACTCTCAGTCAGAAGCACTCCGACATGCGATCGCTCGAGCACTCGTCAAAGAAGACATTCATACTCGAGGTGCACTCAAAAAAGCAGGAATGCTTAAACGAGATCCCCGAGCAAAAGAACGACGTAAATTCGGTCTCAAAAAAGCGAGAAAGGCTCCACAATGGAGTAAGCGATAAAAACAAAAGAATACCCTGCGGGGTATTTTTTGTTTCGCTTACTCCATTGTGGAGGAGAAGGGGGTCGGGGAAACTGGGTGTTTCCCCGTGGAGGAAGGCAGGCGAAGCCGTTGGAAAACCGTGGGTTTCCAAAGAGCGAAGCGTTCCACATTGGTCGAAAAGATAATTAAGTTTTCTATGGCAACCTGTCTAGCCCTGGTGGGCTAGCGGACTGCTCGTCCTTCAAGAGACTAATCAACGGAGTACCGTTGTTATTCTCTAAGGACTGTGCAAGGCCCTAGAAAACTTATGTGAAGGTGTTGTCTGAAGGCTAGTACTCGAATATTTTACAAGTCAAAAGGCGCCGATTGCTCGGCGCCTTGGATGGTTTTACTACGATATCTTTATCGGGGCTGTCAGGATATTCGTAGTCGACTTCGTCATTATCAAAAAGCTTTTTTCCCACCCAACCCTCGTCGAGCTTAGCGAGAAGAGTCTTAATATCAGCAATCTTTTGTGCAAGTGTCATTTTAAATTCTCCTGAATATATTGTACACATATATAGTTGAGTTGTCAAGTATTTGAGATTACTCAATTTTCAAGTATAATCCACTCGTATGAAAGACGATACACTAAAAAAAGATCTAGAAGAAACGCTCGAAGCTGATATTGGTGAGGGTGGTCTTGAAGCTGAGGAA
>JBKJHK010000011.1:0-10005 GCA_046599035.1 Parcubacteria group bacterium | reverse complement strand
CCGTGCATACAATGGCACTCTGCCGTGTACAGGAACAGATGAATGTCGGGAAAAGATCCTCCTTCGGGGCGGGATACAGATAAGCCGTCTCTGCGCATCATATTTGTCAAATGGTGTATTGCTCTGCTCTACGGGTAGTAATATAAGATACTTAGTATTTACATACGTTCGGCCAAATCCAGAACCAGTTGTGAAGGTATTTGATCCGAGTGGTAACGAAATTCCTGGTCCATGGAAGACAGGGTACATCGAGCTTGTCAGTCAAAAGGGTACACTTATGTATGTAACCACGGATACAGTTTCTGGAGTCATCACCATACAAAATACAATGCCATGATATTTCGACGACCTTTAAAAAATACAGATGGAAAAAAAGGTTTTACCTTGATCGAGATCATGGTGTCTCTTTCAGTATTCATCATCATTATGACGCTCAGCCTCGGTTCGATCCTGAGTATTCTGAATTTAAATGAAAAATCTCAAACAAAAAAAACTGCGATGGATAACTTAAACTTTGCACTTGAATCAATGTCACGCACGATTCGCTTTGGAACCAACTTCTATTGCGGTACCACTTCCGATGCATTTCTGGTAAATGACTGCGATACTGGCAGCACCTCACTCACAGTGCAAGATTCAAATGGGGCACGTATCGTGTACAGCCTTTCTGGTGGACAGATTATGAAAAAGGTTGGTGGGGGTACTGCTAATGCAGTGACTTCAAATGAGATAAATATTACCCGGCTTACATTTTACGTATTTGGTTCCACTGGATGGCCCGATGTGAATCAGCCCCGAGTGGTAATGTCTCTTTCAGGTACAGTCGGAACCAAGACAGCTACTCAGTCAACCTTCAATCTGGAGACTGGCGTCTCTCAGCGTAAGCTCGACATCTAATCCAATATGACTTACACAACCACCAAAAAATCAGGATTTACATTGGTTGAGATACTCGTAGCTATCTCCATCCTTTCGATTGCAATACTTGCAACTTTTACCGCAGTATCACAGTCGCTCAAAGCGACCAACTTTTCAGAAGACCAGATTGTCGCGTATCATCTCGCCGACGAAGCACTGGAGTATGTAAGAAACAAGAGGGATTCAAATGCGATTCAGCATATTATTGCTCTTGGAAGTGGTGGGACCTATGGGTGGCTCACAGGCATATCAGATCGATGTGTAACAACCGCATGCTACGTGGATGTCCCTAATAATAATACGATCACTGCATGTTCCGGTAACACAGCGTCATGTCCGGCATTGCTGTACAATTCAACCACTGGTTTATATCAATATACGACTGGTGGAACGACTATGTACAAGCGATCGGTGGTTTTGACAATGCTGAATACGACAGAAGCTTCGATTGTAGTTACCGTTTCTTGGACTTCGCAAAATATTTCAAAAAGTTATACCCAGACACTTGTGCTCAAGAACTGGACCGAATAATATATTTTTAGATTATGATCAGACCAAATTTACAATCAGGATACGCGCTCTTTACTTCCATTATGCTTACAGGAACGCTTATTATCATTGCGTATGCAACCACCAATTTTGCACTCAAGCAATTACTCTTGTCTACAAGTGGAGCAGATTCCCACCTCGCTTTTTATGTGGCGGATAGTGGTGTAGAATGTGCGATGTATTGGGATGTAAAAAATGGGCCAACTTCTGCGTTTGATTCGAGTGCTCCCACTTCGAGTATAACCTGTGGCGGACAGTCGAATGCAGTGACGTCTACTGGAGGAGGTTCTGAGACTATTTGGTTAGATGACGGGTCGGCTCTTCCTTCTGGTTTTTCTCCATCTTCGGATGGTGGTGATAGTTGGACATGGGTTGGTGCTAACCCTTCTCCTCAAAGTGGTACATCAGCTCACCAATCAAATGATACATCTGGAGAGCATCAACATTATTTTACGGGCACTTCTTTTCCTGTAGCAACAGGAGATATTTTAATTGCTTATATTTACATAAACCCCGCAAGTCCACCATCAGAAGTGATGTTGCAATGGAATTCTGGAGGGAGCTGGGAGCATCGTGCCTATTGGGGCTCAGACAGTATAGGATGGGGTAGTCCTGGTACTGCTAGCCGTTATTACAGAGGAGTATTACCTATGCCTGGAGGTTGGGTAGCTTTGCAAGTTCCTGCAAGTCTTGTTGGGCTTGAGGGACAAACAGTAAACGGTATTGCCTTTACGTTGTTTAATGGACAAGCAACCTGGGATCATGTAGGTAAAAGTTCAGCAGGATCAGGTGGAGGAATAAGTACTTTTCAAATTCCCGTCGGCTCAAGTTGTGCAATTGTAACGGTGACTAAAACTGGGACCAATACTACAATAGAATCAAAAGGGTATAATACTTGTAGTGGGGGGAACCGCCTTGAACGCGCCATCCGCATAACCTACTAGAAGAACCTCCAAAAATCGCATATTTCTTTGTCGCAATCTCCGTTTGTTCCCGCAATGTACATTAGTACATTTTGGTCACAAGCCTCGCTTGCTTCGCGAAATCTACTGATTTTTGAAGCTTCTTAAGTGTTTAATAGACTCTGCAATTCATAAACGTATGAAAAATATTCCGCAAGAAACAATCGACAGACTGGAGAAACTCAAAGAAACGATTAATCACCATCGGTATTTGTATCATGTGCTAGACACGCAGGAAATGTCTGAAGCTGCGCTCGATTCTCTGAAAGACGAACTTGTGAAGATCGAGAAAGAATACCCAGAACTTGTCACCCCAGACTCTCCGAGCCAGCGAGTAGCAGGCGAGCCGTTGCCAGAGTTTAAGAAGATCAAACATGTGATACCTCAATGGTCTTTTAATGATGCATTTAATGAGGAAGATATCAGAGATTTTAATACTCGGACAGAAAAAGTACTCGAAAAAAGTTTTGGTAAAAAAGTGAGCTCGTCTTATGTGTGTGAGCTCAAGATAGACGGACTTAAGGTTGTCCTTGAATACAGAGAGGGAGTGCTTTTTTCTGCTGCCACCCGAGGAAACGGGGAAGTCGGAGAAGATGTGACTTTGAATGTAAAGACAATCGAGTCAGTGCCTTTAGTGCTTCGCAAGAAAGTAAACTGCATTGTCGAAGGTGAAGTTTGGCTTGGAAAGAAACAGTTTGGGATTTTAAACAGAGAACGTGAAAAGGTGGGCGAGCCTTTGTATGCAAATCCTCGGAACGTAGCCGCAGGTACGATTCGCCAGCTTGACCCAAAGATTGTTTCAAGTCGTAAGCTCCAGACTTTCATTTACGACCTCGCTCAGTTTGACGGCGAGTTACCGAAAACTCAACATGCAGAGCTTGAACTT
This sequence comes from Parcubacteria group bacterium, assembly GCA_046599035.1. Taxonomy (GTDB): domain Bacteria; phylum Patescibacteriota; class Minisyncoccia; order Phycocordibacterales; family DATDWN01; genus UBA910. Next base: position 6,690 of record JBKJHK010000011.1, on the reverse strand, counting down.
TTGAAAGATCTCGGTTTCAAGGTAAACACTCATGCAAAAGTTTGCAAAAACATTGACGAGGTGATCTCTTTTTGGAAAGTGTGGCAGAAGAAGAATACTAAAGAGGATTATCAGCTCGACGGCGTGGTGGTAAAGGTAAATGAAAGAGAATATCAAGATGTTTTAGGGTATACAGGTAAAGCCCCACGTTTTGCAATTGCTTTTAAATTTCCTGCTGAGCAGGTGACTACGGTTGTCGAGGATATTGCATTTCAGATCGGGCGTACGGGAGTGGTGACACCTGTTGCACACTTGCGTCCTGTTTCTGTGGCAGGTTCGACTGTTTCGCGAGCAACACTTCATAATGAAGACGAGATCAAACGGCTCGATGTACGAATCGGGGACACGGTGATCTTGCAGAAAGCAGGAGATGTTATCCCAGATATTGTTTCTGTGGTAACCGAGCTTCGAACAGGAAAAGAAAAAGCATTTAAATGGCCGACACATGTGGCACTGTGTGGAGGGGACGGTGCAATCGAACGCATTCCCGGACAGGCTGCATGGAGGTGCGTAGTGAAAGACTCGTTTGAACAGCAGAAGCGCAAGCTCTATTATTTCGCATCCAAAGGCGCCTTGAATATCGAAGATATGGGTCCGAAGATTGTGGACCAGCTTTTGGATGCAGAGCTCATTTCAGACTATGCAGATATTTTTACATTGGAAAAAGGCGACCTTGTCTCACTCCCACGATTCGGAGAAAAGTCAGTCGATAACTTACTTGCTTCAATAGAAAAAGCGCGACATACCACACTCCCTCGTTTTCTTATCTCACTTTCAATTCCGCAAGTAGGAGAAGAAACGGCGCATGATATTGCAAAACATTTTAAGACAGTTGATCGTGTTCGGTCTGCTACAGAAGAAGCGCTCCTGGAGATTTCAGGTGTCGGTCCAATTGTAGCAACTTCTATTGTAGAATTTTTCAAAGATAAAAAGAATATAAAGGTGATAGATGAGTTACTGAAATACGTGCAGTTAGAAGTTAGAAGTCAGAAGTTAGAAGGGAAATTCAAAGGAAAAACTTTTGTACTAACAGGAACACTTCAAACCATGTCTCGCGACGAAGCAAAAGAAAAAATCCGCACCCTCGGTGGAGATGTCTCTTCATCTGTATCAAAAGAGACCGACTACGTTCTCGCCGGTGACTCCGCTGGTTCAAAACTTGATAAAGCTCGTGAATTAGGAGTTAAAATTATATCTGAAGAGGATTTTAAGAACCTGTCCTCTATCTAATGCCTAGTTATAATTTTAAAATTTTGTGCGAAAATCACAAATTTTGAGGAAGCATATCGAGGTATGTTGACGAGAAATTTGCGAGTTGCAGCCAAAATTTTAGGCTTATAACAAGCAAACAAGTTTTTGTAAGGTGTCTTTGTGGTTAGATAGAGGATAGGTTCTAAGGCTCTACTGTAAGGTATTTTATGGCGCCTATTGACAAAGTAGTATTAATTAGTGTATAAATTATCAGTAAAAAGTTCATTTAAACCTTGCATTTGCCACAGCAGAAAGTACCTCATAAGGGGTTTTCTCTGCTGTGCCAAAACAAGTCAAATAAAAATTGAAAGGAAAAGGAAGTCACCATGTACCTGAGCAGTTTTATGGGGTTAGAGAGATTGAGTCAAATCTCCAGAGACGAATGGGTATTACCAACAGTTCCATCTGTACTCAGTCTTGTTGGGGCAAGAATTATCCATCAAACAACAGGAAAAATAACTTTTGCAAATACAAAAGAAATGTCTAGTATTGTTTTGGATAATAGATTAAAACTGTTACAACAAGAAGTTCATTCCGTAGCAACACCGGAGTTTCCGGTGGTGGAATATGAATTAATACAAAATGCTAAGTTTTCGCAGATTTTTACAGGGGATCTTAATCGGCTATGCTTGACACAGGAACAGATCATCAATTTTATTTGCGATAGAAATAACTGGATTAACCTGCAGTCAGGTAAAAATATTACATTATTTCTGTTAAAAGTAAATAGCGATTTTTTTGTTGTAACAGCAATTGCCAGTTTAAATTCTGCACAAGAGTTGAAACTGTATGACCTGTCGTATGACGGGACTTGGTGTAGTTATTTTTTTAACCGTTTTATTTTCCCATGTCACCGTCGTATACTTTAGTTTTGTCCCTCAGACCCTTGTCATTATTTGGCAGAGTCTGAGGGATTTTCTTTTACAATTTGTATATATACGGTAGTATAGGGGTATGATCAGTCGAGAAGATATAGAGAAACTTTCGCTTCTTTCACGAATGGAGGTGAGTGAAGCGGAGAAAGAATCAATGGCAAAGGACATTGATTCTATTTTAGGTTACGTCGGACAAGTCCAAAACCTCGACGCTTCTTTAGCTACCGAACTCCCACTCCTTCGCAATGTCATGCGAGAGGACGAAGTGCTGCACACTCCAGGTGAATACACAGAAGCTCTCCTTTCTCTTGCACCAGCACGAGACGGCAATTACTTGGAAGTTAAGAAAATTCTATAAGACTAATTTTGACCAATTAGACTTATAAGCGAAGCGCGACATAGTATGACCAATCATGGACTTAAAAAATCTCACAATCAATAAAGCCAGGGAGTTACTCGATAGCGGTAAGATTACCGCTGTAGAGCTTGCAAAGTATTATCTTGCACAGATTTCTGACAAGAATGCGGATCTGAATGTGTATCTTGAAGTGTACAGTGATGTTCTTGCTCAAGCGGAGGAAGCAGACAAGAGAATACAAAATGGAGAGTCATTTCCACTGCTCGGTATTCCGCTTGCAATCAAAGACAATATTTTAATCAAAGGAAGAAAAGTGACCGCCTCCTCAAAGATCTTGGAGAATTATGTTGCGCCCTACGATGCGACCGCAATATCGAAGCTAAAAGCACAAGGAGCTGTGTTCCTTGGCCGTGCAAACATGGATGAGTTTGCGATGGGAGGTTCGACTGAAAATTCTGCGTATGGTGTAACAAAAAATCCTATTGATATGGATTATGTAGCTGGAGGTTCAAGTGGAGGATCTGCGGCAGCTGTTTCCGGTGGACTTGCACTTGCATCTCTCGGGTCAGATACAGGAGGGTCAGTACGACAGCCCGCATCTTTTTGTGGAGTGGTCGGCTTCAAGCCGACATATGGATCTGTTTCTCGGCACGGGCTCATGGCGATGGGTTCTTCTCTTGATGTGATTGGACCGATTGCAAAAACAGTGACTGACGTAGAAATATTGTTTAATGCAATAAAAGGAGTCGACACACTCGATAGTACGACGGTAGATGAAAAAATATATCCACAAAAAACGTATCAAAAAAAGCTGACTCTTGGTGTGCCATGGGACCTTCTTTTGCAAGAAGGGATTCATGAGTCAGTCAAAGAAAATTTTAAATTCTCAGTTGAAAAATTTAAAAGTCTCGGGTATACAATTAAAGATATTTCACTTCCACATGTAAACCTTGCTCTTGCGGTGTATTATATTCTTATGCCCGCAGAAGTATCTTCAAACATGGCTCGTTTTGATGGTGTAAAATATGGTTTCCATGTGGATGGAAAAAATTTACTCGAAGATTATGAAAAAACTCGAGGACAAGGATTTGGAAAAGAGGTGAGACGGAGAATTCTTTTAGGAACCTATGTACTGTCAACTGGTTACTACGATGCCTACTATGGTAAAGCACAGACTGCTCGTAGATTGATTCAAAAAGAATTTGAAGAAGCATTCCAGTCTGTTGATTTGATCCTCACTCCCACCACTCCTGCCCCTGCATGGAAAATTGGTGAAAAGGAAGATCCTCTTTCTGCTTACCTTGCTGATGTATTTACCGTAACTGCAAATATTGTGGGAATTCCAGCAATCTCATTGCCATCAGGAGGTACTATTATTCGTCCTGGTAAGGAGTCTTTACCACTGGGTATTCAGCTTATGGCCCCGCATATGGCCGAATCAAACCTCTTTAAAGCAGGGAAAGATTTTCTTGGAGAATAGTAGAATTTTCTTCACTCCAATCTAAAACTCTTGTATAATATATCTATTCTCTAACTTCTTACTTCTAACATCTAACTTCTATTCCAAATGGCTGATGAAAAACCAAAAGACGATAAGCCCAAAGGTGACATAAAGGCTGATGCAAAGCCAAAGGCAGATGCGCCTGCACCAGAGTCAAATCCTGGACGTGAAATCGCAGGTCTTTTGTTTATGATGTTTATTGGCATGACAGTTCTCGGTGGTGTACTAACTTCAGTTACCAATTTTATAGGAGGAACAGGACGAAGTGGTTTAAGTATGGAGCATCTCATAGACTCGTATAGTCGTCCTTTTGCAGCAGTACTAAACCCGATCGGCGAATCCGCACTCGTAACAGCAGGGAAGACAGATGTATTTGACACTCCTGGAGAAGATAAACTTGGTACACAAAAAAGAAGAGCTGTGGGTAATATTTTGAGAGGTGCTGTTCAGGTGAGGGGGATTAACTATTGGTATATTGATTTCTTGAAGCAACCAGATGGATGGGTTAGTGAAGAAGATATGGCTGTGGTTGATTCGACTCCTTCACTTTTTGTGCGATTCATGTTTTTGCTTTACGACATTGCTGGTTGGTTCAAGTATCTCTTGTGGTTTCTTGTACCGGTTCTTGTGGGAGGAGTTGTATATGTACTCTACAATCTGACTCAAATTAGAAAAAATACTCACCGCAAGCTTTACCAGATGTCTGAAAACCCAATCGATGCTCCTCTATCGATAAATAAATCATGGGATAGAGTTATAAACCATGTGGAGTCCTACAATGAATCAGAATGGCGCCTCGCGGTGATCGAAGCAGATATTATGCTCTCTGAACTTTTGGATACAATGAATCTGGGAGGGGATTCAATTGGAGACAAGCTCAAGGGTGTGGAGAGGAGTGACTTCACGACACTCGACCTTGCATGGGAAGCGCATAAGGTAAGAAACCAGATCGCTCATGACCCAGCGTTTATGCTTTCTCAAAGAGAGGCGAAGAGGGTGATTGCTCTTTACGAACAGGTGTTCAAAGAATTTGCTTTTGTATAGTTCCTAACAAAAAAGATTCTTTCTTTTTGTGTATCTTTATGGTATAGTCTTTTGTGTGAATGTAGTGTGAATATAGCGGGGTAGAGAAGTAGTATCTCGGAAGGCTCATAACCTTCAGGCCCACGTGCAATTCGTGGCCCCGCAACAAGTATAGAAAAAGCGTCCGTCAGGATGCTTTTTCTATACTTGGAAAGGGGTGACGAATTTGGGAAAGGGTCGGAAAACGGGAGTTTTCCGTGGAGGAAGGATTGGGAAAACCGTGGGTTTCCCAGACATTCTGGCCCCGCAACAAGTAAGAAAAAACAACCAGATTTTGGTTGTTCAATTCAGATAAATAGGATCCATGAAAAGAGGATAAAGGTGGTCTTGAATTTTTGGAAAAATCTGTTAATATTGCCAGAGGAGCAAATGAGAAAGCCTTATTTTGTAAATACAAAAACAGCCAAGGTTTATGAGAATTACGAAAATTATTTCGGAGTCTGTCGCCTCATTGTCTCCAAAAGTTCTCAATTAAAGTATAGAATGAGAGCCCTTATAAAGGCATTAAAAGTTAATATATTGTCGGCGTAGCTCAGGTAGTTAGAGCACATCACTCATAAAGATGAGGTCCCAGGTGCAAATCCTGGCGTCGACACAAAGCAGAAAACTCTTTGAAATTATACAATTTTATGTATAATAGGTTAGGTTCGTCGAAACTCTTCCTTAAACGGAAGAAAGATGTCTTCGAGAAATATAAGAAATTGCGGGTGTAGCTCAGCTGGTTAGAGCGCGTCCCTGTAGACAAACATGCAGCTTTGTGTCGAAATGATACATTGAAACTCTTTGGGATAACGGTGAAGGCTAAGTCCTGCAAAGGATATGCGAACACCGTGGGAACCTCTTATTAACTGTTTTAATAACCATAAGACAGATAGAGGGCGCCGTAGAGACTAGATACCGAAGTACCTAAGAGCAAATGCTTATGGTAAAGATATAGTCCACGCCATTATGAAAATAGTGGATCAGTGCACGGACGAGGTCGTGGGTTCGAGCCCCATCACTCGCGCAAGACTGGACAGACCTGTGAAAGGGTCTGTTTTGTTTTACCCAGACTCATATTTTCTGGTTCCACCCGATTTATTTCCTCTTCTACAGCTTTTCTCTTTTTCTCGATGCGTTCCAGCCAAATACATTGATAAATATGGAGTTTTTCGTCTTTTATGCTGTGGTTCCACCCGAGGGTCAGTAGTATGCTCTTTTTCTCTTCTAGAGTCGTTTTTGGGTCATAAAATTGCGTTACAAAGCCAGATTGATGCGCTAACACTAGAGCAACAAAAAATCAACGATTTCGTTAAAACCAATGAAAATAAGCTCAGTTTATTGGGTTGGTTTGTAAAATTATTTTATTAATAAATAATTCTATTTTCACGCGGAAACTACCTCTTTTTTAGAGGTGGTTTTTTGTTAAGTAGAATTAAATACTATTTAACTCTATTATCTTCAATTTACTGATGATATTAGTATTATTTATTACAACAAACGAGAAGCGCGTGAATGAGTAATCTCATTCATAGCGTTCGAGTGCAGTTGGAACAAAAGGTTTAATACCGCGGCGGCTTGCCGCGCAACCCTTGGGTGCAGGG
>JBKJHK010000050.1:0-13137 GCA_046599035.1 Parcubacteria group bacterium | reverse complement strand
TTACTCATTCACGCGCTTCTCGTTTGTTGTAATAAAATGATAATTTATTACTTTTAATACACTTTTAATTGTATCATAAGGGTGATATATTAAAAGGGTTGGTATTAACATTTTATATATAACAACATGCTTACAACAATAGCAATTATACTCTTGGTATTATGGGTTTTGGGTCTCATTACTTCTTATACGATCGGAGGATTCATCCATGTCCTACTCGTACTCGCTCTTATTATGTTCTTGGTTAGAATCATACAGGGCCGAAATCCGATTCAGTAGATATATAGAATATAGATGATAGAGATTAGAAAACTCCCCACGTAATGCGGGGAGTTTTCTAATTGAATATCTTGATGAGATATGTGTTTATCTCTCGCTGGTCGAGGTCGTAGAAATATTTATGTTCATTAAATAGTTTTGTCGCAAGCTCCACTCCGACGAATCTCCAGTGCCACGGCTCTGATTGGTAGAATTTGTTTCCTTTAGGATAGGAGAGTATAAAGCCATAGCGGTGCGCATTTGAGAGGAGCCAGGTGTGTGCAGGAGTCTTTTCAAAACTCGCGAGTGTTTCCCCGGTAGTTTTTGTTGTAAAATCTACCGTACTTCCGAGCTGGTGTTCTGAGTATCCTTGGTCTGCTGAAAATCTGTTTGCTGCGGTCGTGCCGTATTGGATTTTATAACTTGTCTTGAGAGTTGCCTGAGTACCGAAAGAGCGGTATGCAGAAAGTACAGTCAGATCAATGTTAGATGTGATAGCATCTTTAATGAGAGATTCAAGATAGGGTCTGATCGTCGCATGTATCTTTTCAGACTTCTCTTTTCTTTGGAGAAAGGTACTGTCGATGTCGGAGAGTGCAGAAGGAATATAGTTTTCATTCAAAAAATATACATTTGAATATTTCTGCAGGAGCTCTTTGTCTGTTTGACTGAGTTTGTAGAGATCGCCGACTGTGGACGAAATACTCGCAAGCTGATTTGCATATGAATTGTTGCGTGTCTGCTCGCTCTCGAGGTCGCCCCGTAAATGACTGTTTTCATCCTGAGTAAGCGCAAGCGAGGCAAGAGAAGCTTCGAGTGTGTTTTCTGTTGCGCTGAGAGCTTCTGTGGTCGAGGCAAGCTCCAGACTCGTCTTTTCGAGGGTGGTATCTGTACGATAATATGCATATCCTAAAGCACTGCCTCCCACAATAAGGAGAGCAATCCACCCGAATGCAAGAGGAAAGAGGGAAGAGATATGTGCAGTAAACGTCTTTTTCATATTCCTATTTTAGCATATAAATATACATAAAGACCCGCCAAAGTCTCTGTAGTAATAGTATCAATCTCTACAAGCAGCGCAATCATTGAAACAGGTTTGTGTTTAATGTATCATTAATATGAGGTATTTAATAATTATTATACATAATATATGGATTCATCATATACATCTCGAAGCACAAAACCACTGTACCGAGGTACTCAGGTAGTGTGGTACATATTAGGACTTATTGAAATACTACTTGCATTTAGATTTGTTTTAAAATTACTTGGGGCAAATCCAGGTGCAGGTTTTACTAGTTTTATCTACGGAATCACACATTTCTTTGCGGCTCCATTTTTAAACGTTTTTAGGATCACACAAGTATCCGGAAGCGTTCTCGAATGGACAACGATTCTTGCAATGTTCGTTTACTGGATAATAGCGTTGGGTATTATCAAGCTGTTTCTCATGGGAAAGACAGTCTCTACTCCAGAAGCTGCAGCCAAGCTTGATAATGAAGAAGTGGTGTAAGCGAGAGAAGTAAAAGAGAAGTAAAACTTAGAGCCTGTCCAAGATCTTAGAAAACATCCCAAATTACCCGGGGTGTTTTCTTTAAAATCTGATACCATTGGATTATATGAGTAAAAAAGAAACCAACATCACGATACCTCATACGATGCCGGGCGATTTGCAGAAAGCCCTCTCCGTTACTCCAAAGGCGAAAGTGGCATGGGAGGGTATTACTCCACTCGCGCGCAATGAATGGATATGCTGGATTATCTCTGTGAAAAAAGAGGAAACACGAAAACACCATATTAAAAGAGCAATAGAAGAGTTAATAAAAGGTAAACGTCGCCCATGTTGCTGGGCTGGCTGTATTCATCGTTAAAATATTTAGTTGAGGTTAAATTTTATATTAAAATTATATTAGTTTTAGGTGTATAAGTCACTAGACAAGTATATGTATGTATTATAGTATAGTCGAAGATTGAATTTGATAACGTTTTTTGTCCTTTGACAAAAACGCAATAAAGAAAGGAAGGTAGAGAAAGATGGCAAGAGTTGTTATTTTTTTAGTACTCGCTGGTTTCGGCCTTTTGGCCCAGAATCCGAGCGATCCCACAGAGACCAAAACGCCAGCGTCTCGAGAAGACGTAGAAAAGGCTACCAATGAAGCAACGAAGAAAGTCATGAAAGCACTTGGAGAGGTTGAGAAAAAAGCTCTCCAAAGAAGTAAGCAGGAGCAAGAAAAACGGGAAAAAGAGAGCGCTGCAGAGGCACTGAAAATTCAAAGTGAAATCATGGCTCATACGGCGGCGGCGAAAAAAGAGAGTGAAAAAACCAGAACAGAAGCCCTTTCTGTTATTTTGGCTTCCTTTCTTTTCCTGTCCGTTGCAATTTTACTCATTTGGCTTAAAAAACCACAAATGAAACATGTCTTTACTGAAACATCTGTTCCAGTAGAAAATCGAACCAGGATTGCTTTGGTTGCAAACGAACCTCATACAGAAGTGCTTGTGGACCCAGATATTCTAGCACTCACAACGTTTTCGGCGAGGAATAATGGGATAAGACAAGTGCCATTTCTTCTCGTCTTAAAAGAAGGCAAACTTAACTGCACGGCTCATCTTCGACCAGGCATGGCTCCACTGGTGCATTTTGAAGGGAATGATCCCAGTGTTAAATCAGCCTGGGATAAAAGAAGGCAATCAGGAGCAACACTCCTCCTTGCTAAACAAAAAACCTTTGCAAGTTGAGAAAAAGGGGTGGCGTCTTCGATGCCACCCACCTTTCTGATGCGTCATAATAATTAACGTTTAATAGATTATAAAAGTATTTCGAAAAGTCAAAAATCAAAAAAAGGAATGAAAGTATCAATACTTTTTAATATTTAATTCGTACTGTGAAGATTCGCCGCCCGTAAAAGGGGACGTCTGCTTTAAGTATACAATCAAGTATTTGAAGGTGCAGGAGACTGCGATCGCTTCATAGTATCCATTTAGTGATTCGTCGCCTGTAAAAAGGGACGTCTGCATGAGAGTGGTTGATATAAAACGACCGTGTCCTTTGCTGAACTTTCGGAGAGGAAAAGAAAATGGGAACCAAGCATTTGATTGCTTACCCAGTGCTCGTAGTACTGAGCATTATCGGTTTTTCTGGTTGGTTCGTGGAACACACGAAAAAGCCAGCACCAGCGCCACAGGCGCAAACACAACCCAAGGTTGAAGCTTCAGAAGGTAAGTGCAAAGACCGCAACTACACAGTAGTTGCTGGTGATTCGCTTTGGAAGATTGCTTCGAAGCAATATGGCAACAGGGGGTATTTATATCCTCTGATTGTTGAGAAGAATAAGATCAAGAATCCGAACCTGATCCAGATTGGTGATGAGCTCACCATTCCATGTTCTATCTGTGATCTCGAGCCCATAAAGCCTGAGGCAATGATGCCAAGACTGACAATGGTGAAAAAAGTGGTGAAGGAGCGGGTCTCAAAACCAACTCCGGCGCCTGCACCAGTTTGTCCGGCTGCAGCACCTTGTCCAGCGCCAGTACCTGCACCCGCAGGACTACAGGTTCAAGTAACTCCACCACAACCTGCACCAGCTGTGCAGATAAGGGTGGAGCAGAACGTGAATGTGCAAACTGCACAACCAGCGGTACCTACTCCGGCACCCGCACCGCCTCCGCCTCCAGCTAGACAGCCAGAACCAGAAGCAAAGGTTATGCCTCCTCCGCCAGTATTAATACTGCCACCTCCCCTGGTCGCTCCTGGATCCCTTTGGAATACTGCGCTTACTACGCCAGTAGAAAGAGGAAATTGGGCCAATTACTTCCATGTCGACCAAGGGGTCGTAATTGGAAGGATAGGCAAGATTAATCTCATGCCTTACATCGCCGTGAATGCGGTAAAGGATACTAAAGGGTATTCTTGGAATAACCGTGTCGAGGCAGAGGCAGGACTACGACTCGTTCGTTCTTTTGACCATGGTATGATAATGGTTGGAGGGGCTTATGCTGTAGAAAGGAGGGCTGGAGTTAAAGGTAGTAGCTCGACGCAGAAAAGTGCGCCGATCGGCTACTACAGTCAGTGGTTCGGCTGGGATCAGCCGACATCACGATCGTCGGAGAAGAAGTTTTTCAGTGGATTGCCAGGTTCAACCTGGTTCACCATTGGGAACATTTCTCCGTACGAGAGAAACAATGTAATTGGTCTCGGCCGTATTGAACAAGGCTTTACCTTGGTCAAGATCGGCAGAGTATCATTTATTCCCCAAGGCACTTTACAGGCAGGGGGAGACACTGATAAAAATCGGTGGAACAATCGCGTTGTGTATGGTGGTGGCCTTAAAATCGTCATACCAACAAAAACCTCTTCCTTTGATGTATCCGGTGGCTATGAATGCGCCAAGCAATATAGAGGCGCAGGCATCGGGTCTGTCGGAGGATTAGGAAGTAGGGCATGTGGCCCAACAGTTCGAGTTAATATTTGGACAGGTTGGCGCTTGAAATAGGAGGTAAAAAATGTACGGATTGGCCGGAGGATGCTCGTCGATCCTCCATCTCGCAATTCTACATCCTATTCTTGTGGGGGCTCTCGGACTTGCAGGCTTCGCGTCGCAAGTAAGCAGCAACCCAGGTGTGGGAGATCGGTTGGGAACTCAACGAGTTCTCACAGCAACGCAAAACAAAATCGTGAGGGACAACCCCTCACTTGCAACAAAGACGGTAGCTCTTCGGGCTGATTTCGATCGGCTCGAATCTACACCGACAGAGGACCAGGTAAAATCGGTTCTCGCAATCACGGACGCCTGCACGGATCTTTCTGTGCAGGACGTCATGAAGGATCCAGGCCTCAAAAAGGAGCTAGCCTGGATCATGTTCCTCGATGTGTATGCTCGCGACGGTCCCAAAAAGGCACGTGAGTTGTATAAACCGCCTCGTAAATGAGGTAATGGGGGCCGCACAATGTGCGGCCCCCTTTTCTATATCAAAAAAATAAGACGCGTGCATTGCTGCACGCGTCATTGTGTTTGATTGTTACTTTATACTCGGTAGTTCGTATCGCTCTACTTTATACCAAGGTTTTCGACTCTTTGGTCCAATGAACAGATGAATCGATGTCTTCATACAAAGACTGAAGTCAAGTAGAAACATCAGGGGATACAGGGGGCAAAACAATACAATATCTGGCCTGTTCTCTTTGATGGATGCTACGAGAGCTAATGTAAAAGTAAAAAGAAGAGATATCAGTACTCCTTTTAGAAAATTTACTGGATGATGATACCCGTACCAAAATGATACGAGTAGCACCATCGACTCCAATATCATGGAAATCCTACATTCCCAATGGATGGCCGTATAACCCTTCCATAAGAGTCCATATTTATTCATGATCTGCCACGCTCCCGTATACCACCGTCCTCCAACCTGACCGATATAATCTTTCAGATTTGCTGGATCTTGAGTGTATACCACAGCCCTTTTTTCATAGATAATTTTTGCCCCGAGCAATGCAACTTGGATAGTCGCATCCATATCTTCCGCTCGAGTATCATCTTGCCACTGTATCTTTTTCAGTATTTCTACAGAATAAGTTGATGCACATCCTGGTGCTACGGTTATGGACTTTAATTTTGACTGACCTGGTTTATGGATCACATCTGACAAAAAGTACTGATACGCTCGATAAGCGGTGAGCCAGTTGTGCCGTATGCTTTTAGGATTTCCACACAGTACTGCTATGGGAAGACTATGTGACCTTTTACTTTTTTGAACCTTCTCCCATTCTTTCAGATCGACGTTGAGTCTTGATCTCACAATTGTGAAATATTGCGGGTCGATAAGGGTATCAGCATCTAAGAAACTGACATGCGTCACATCTTTTCTGTGAACAAAAATAATCTCTAAGGCACGAGTCACCCCCCGAGCTTTTCCTATGTTCTCCGGATTTGAAATAACAACAATGCCGTACGTTCGAGCAATCTCTCCTGTACGATCTGTTGACCCATCATCCATGAGATAGATGTCTGTCGGTGAAATTGCTCCCCGTAAAACACTTTCAAGTGTTTTACGGATAACTGTTTCCTCGTTATAAGCGGGAATGAGTGCTATCAAATTTACTCGCATGAGAACCTCCTTTCAATGTACGTTTAACTTTTTTCAAACTACCATGTTGATATATTTTTGTCTAGATATTTTTTTAAAATTATAATTTCTAATTATAATAGAAATTGACATATAAATAAAACATGTTTAATTGAATAATTAAACATAAAGGACATCCAAATGTCCTTTATAAATATTTACCGAGAACAAAAGCTACTTTAATTAACTAAGGGACATCTATACATTTTTTTACTAATTTGTTTTGTAAAAACATTAAAATTTGATGTATATTTCTTGACACGTACAGTAATAATGAAATAAGCTGAATATATAGTATTCAATTAGCCGATAATACCTATAATGAATCTTCAAAAAATACTTTTAAATAGTATAATCTACGTAATAATTCTACTTATTTCAGTATGTATGCCTGTGCATAGCCTTTTTGCAGAGACGGTAAATTTAGTTCCTAATCCAAGTTTTATAAAAAATCCTGCAGATACAGCGATTCCTGTGCCTTTGAATTGGTATTTTTCTACTAATGGAATCAACATTGCTTCCTCTACTTACCCTGCGCTTGGTCCTAATGCTAGCACAACTGCTTTAGGAATAAATGTGAGTTCTTATACAAGTGGAGCTACGGTGTGGTTTGGTGGATTTGCTACCGTTACTCCACTCGCTCAGTATCAGTACAATGAATCTTTTGTCGCTACTGCTCCGGGGTTTATCGAGGCTGAATTTACAACTGCCGAAGGTATAAATGTCTATGTGAATATTGGTGAGACTTTTTCAAGTGGGGGAGTATGGACAACTGCAAGTACTACCTTTATTGCTGTTCCTGGAGCAACCTCTGTCCGTGTGTATCATGTGTTGAATAATGTAGGGTCCCTGATTATTGCAAATCCAAGCCTTATATATACAGCGGATCCTGCACCATTTTCTGAGGCTTTGGTAAGTCTTACTTTTGATGATGGAAATCAAACTGATTATGATTATGCTCTTTCAATTCTAAAGGCTGCAGGAATACCTTCTACGCACTATGTAGTAACAAACGCCATGCTGAATGCTGAAATCATGGGTACGTCAACTTCCATCGACTCGAGCAATAATTACATGACTCGAGAAGAAGTGCTCGCCCTCAATCGAATTGGAGGTGAAATATCGAACCATACAGCCACTCACTGTAATTTAGCAACCAATCTTTGTCCTGATGGAGAGATTGCTAATTCTCCCGATCCTCTGACCACTACACAGGAGATAGAGCAGGCGACTCAGGTTATTAAAGATATGGGCATACCCTCAGTTGATACACTCGCGTATCCGTATGGTGGATATAATCAAAATGTAAAGGACATTCTTAAATCAAAGGGTTATATAGCAGGAAGAACTGTTGATCCAGGATATAACCTTCGAAATTCAGATCCGTATGCTCTAAAAATGCAGCAAGTAATTGCAACGACAACTACACCCGCTGATTATTTTGCAAAAGTTATAAAACCTCGATTGGATGTGACGATTGCAAATAAATTATGGCTCGTTTTGGAATTTCATGGAGTAGAGCCTTATGATGTAAATGCACCGTATCATAATCCGTATTCGACTACACCAGAAACCCTTCAGATGGTTGTAGATTATTTAAAATTACACAATGTAACTGTGGTTACCACGCACACAGGAGCGTGTGCACTGATTGCAAATGAAAATAATCCAGCATGTGCAACCCCCCAAGAAACAGCAGCTCCCTCTGTGATTACAATCGACACAACTGAGCTCTTGCCGTACACCGTGGGACAGTCTTATGAGGAGACGATTAGTGCACATTCTTCACGAAGTTTTGAACATCTTACATGGAAAATAGTATCAGGAAATTTGCCTGACGGTCTTAGTTTAAATACTTCTACTGGAATAATCACCGGTACAACAACCTTTGTGGGAGTATCATATTTCACAGTGGAGATCTCAAATATTGATCGTTCGACAGTGGTCACCTGCGAATACGAGCTTGCTTCTGCATTTGTTGATCCCGATAAAGCGAATCAGGCTATTGTTTTCGGTGCCATTCCAGATAAAATTTTAGGTGATCCAGATTTCCTTGTAATTGCTACTTCCACATCTCATCTTCCGATTAGATATACTGCAACTGGTGGATGTTCTGTTTCAGGTAATAGTGTGCATTTACTAAATGAAGGTGATTGTTCGATTACAGCGCATCAAGATGGAAATACATATTACAATGCTGCACCTGTTGTTACCCGAACATTCAATATTAGTGAAGATGGAAGTACATGTCCTGTCCTCTGTGAATTAATTGAAAATGGTGACTTTGAGTACCCGATTGTTAATAATTATCCCCATTCTTTTCAAAAGTTTCCTTTTGATACAGAAGGACTCGGATGGTTATCAACTGACTCTCATCCAGATGGTTTTGAATTAGTTTCAAGTTTGTTTTCTGGAGCATGGTCCGCATATACAGGAAACCAATATACTGAAATTGAACTTGGACCAACACATACTATTTACCAAGATCTTCAAACAATACCTGGTGGCACATACACCGTAACATTTTGGACTTCAGGACACCCTGATACACAACCAGAGCAAAATAATGCAACTGTATATATTAACGGTGAGGTAATCGAGCATCTTTCCGCAATTCCAAGTGACGATACAGTGTGGGTAAAACATTCATATACATTTACTGCTACATCTAGCCCAACTCGTATTTCTTTTGTTGATGATTTGGATTCACATGGAGATAACCGGGAGGGATTGTTTCTAGATAATGTAAGTGTAAGGTGCCTGTCTATACCTTTGATCAATCACGCTCCCGTTATCACTCTCATCGGTGCAAATCCAGCAATTGTAAATGTGGGAGAAGCATATATTGATCCCGGAGCAACTGCATTTGATGATGAGGATGGAGATATTACATCTGCAATTGTTGCTACAAGTACAGTCAACACATCTGTAATAGGAACATATACGGTCACCTACAATGTTACTGACTCAGATGGAGAGAAAGCTCACCCTGTTGTACGAAAAGTAAATGTAGTATCAACACATACAGGAGGACCAATAACCGGAAAAATAAAAGCATGTATTGTCTTTGCAAATAATCAAAATATTATTGCCACATCATCCGCAGGCTTGCCCGCTGGAACATTTAGTTTGAAGCTTGCTTCATCGACCACATTCTCTTCTTCTACAATTGCAACCAAGACGTGGTCTGCAGGTTCGTTCTCTCCAAATACTCGTATCACATCTTCAATAAATGATGCAGACTGTGTAACATACGATAATCTTTCCCTAGGTACCTACTACTATTCAGAGCTTGGTGTAAATGGATCTCTATGGAATGCTCCAAAATATAATGACGGAGAGACACAATCTGTAAATAACATATTCGATCTGTTTCCTTACAGTATCGCAAGTACGACTTCATTCAATATGAATTCTGATGGATCTATCTCTCTTAATGAAAATCGACGAGAGCGAACACTGGTACTTCTTGCAACATATAACAACGCGACTACTACAAATCCTGGGGGAGGCGGTGGAGGAGGAAGTTTACCATCTGCAAATCTCGGTGTGGTAAAGACTGTGGACAAAACTTCTGCAGTGGTAGGGGATACGGTTACCTATACTATTACGATTTCAAATGCAGGACCGGATCTTGCAACCAATGTTTCCCTTACTGATATTTTATCGACAAATCTCGAATTCCTATCAGCCACATCTACTCTTGGAGTGTACTCAACCACGACGAGTGTATGGACGATCGGCAACCTTGCAAATGGATCGTCTACGGTACTTACACTTATTGTCAAAATTAAACCAGGTACAGAGGGACAAAAAATTACTAACTCTGCTGTAGTGACTGGTTCTCAAAATGATCCTGTTCCACAAAATAATACGAGTACTGTTGATATTATGGTTACCATACCATCCACAGGCGGAGGTGGTGGGGGATCTGGTGGTGGCGGTGGTGGAGGTAATGGCCCAATCACAGGGTCATATGGAGGGGGTGGGGGCTCTTCTTGGGGAGGTAACGGACCCATTGTCTCAAATGGAGGCAATGCAACCTCATGTTACTACCTTCATGACTGGCTCAAGAGAGGATGGAATAATAATCCAAATGAAGTAAAGAAGTTACAGGTATTCCTGCGAGATCTTGAAGGATTCACTGGTCTTCCTGTGAACGGTATCTATGATGAAACGACCATCCAAGCTGTCGATGTATTTCAACTTCGATATAAAGATGATGTGTTGACTCCGTGGGGACATACAGATTCTACAGATTTCACATATATTCTTACTAAGAAAAAAGTAAACGAAATATATTGTAAGTTTGCCTTTCCTGTAACTCCTCAGGAGCAAATAGAGATTGATACATATCGAGCATTCTTGTTAGCACTTAAAAAAGAATCTCTTTCTACTCCGTCAAAATCGAGTAATGATACATATATTGATACAGGCAAAGATCCTTTCATGAAGATTGAAGACCTTATTAAAGATGGAACAGGAACTTCTACGGGAAAAGATGTGGTTGGAAAGACAGGTCCAGAAAATAAGAAAGCAACTTCAAGGCTCATGGCGAATGTCGTAAGTATAGGAGGCACTCTCGTAGACTTCATAAAGAAATTAATCACCAAACCTCTTATATTATTCTGGAAGTGGTAGTAATTAGCTTTACGTCGCCTCGGTTTATTGTACAGACGTTAGAATTTGTTTTTTTAACCACATACGCATTTTTTTGTCTTGTATATAAAGAAAATATGCCACTATCAAAATAAATACTTCAAAACCAGTCGCAAAATGATTCCAAGGAATATCAAACCTTACGGTGAGATACCGCATTAAAACATTTCCTATTGTCTGGTGTAGAAGATACAAAGGGTAAGAAATTCCACCCAGTACGGCCAATATTTTGATTGTATTTTTATTGGTTACATATTTTGATACATAAACAAGTGCAGAAACTCCTATAAAAAAACTGATAAGGAGCCCTGTTATTATTTCTTGATCTAACGGATTTACATTTGCATAGGGAGGTAGGGCTATTGGGTGAATATAGATAGAATACAGTGCACTGAGTAAAAGTAGTGTCCAATCAAAATATTTCTCAAAAAGATTTCTGGCTTGTTTGATTGTTATGAGAGCAAGCGAACCTCCGAAGATAAAATATGATGCATGTCTGACTAGGAATAACTTAACGTAAAAATCCTCGTTTACTTTATAGATAAACGCCAAAACACTGATTATTAGCCATATAAATAAAAAATATCGAATTCTTTTTTGTGAAAAAAAGTACGTAAATGCACCAATAGCAATATAAAAGATAAGTTCAACGGTGAGTGTCCAGTATGATGCATCTATGAGACGCAAGTTGTTGTGACTCGCTTCATTTATTATATCTGCAAACATGGTCATGTTTATGAAATACTCGCTTATATGAAAGTTATATATGTTGGGCACAACCAAAACCAAGAGAAACGTGGCTGTGCACAGTATCCAAAAAAGCGGGAAAATTCTAATAAAGCGGTTTTTTGCAAATTCCCCAATATTTTTTTCTTGAAGAGAGTGAATAATGACAAATCCGCTGATTATAAAAAACAGCTGTACACCTAGATTTCCATAGCGATACCAGTGTATATCACTCGATAAAGTTGCCACAAAAAAATAATGAAAATTCATTACCCAGAAAGCAGCAAAAAATCGCACAAAATCAAGCAAAGAAAAATACTGTTTCACATTCATATAAAATTAACATCATATGCACATTCTACCTAATGCGTATATTTTGAAAACAGGGCATATAAAAAAGTTATCAACAGTTTTTTCGAAAAGTGTTGACATATAAAACAGAAGGACTATAATATTAAAATTAGATTAAATATATCTAATACATTATCACTGCAGGTCATAACATACTATATAAAAAATATGACAACAATAACAAGTGGTGTATTTCAAAATAGATATAAGGCAGAAGTTGCCATCAATAAACTGAAGGAGCATGGGGTGAATGATACAGATATCTCCTGTGTCTACACAGATCATGAGGGCGACATGAGAGACAGTCAAACAGGAGACAAGATCGGAAGTGGTGCAATAGCAGGGGCTACTACGGGGGCTGTGCTCGGCACTATCGCTGGTCTGGTGGTTGCCAACGGTATCTTACCCGGAATCGGCACTTTATTTGTGGCAGGTCCACTAGCAGCTGCACTTGGTTTCACTGGCGCAGCAGCGACGACAGTAGCGGCCGCAGCTACAGGGGCCGCTGCAGGAGGACTTCTCGGAGCACTCAGTCAACTTGGTATTTCTTCAGATGATGCAGCTCTTTACGAAAAACATATACAGAAAGGTGAGGCATTGGTTATTGTAAAGTCAGATGATGCAGACGTTATGGGTCTATTTAAAGATCATAATGCACAGGAGATACGAGAGTATCAAAAATAGTAAAGAGTGTTATACTTAAATAATTAAATTTATAATTAACTAAAAATATATGGGATTCATACTATGGATAATTTTCGGAGCACTTGTTGGCTGGATTGCATCACTCATTATGAATACAGATGCTGAACAAGGTTCGTTACTCAATATTGTAGTAGGTGTCATAGGAGCAGTTATTGGAGGGTGGATTATGACATCTTTTGGCCAAGCAGGAACTACTGGGTTTAACCTCTACAGCTTTCTCGTAGCACTCCTTGGTGCTATCGTACTCATTGCTATTGTGAAGGTTATACGACGATAACGGTATATACTAAAAAATGACAAAAACAAAACCCC
>JBKJHK010000018.1:0-10749 GCA_046599035.1 Parcubacteria group bacterium | reverse complement strand
AGTTGCTGCCATCGCCATCCTCGCAGGTATCGTTATTCTCGCAATCAACCCTAACAAGCAACTTGGTGACACCAGAAACGCTCAACGTCGTGCTGATGTGAATACTATTTTGAATGCGGTATACCAGTATTCAGTTGATTCCGGAACACTTCCGTCGAACATTACCTCTACATCGACTGCAGTGTGTAAGACAGGAGGGTCGTGTTCAGGTCTCATTGACTTGTCTGTTATAACTACAAGTGAAAAATACTTGACCTCTATCCCGTTTGATCCAACTGGCGCAAGCACCAACAGTGCAGGCTATACTATTTTAAAATCAGTCAATAACAGGATCACGGTATCTGCACCGAGCGCAGAGCAAGGGGCTACGATTAGCGTAACTCGATAGTTTTAATGAAACTTAGTACTAAGATATCAATCTCTCTTTTCTTCTCTACGGTAGCAATTCTTTTTGTT
Organism: Parcubacteria group bacterium; assembly: GCA_046599035.1. Classification (GTDB taxonomy): domain Bacteria; phylum Patescibacteriota; class Minisyncoccia; order Phycocordibacterales; family DATDWN01; genus UBA910. The sequence continues at coordinate 10,293 of JBKJHK010000018.1, read as the reverse complement.
GGTGGCTTGTTTATCTACTCCTCAACTCATAAGGCTTTGCAGGATACTGCTGGGGACGCTCAACAACTTTTGGCGATTGAGACTGTGGATAAAGTAGACAGGTTTCTCTTTGAGCGCTACCTCGATATTCAAACCATTAGCGGATCCACCCCTTTTATTGAGTTAATTTCAAGAGGGGGTTCTCAGGCGATCGCAGATGAAAGACTCCGTAGTTTTTCAGATACAACCGGGCCATGGGATTTGTTAACAATATTGGACACAAAAGGATTGTTGCGAGTAACCCTTGATAAAAATGAGACGACTGGTATACGGGAACAACATGCTCCTGAGTTGGAAGCTTTTAAACAAGTTATGGCCACTGGTATGCCATATTATTCTGATGCGCTGATCGCTGAGGCAAGTGGTAAACCAAGTCTTATTTTCGCTGCTCCTGTAATAGATGACAGTATGTCGGATGGCCGTATCGTTGGCGTTGCTATTGGTCAAATGTCCTGGGCAGTACTCCAGGATATCATCGGTCATGATGAATCTCGTGTTAGCCGTATGCATAATAATAAAGGTCAGTTGATTGTATCGAGCGATAAACGAGACAAAAAAGATTTATTTAGTCTCAGTCATTTAAGTGAGCCACGTATGGCTGACACTGTAGCTGGACGTACTCTTACTAATGCTACAATAGAAAATAGCAAGGAGCTGCTTATTTCTACCGTGCCTGAACTCGGTTATCTTTCTTACAAAGGTAATGGCTGGTCTCTAGAAATCGAGGTTCCCGCGAGTATAGCCTTTGCTTCTGCTCGATCTACCGCCTTCAATATTCTCCTTGTCTTGATACCAATTTTAATTATTGGTTCTGTGTATATATTGTTTCTCATCTTTATCCTCGTAGTTAAACCTATTAATGCCCTTGCCGAAACATCAAAAAAGATTGCTGCGGGTGATTTGAGTGTACAAGCCGAGGTTTCTTCGAGAGATGAAGTGGGACTTCTTGCAGAAGCTTTCAATACCATGACGGGAGAGTTGCAGGCTTCATATCTGAAATTAAAGCTCGCAAAAGAAAAGGATGAAATTATTCTTTCCAGTGTTGGCGATGGTTTGCTGGTTGTAGATGCTGATCTTCAGATTGTAGTTTTCAATGCTGCTGCAGAAAAAATATGTGGTTTTTCTCAAAGTGAGGCGATAGGAAAAAAATACAGCGACATCCTCCACTTTGTTTTTGAGGGGGGAGATAAGGTGAATAATCTTTTCATAAAAGACTGTATGGAAACCGGCCTTGTTCAGGAAATGGCAAATCACACAGAGATAGTCACGAAAAGTGGCACACGCATCTCAGTAGCTGACAGTGCTGCACCCATTAAGGATGAACATGGCATTGTTGTGGGGTGTGTAGTGGTGTTTCGTGATGTTACCAAAGAGAGAGACCTTGAAAGATCCAAAGATGAATTCTTGTCTATTGCCTCTCATCAATTAAAAACACCACTTGGTGGCATGCGTTGGAATCTTGAAATGATTGCAGATGAAGCAAAGAAGTTGCCAGAAAATATAGCCTCTACTATAGAATTGGTCTACAAGAGTGATTTACGATTGATTGCATTAGTCAATGATCTGCTCAATGTTTCTCGTATTAATCAAGGGAAAATTAAAGATTCGCCCCAGATTCTTGATTGTATCCCATTGGTACAATCAGTCATTACTGATCTAGTATCTGAAACCGATCATAAGAAAATCACAATTCGTATGCATAGCGAAGGTGCAGTCATGGCAAAAGTTGACTCCAAAAACTTTTACCAAGTTATGCAAAATCTGTTGACCAATGCAGTGAAGTATAGTCATGAGCATAGTAGCGTAGAGGTTTTTTGTAGTACAAAAGAGCAAAAAACACTCATACGGATTGTCGATACTGGCGTTGGAATTCCAAGCGCAGACCAACAAAAGCTTTTCGAGAAATTTTATCGAGCGTCGAATGCTATTCAAATGAATACAGAGGGCTCAGGTCTCGGTTTATTTGTGGTAAAATTCTTTGTAGAACTTTGGGGAGGAAAAATTTGGCTTGAGACGGTAGAGAACAAAGGCACAACGTTTTTTGTTGAGCTGCCGAGCTCGTAGTATTAATTAAATATGCAAGTAACCATATGAGTAAAAATTTTATTTTAGTTGCTGAAGACGATAAGGCGTATGGCAATGTTTATCAAAACAAGTTGGTAAGCGAAGGGTTCGACGTAGAAGTGGCCGAGAATGGACAGCTCGCGCTCGAGGCGATTCGAAGAAGGAAACCAGACGTTTTTTTGCTTGATCTCATGATGCCGGTTAATACTGGCTTTGATGTATTAAATGAAATTCAAGCGAATAAAGAACTGCAAGGGTTTCCTATTTTAGTTATGACTAATTTGAGCCAAGACATAGATATAGAAAAAACACTGAAGTTGGGTGCAAAAGATTATTTCGTCAAGTCAGATATTTCGATTCAAGAAATGGTGGCAAAAGTGAGAAGTTATTTAAAATAATTTATTAAAATTACTTACTTTTAATATATGTATGAAAAATAACACAATTAAAGTCATCGCAGGTTTTGTTTCTGGCGCTGGTATCCTCGTAGTTATAGGCTGGGTTTCTGATATTTCAATATTTAAAAGTATTGGTCCGAGTTTTATTACTATAAAATTTATTACTGCGCTATCCTTCTTACTTTCCGGTATCCTGCTCTACTTATTGGCCAAAACAGAGAACAAAAAATCAGAGACGGTAGAAATTGCATTGCCACTCGTAGCTTCGTTTATTTTGATGTTTATTGGTATATTGTTTTTCTCATGGCTTCTTGGCATCAACTCTGGTTTTGAAAATATCTTTGTACACGAAGCAGCGGGAGCAGTAAAGACAACAAAACCCAACGCTCTGTCGATTCCTACAATATTTGCTTTTTTGTTAATTGCACTTTCTGGTTTTGCTGGGTTTTTTAGCGAGAGACACAAAAAAAATCTGTTTAAGACTGTTGGTTATATCGTTGCTACTATCGGGGGTGTAGCAGTATTCGGGTATATTTTGAATAATCCGCTGGTCTACTACTATGTTCCAAATATAAATACTGGTATGGCTCTGTATACGGCAATACTCTTTATGCTAGTAGGTATTGGCTTCCTTCTTTTGCGTGTGCAAATTCAGGAAAATAGTGAATCATTGCCGTCCGAATCATTAGTTTCAAAAACAAAAATACCGATCATAATTTTTATGGTTGCAACCCTTCTGATTACAATAGGAAGTTTATTTATTTATAAAAATACTACTACTACTACTACTACCTCCACAATAAAGGTTGGGCGTTACTATTGGCCTGGGTATTATTGGGTGGAAATAGCTGACAAGAAAGGCTGGTTTACAGAAGCTGGTTTGGATACACAACTGGTTGATATAAGTAGTGATTTTTTTGCTGGAGAAAAAGATATGGTTGATGGCAACATAGACGCAGGGCACTTTACCTTATTTGATCTTTTAAAATACCGACAAGAGGGTGCTGATCTTATAGCGGTGATAAACGAAGACAGTACGAACGGGGCGGAAGGGATCGTTGCTCACAAGCCGATACGATCTATCACTGATCTTAAAGGGAAAAGAATCGCGGTAAGTAAAAATACCTACATGGATTATATTTTGACTGTTGTCCTGGATCGTCAAAATATCAATAGAGAAGATGTGGTGCGTGTTGATATGCCAACAGAAAAAATTGCTGATGCGTTTTTGGCGGGCACTGTGGACGCTGCTATTATTTGGGAGCCAGACGTGACCAGGGCACTCACCGCTATTGGCAGTGTAAAGCTTTTTGACACTTCGGAAATTTCTGGTCTTTCACCCAACCCTCTCGTGTTTCATCAGAGTTTTATCGATGCTCACCCCAAAGAGGTTCAGGCATTTGTGAGTGTGTGGAATAAAACTACGGAGTTCATAAAAAATAATCCCCAAGAATCCTATCAAATTATTTCTGATATTTATCAAAAACCTGTTTCTGAGGTTGAAGCTTTTATGAAGCAAGACGAGGTTTTTGATTTGCGCGACAATATTACTTCGTTTTCGTATGGAAGTGGGTTTGATTCAATTCATGGGGCCGCGAGGAAAATAAATGATTTCATGAAAGCACAAGATAGCAGTACTAAAACTCTGGACAGTGCAGACTTTATTGACAGTAGTTTTGTATTAAATTTAAAGTAGTGTTATAGATAGTTTTCGAGACACCTTATAATGAAACTTAGTACTAAAATATTAATTTCTCTCGTATCCTCTACGCTTGCTGTTTTGGTTGTCGGTGGACTTTTTATTTACAATTCCACCCAACAAGCCCTAGAAGATTCTATCAGTCTCTCGCAGCAATCCCTGGCTCGGAAGACTCTCGATACTGTGGATGTGTTTCTTCATGAGCGGTATTTAGACATTCAAACTATAGCTACGGGTAAGTCTCTCGCAGAATCTTTAGGTGGTCAATTGACCGGTGTAGAAATCAGTCAAAAACTTAAGGAGTTTCAGAATACCACCGGTCCTTGGGACGAACTGACTGTTTTTGACAGACAAGGGGTCTTGAAAGGCACGACTAATGTAAGCAACGCCTTCAGTAAAAAAGAAACAAACACTTCTTTACTTCAGGCCATTGAATATGTATTTACAAATAACACTCCTTACTACGGAGACGCAGAATTAGTACAAATCACTGGCAAGCCAAGCGTTCTCTTCGCTGCCCCCATTCGAGATGTAAATAAAATTAACCTTCCAATTATCGGTGTCGTTATTGGTCAAATGTCCTGGTCTGCACTCCAAGACATCATTGGTCATGATGAATCTCGTATTTCCCGTATGCATAATAGCAAGGGCCAATTAATTTTTTCGAGCGTCAGACAGGAAAAAAAGATATTATTTAGTGAAACTCACCTAGCCGCACCTGGCGTCGCTGAGTCACTTGCAGGCAACGATTTTGCTGGTTTCGTTACTCGTAATAATGCAAATTATTTTCTCTCCGCTGTTCCTGAGCTCGGGTATTTATCATACAAAGGTCACGGTTGGTCTCTTGAGATAGAAGTTCCTTCAAGCATCGCCTTTGCCTCTGCAAAATCAACAGCCCTTAACATTCTCCTTGTATTAATACCGATCTTATTAATTGGTTCTATCTACACCTTTTTTCTTGTACTTATTCTTGTAATTAAACCCATCAACGCTCTAGCCGAAACCTCAAAAAAAATTGCTGCCGGTAATTTGAATATACAAGCAGAAGTTTCTTCGAGCGATGAAGTGGGGCTTCTTGCTGGAGCCTTCAATACAATGACGGGGAGTCTTCGAGAATTGAACAGCGGATTGGAGCAGAAAGTAAAAGTAAGAACAGAAGAGTTGTCGAAATTATCTCTGGTGGTTGAGAAGACAGATAACATTGTTGTGATCACTGACAAGCATGGATTGACTGAATGGGTAAACTCTGCGTTCACGTCTCTTACTGGTTATTCTTTAGATGAGGTGAAGGGCAAGAAACCTGGCGAGGTACTTCAAGGCCCAGAAACAGACCCAGAAGATAAGAAATTATTTAGTAATAATATTGCTAAAAAGGTATCTTTTTCCGGTGATATTCTGAATTATTCCAAATCTGGTCGAAAATATATGCTCAGAGCGGATATTTCCCCTGTAGTAGATGATTCGGGTGAAGTGCAGAAGTTTATTGCTATAGAAAGAGATATTACTGAAGAGATCGAGGCAAAAGCAAATCTTGTAAGTCTGACCCAACGTCTTGAACTAGCAACACGTTCAGCGAAGATAGGAGTGTGGGAATGGGATATCGATAAGAATGCTCTCGTCTGGGACAGGCGAATGTTCTCACTCTATGGCATTGAACAAGCTGAGCAGTCTATTGCCTATGATGTATGGAAAAGTGGACTCCACCCTGAAGATGCAAAAGAAACAGAGAAGCTACTGAATGACACTATTGTGGGTAAGCGAGAATATGAGACGCAGTTTAGAGTTGTCTGGCCAGATAAAAGTATTCATCATATTCGAGCATATGGTATACCAATTCGAAACAACAATGGAAAGGTGGTAAAGATGGTCGGTGTTAATTTTGACGTAACGAAAGAGCATGCGGTAGATCAGGCAAAAACAGAATTTGTGTCACTTGCGTCACACCAACTCCGTACACCCCTTTCTGCAATAAACTGGTATACCGAAATGCTCTTGGCTGGCGATGCGGGTGCAATTACCGATGATCAAAAGAACTATTTAGAAGAAATATATCACGGCAATCAGAGAATGGTAGATTTGGTAAATGCATTGTTAAATGTTTCGCGAATGGAATTAGGAACATTTATTGTAGAGCCAGAGCCAACCAACATAATTCAATTAGCACAAGATGTAGTAAAAGAACAAAATCCTCAAATTACGCAGAGGAAGATACAGCTGACTGTAAAGTTTGCTAAAGATATTCCCGTTATGCAGGTTGACCCAAAACTGCTCCGTATGGTCTTCCAGAATCTTCTTTCAAATTCGGTAAAATATACCCCCGAGGGTGGTGCGGTAACGATGAGCATACAACGTGACGACAAGGATAATGCTGTTGCAATTACGGTTGCTGATACTGGATATGGCATACCAAAAGAGCAACATGACAAGATTTTCTCTAAGCTTTTCAGGGCTGACAATGTGCGGGAACAAGACACAGATGGAACTGGCCTTGGTCTATACATTGTGAAATCAATCGTCGAGCAGTCAAATGGTAAAATTTGGTTTGAATCTGAAAAAGACAAAGGTACAACCTTCCATGTTACGTTGCCACTTGCTGGCATGAAAAAGAAATCAGGAACAAAAGCCATGACATAGCGTAGTTGCACCGTGCCTCCGTGTTTCGTTATAATTACGGTAAGAATAATAATGTGATCTCGCTGGTGGTAGTAAAAAATATCACAATGAACGGCCAGGGTATCACACGCGTTATGAGGATTAACTTTAAGAAAAATGGAAACAAGTAACATTGGTGAAAAAACAATAGTAGTAGTTGAAGATGAGCAACCACTCGCAACAGCCATTAAAACAAAGCTCGAAAAGAGTGGTTTTGCAGTGGTAACATCACGATCTGTTGAACAAACCCTAAGTTATCTCGAAGATATTGGCATTGTTGATGCTATTTGGCTTGACCACTATTTGCTCGGCAAGGAAAATGGACTCGATTTTGTAACTAAACTGAAGGCTGAGGGTAGTCACTGGCAGAATGTTCCTGTTTTTGTAGTTTCTAACACCGCTAGTCCAGATAAGGTGCAGTCGTACATCCGACTCGGTGTAAATAAATATTATACAAAGTCGAACCACAGACTCGATGAAATAATTTCTGACATCAGATCGTTTTTGGAGAACCCTAAAGATTAGTTTCTACAGTAAGTGGGCGACTTGAAACGTAACACAGATAGCAACGTTGTGTCTGGTCACTAACCGAGAATTGCTACAGAAAGTTCGATTACCGTCCCTGGCCCTGAAGTCTCAAAAGTATACCAGGGGACTTTAATTGGCACACCAGTCATCTACCGTATTACGCCCAGGAAATCGTTTGCTCTCTACTTCAATGTGTTTGTACCCGGATATTGCAGGACAGAAAAAAGATGTATCTGCATATACCCATCAAAGATGGATATAATTTGACGGAGAAATCTTGCCTTTGCTGTTACTTTGTGTTTATATGTAATAAGAAGTTCACACATTCACCTGTGCATGGAGTTCCAGTGATCAAGAAGATTACAGTGGTACAGTTTAGAGTCCGTAGTGGGAGCGGATTTATAACTGGATCCGAAGTTTTGCAAATGCATCACTACGATCCGGAGATCTGTTCCATTGTAGTTGATGAAAAGGGAACTCTTAGGATCAGACAAATACGCCACGGCGAAGTAACATTCCGAAAACAATTTTGGGAATTGGTTCACCCTGAGCCTCAAGTGATTCCTGAGCCTGGAGAGAGTTCCGCGAATGAGGATTAAACTAACAGCCTCCCAATTCCAGGTCATCACTGGGAAGGATCCTATTCCCGGTGAAACAGTCTTGGAGTTACATGGATTCAGTCCATGCCTTTGTGTGATTGAGACAACGGAGTATGGAGCACTCTCGATCACGCAAGAAGGAAAAACCGAACTCCGCTTTGGATTGTCTCGGTGGAAAGAAGTACCAAAAAAGTCGCCATAGTCCACCTCGCTTTGGAAGCAGCAACGCTTCCAAAGCGAGGTGGTTTCTTTTATGAGACGTAAAATAAAAGTAAAATATTTCAGCAAATTTGCTATACTATATGTATGAAAAAATTCTTCACCATATTCTTCGTCACACTTGGAGTTATCTTCTTTATTCTTATTCTTGTAGGTGCGTATATGTTTGTCGTTGACCCGTATCATCTAAAGCCAATGTTCTTCCCGTCTCAGTCTCAGGTAAATTCTGCTCCAAGTACAAAAAATCCGATTTTAAATACGTCTCAAGAGAAAGCACTTGAGGCTATTGGTATTGATCCTGCAAAGATACCGTCAACGTTTACTCCAGCACAGGAGGCATGTGGAATAAAAGTTCTCGGAGAAGCTCGAATCAGTGAAATCAAAGCAGGATCATCTCCATCTGCCACCGAACTGTTCAGTCTAAAAGGATGCATGTAACTTCCTTTACGGGTTAACGGTAGTCTTTGGCAAAGAGTGGTGTTTTATAAAAACTATGAACTCATACAATTGGTACTCACAGCTCATTAAGCCGACCTGGTCGCCACCTTCGTGGCTGTTTGGTCCTGTGTGGACTCTGCTCTATGCAATCATCGCGGTTACCTACGGTACGGTATTTTATCGTGCATTTACCGGCAAGCTTTCGTGGATGGTGGCATTGCCGTTCGCACTCAATCTTTTCTTCAACTTTATATTTACTCCCATTCAATTCGGGTTAAAAAATAACTTACTTGCTGCAATCGATATAGTGCTCGTTGTCGCAACTCTCTTGTGGGCAATGTACTCACTCTGGCACGCATCATCCGATCTTAGGTGGGTCGTGTATGCGAATATTCCGTATCTTATCTGGGGAACGTTCGCTACCTGTTTACAGCTAACAATTACCTATCTCAATCGATAATGCATGTGAATTAGTCCGCCACCGAATGCTCCCAGGTGGTATACTACATACATGCAAAATTCAAAAACACGGATTTCCTTTATCATTCTTGTGCTACTCGTATTAACTGGCAGTGCAAGTCTCTATATATATGACTCACTCAAAAACCAACACCTCGTTCCTGAGGAGGCGGTAGTTACTCCCGAAATCCCAACAAAACCAGAAGTTCTGAGTGTAAAAGATATTTCCTACACTGTCGATAAGGAAACATTTCTCCTCGTAAACGGTACGGCGCAAAAAGAGCTCGCTCCCGGTTCATCGGAGAAAAACACCCTCGCAATGTTCGGTGAGCCAGTCTATGGCGACTTAAATGGCGACAATCTCCCTGACGCTGCTATTTTGCTTGTGAATAATCCTGGTGGAAGCGGAACTTTCTACTACGCAGTGCTCGCGATAAACAAAGGAGGTGTCTATCACTCGACGAATGCACTCTTGCTTGGTGATCGGATCTCACCGCAGACTGTAGAAATAAGAGATGGAAATGCACTATTTAACTATGCTGTACGAAAAGCAAATGAACCAATGACTACAAAGCCGTCAGTTGGCAAAAGTCTGTATGTCCACCTCGATCCCAAGACTGGCGAGATTGGAGAGCTCGTAAAAAACTTTGAAGGAGAAGCGGACCCAGCAAAGATGACTCTTGATATGAAGAAGTGGACCTGGGTAAGCGCGAAAGATGCCGATGGGAAGACTCTGATACCAAAGAATCCAACCAAGTTTACCCTTACGTTCGCAAAGGGTGGGCAACTCTCTATCGGTACAGACTGTAATGGAGGAGGAGCACGCTACACAGTAAAAGGTACATCAATCACTATCAATCAAATGATTTCAACTATGATGTTCTGCGAAGGTTCGCAGGAGCAGGAATACAACAAGCTCCTCAGCTCTGTGACTTCGTTTGCCTTCACCAGTAAAGGCGAACTCATCCTCTCTACAAAAGCAATTCCTCAGATGATGATTTTTCGGTAGTTTTCAGTTCACGCAATAAAACTGTTTTATCAATGACCACGATTCCAAAAGTAATCAGAACAAACCCGGAGTTGTGGGAAATGTGCAAAAAGGAAGCTGTCGAAAAGATGGGTAAGTTTTCTGCTAGGGCAATGCAACAAGCAGTCGTATTGTACAAAAAGCGAGGTGGTGGATATGCGGGAGTAAAAT
>JBKJHK010000007.1:0-12450 GCA_046599035.1 Parcubacteria group bacterium | reverse complement strand
CAGTAACTGGATTTGCTGAAGGAGTGATCGAAGTACAAGAAGCGTTGTTTACACCTGGACCTACAGTAAGGTTTACAGTAAAGTTTTGTGCGGAATTAGCTAATCCTACTTTTGTAGAAGTAAATGTAATAGGATATGTCCCAGGGATAACTGATGATGCAGTTATAATTACTGATCTTCCAGCTACTCTAGGTACATCATTTCCATTACTGTCCGGTTCTGAAACGACGTTTATCGTATAATTATTATCTTGCATTACACATGTAGCGCCGGTAGGACAACCTTGGATCGGTGACGTTATTAAATATGAACCGAGAGAAGACGAATTATTTTGAGGGTCTAGTGTTACATTAAAGTTTGTTTGCTCTCCGTTCAATATAGATCGAACAGTAGGTATAGAAGAAAGAACAGCATTTGTTGAAGGGGTATAATTACATGGCAGTGGACCTAGGTAGTTGGAAGCGGCTGGATCTTGGCAAGTGGTACTTCCTCCACCTCCTCCCCCAGGAGGAGCATCACAAGAATATTGAGGGCCATTTACAGTAGCTCCATTGGCTGGATATGATACCGCACAGGTAGGACCATTAAATTCACAGATACAACTTCCACCATTACTAGCTGCATACCCCCCAGAATATCCCTTTCCAAGACCTTCAAGAGTAGAGCAGGTGAAAACATCATGACAATAACCACCTCCTTCATTTACCGTGCTGGTTTTTGTACCACCCCCGCAAGAAAGTTGACTTAAATTTCCACAAGACGGTGATGAACTACATTGGGCGGCACATTCGGCATTAGTTAAAGCTAAAGTATGTTTAGGTACTACTAAAAAAAATACAGAAAGTACCAAAAGAGCTGTGCATAAAAATATTCTTTTCATATTATTCAAGGTACGTTACATCTACAATAACACCATTAGATACGGTACTATTTACTGTTATTAATAATTCTTTTTTGTCTTTTAAGGCTGAGACAGAGAAAAATGTTTTTGAAGTACCTGGAGTAACTGTTACTGATCCCCAATTGTTTGCTTTTAGAAAATTATTGAAAAATTTTTTATTGGTATTTAAGTCATTTATACTCACATATCTAAAGGTGTATTGAGTTTTTTGCCCAGACATGCCAACTTTATAGGATTCTATTGCTACTTTTATATCTTTTTCGATAACAAGACCTTCAGGAAATACAGAGGGTATTTTATTTGTCATATCCCCAATATAACCTGGGATTTTTGGATTGGTACTCGTTGTTGTATTTAAAATTTTACTATCATTGGTAACAGGTGTTTTATTTACAAAATTTTTCTTAAAAAACAAAAATCCTCCGATAGCAATAATAATTATAACTATTAAAAAGACTAGCAGTGCTTTTTTAGTATTTTCCATATGATATAAAGATTATACCACAGCAAAAAAATAATATGTGTCTGTAAGATATACTGTGGATAAGAAAACGGGCAGTTGACTCTGGTAATGCACCAAAGTCAACTGCCCGTATATATTTACTACTTCACATGGAAAGAGAAGCTTTGAGACTTTCCATCCATACTTACTGTCAATTCTGTATACCCTGCAGAAGTATCTACTCCAACAGGAATAACAAGATTGACTTGCTCTATACCAGGGAACACCCCCTGGGTTCCAGCATAGAGTACAGAAGTTTCAACTCCACCGATCGTCACCTTTAAAGGTGATCTGTAAGAAGTGACGAGCACTCCCCGATCTGGGATTAGATCCCTCATTTGCCCACCACCTGACAGATAGATGACAAGGTAGTCACCAATTTCTGCAGGGTTAGTTGATGATATCAATGAATATCCTTTTGACGCATTTTGGGTGGTTAAAGAATACTCGAAAGGCTTAAAGAATGTTGGCGACGAGTCCTCAGAGACAAACCGGAATGGGTCCGATGTGCTTGTGACGATCGTAACACCATCTCTTGTATCAAGTTTTTCAACCACTACAGTATGATCACCTTTTGGTAAATCATAAGGCAGAAGTAGATTGATCTGAGATGACTTCTCTGGATCCGAACGAGTGAATGCAAAGTATAGACCGACAGGTTTACTGTCAACCAACACCCTACAACCAAGAGACCAAGAAGTTGGAAGTGGTATTACCAGATCCCTCTCCTGAACAATAGGCAAAGCTAACACTACAGAGCAAAAACTACTACCCCAAAGTGTCATTGCTTTCCCTGGTCCAGCACCAACCTTGCCGTAAAGGTCAGTCAGTGCTGCGACAACTGGTTTCGACACGGGTACAGGACTTATAAAAAGTGTTTGGGTATTACTTTCTATTGATGTTCCGTCCTGATATCGTAAGACAACCGAAACCGCACAAGGACTAGGACAACGTGTGAGTGAAGGTGCTGGAAATGAAAGTTTTGTATCAGATAAGACTGTTGCAGGTGCGAAACCGATAGTACCAATACGCAGTTCCACACTGACTGGTTTTCCTAGTGTGAACCCAGAACCTTCAACTGTAATTGATGAGTTTTCAAGTCCAGAAAGTGGTTTGGGGACACAAGGAGTTGTTAATTCGTAGAGATGGTTATTTCCAAATCCATCAAGTTGCAGTGGAATATTTATCGTGCACTTCGTAGCGAATATCAGTCCTGACGAAATGCCCGTAACTTTCTTCCCATCTGGAAGCACAGTTACGCCACTCTGAACGAATAGCGATGCTGGACGTTGTGGTACAAACAGACCCGCATTCCCTATATTTGCTGGAAGGTTTGGGTAAAGAGGCACCAAGGCAGCCTGTTCTGAGACAGTAGGAAAACCTGCCCACGAAGTTTTGAATCCAGCAATTTGAGCTGGAACAGTGTAAAGTTCATCCAATTTAACTTTACGAGGAAATCGCACAACTTTTACTTTTCCACTCTCAAGAGAAAAAGTGACATACCTCTCGCCAGTCTCTGATTTAGAAACCCTAAAAATCAAAATGTTTTCTCCATCAATTGTCTCGCTGGTAGAAAAAAACCGTGTGATTTTCTGCGTAACAGTGTTGTATTCGGAGAAGTACGAAACTCTGCCTTCTACTTCTACAAACTGAAAGGTAAGTCCGTCAAGCGACCACACTCCGTATGGTACTCCGTCGGCATTTGGTAATTGAAATAGGATCCGGTAAGATCCATTTTTTTCTTTTACCATAACGTTTTTTGTTTTACTCGCTTCCGTAGAAGCACGGAACACATAGCCTCCTCCTGGAATAGGACTTGCTACCCCGACCCCAGAAAAGGTTAGTTTTTGAATACCCCCGTTGTTCATCCGAATGTCGATGTTTTGCTTATCTAAAGCTATTTCTTCAACAATGCCAGATTGAATCCTGTAACTTCCGCCCCCTATAGGTTCATCCCCAAAAGTAGAGAAGTACATGCCATCGCGATCGTAACTAATCTTTTCATTTACTATGGCTCCACTTTGTTTGTTATACAAGTAACCTTTTAACTGAGGAAAAAATTCTTGAAACTCACTTTTTCCAGCAGCCCGGAAATATTTAACTTTCCCATCAATGAAATCTACACCTATCAAATATTTCTCAGAATCATTGCCTGCAAAAGCAATGATTGTGGAAACGTTATAAGGAAAAACTTTTCCAGAAAGAAAAGATCCATTAAAAACATACTGTGCCTGTGCCGATGCAGCAGAACACAATAAAAACATGACGTGCAATGCGTTTCGCATCGTAATTCTCCAGAACACAGATTTGACAAAGTATGACAAAGAGCGAAATACAAAGTCTAATTAATAGTATACAATAAATTATAGTAAAAGCAACTTTAAACAACTATTTTCCACAGTTTTATATTGACTTCAGAAACACCTAAAATAATGGCTCAATAAAGCCATTATTAGAAACTGATTAAAAAATAGTTTGATTTACTAGACCAATTTCTTTATACACTTGATATATGCTCCGTTGATCATGTGAGAAGTCTTGGGAACTATGAAATCGGGAGCTTTCTCCCCGGGAGCGATTTTTTCTAGCTCACCCATGAGAGTGACCTACGGAAGCTTGTTTCTCTACCACAAAAGTCTGATCTGAAAGTGGTTTATACCAATCAGGATCTATGAATTTAATTGTATATCCTTTGTCCTCCAACACCTGGGCTAATTTTTGATACCTCTGCAGTTTGCCCGACTCCCCCATTCCGGGGATTATGTAGATAATTTTTTTCACAATTCTTATTTTCTTCCTTTCATCTCCAAAAAAGTAAAAAGTATGTACACTTATAAAATACTTATAATGACTTCACTTGCCCCTCTAAAAAATTTTGTATTTCCGGTAGTGAAATCTTAAAGTCATGCTTGAACATGATTTTCTCTCGAGCAACATCTTCAAAATACACAAGGCTTTTTAAGATAAGGTTGTGGTCAAGATCTGGCATTTTTTCTGCGGTTTTAAGGAGGAGTACAGGGAGTAAAATATTTTGAAGAATAAAATAAAGGTCGACATAGTCTTTTTCTACTGCTCTTCCTACTACAGCTGAAAGCTTCATACAGCCGATATCTTCAATTGATGCTATGTTTAAATAATCTTCATGTATAAGAGGGTTGAGAAGCAGATATGGATATTTCAAAAAACTCAGTTTGATTTCTTCGTCCACCACTACGTTGAGAGAGTTTTTTTCATCTAAAGTCTTTACTATTCTCTGACCTTCAAAAAGAGCAAGGACTTCGCTATAGAGTAATGCCGTATCAAAATCATTTACTATGAAGAAATCAAAATCAATGCTGTCTCGATGGCCAATCTGTAATGCAAGACCTGTGCCTCCTGCAAGGTAAAATTTATCCTTAAACACTGCAAGTTTTGGAAGAATATCTATTCTTTTTTGATCTAAAATATCGTAGAACATATTATGAAATATTTCTCTTTGTATCCCCTGCCTTAACGTCAAACATGAAAGACCAGAAGTAGAGAGACTTTTTATTCCACTCACCTGGGTATGGGTGTTCTACTGCTTCTACTAAGTCCTTTTTATCAAACACGGAAGAAAGCCAGTCTGTCGCTTCTTTTGTTCCATAGTTCAGCACATTAGTGATGATTCTTTTCTTGTCTTTTTCTAGGTCGAGTGCGGAGATGTTATATGACCAGAGAAAAGGCCGTACAAAATCTGGAATAGAGCTGTGTGAAGGAGTATTCATCATTATATTATACACTAAAAATACCTTAAAAGCAATATACGTTTACACAAAAAACACAATAGCAAGTGGAATAGCAAGCCACCAGAACAAGCCAAAATTGCCCGCAAACCACACATCTATTTTTGGACCGAAGTTGTAGAGAGCATCGAGTGGAAGGATGAACTGGAAGAGTGCAAGGATAAGAGCGGTGAATGCCAGGCCAAAAATGACTGATTTGAAAAATTTACCTTCTACGAAATCCCCTACTATATATTTGTTAAGTAAGAAAAACATGAGTAGGGCGAATACAAAAAAGATACCGAGAATATTTACCGCTTGTGGCAAAGCACCGGTCGCCACAGTAAGCTGTTTTACAAACGGAAAACTTTGATAGAGCGGGATAGCAGCAAAAAGAGCCAAAAGCAGCGCAACGGCCCTACTCTTTCCAAGGAAAAATGCAAAGCCTGTGCCCGCAACTACAAGACCAATGATAACAAGAACGTCTGTTGGAAAAATCATCTCTTTATTATAACAAAATTTCATCTCTTACCACTGTGGATATATAAATCCTTTTTCTTGACATTTACATATAAAATAGGTAATATTAGGATAGAAAGTCAATTACATAATCTTTCGTACCAATACTTTCGAAAGGAGGTGAAAAAAATGAAAAAGCAACCTGTTCCTCAGCTGTCAAAGCGAACTCGAGGCGGTGGACCACCACGGCCAACAACTCATCACTGCGGCTAAACCGTAACCAGGACGGGCAGACTAGTAAATTAGCTGCCCGTTTTAAATTCAATCATAAAGGAGAATCTCATGTTGTTTGTCATTTCTAGCAGACTTTACTTAAATGATCACCACACCACCTTCCTTAAAAAAGTAGCAGCAATTCATCATATCCATTACTGTGACATTAATGTACATCAAAAATTAAAAGATATTAGTTTTGGGTATAGGAAAGAAGGTCCATTTCTCGCGTATAAAGGTAGAATTATCAAGCATCCACTTTTTTATGTTAGTGCTCCACTTCGGACAGATAGCTCTTTAATGGAAGGGGTCACTTATCCATTTCCTCAACTATATAGAAATGTTCTTGGTCAATTCTTTACTGATATGAGTAATTTATTTACTAGTTCTTGGATTCCTGGAAACATAGCCTCTATGACAAGAGCAGACTCAAAACCTTTTGCATTGAATTTGGCGCAATCAATGGGAATATTAACCCCTAGTTTTACAATCAACGCTCCCAAATTTTCAAAAAGTCTATTTCGGAACGGGGTTTATAAAAAAGCTTTAGGTTTTCCTTTTATCATTACTTCAGAGAGGAAGAAAGTGAAAGAGGTGGGGATAACACGAACTAATGATTTAATCACAGATAGTAAGCTACTCCTGGACGAAGATATTCCATTTCAGTGGCAAGAACCTATTCAAGGGACGTACCATGTACGGACCCATGTTGTAAACAATCATGTCTGGTCTGTAAGAGCAAGAAAAGAGAACAATGGGGACTTACGGGGATTGAGTGATGCTGAATTCAAAGATCTTAAATGGGAACCTTATATATTGCCAGCACATCTACAAACAAAACTGGGGCAATTTATAAGGAAACTCGGAATAGTTTTTGCTAGCCCTGAATTCTTGATAAACAAAGAAGGAAAACACATTCTTATTGACATAAACCCTTGTGGAGATTGGTATGGATTCTTCCCTAAAAACTCTATTTTAGAGATAAAAAATGCTCATGCGAACCTTGTTCTCAAAAAGCTCTTCGGTTAAAAACCAGAGAGCTTTTTTATAATACTTTAGATAGTGCTTCTCTATACTGTACTGTATCAAAATCATGTCCAATATCCTGAATAGAAATGCTCTGTTTTTCTCCTGACCAGAGATTAAATGATTTTTTAGCTCGTTCAATAGCTTGAGGCCAATCTTTCTCACCTACTAAAAAAGTAGCTCTAGCTTTTGATTTATTAGGGAAAATATTTTTTTCAACATTTTTTATAAATTTTTCTCCAAGTTCAGTTTTAGCTTCATCTGGAATAGTGACCATATCGTCTTTAAAGTAAGGAGATAGGGAACAGAAAAACAAACTACTAAATTTAATTCTTGGAGAAATCAAGGCTAATATATATGCTCCAAAGGAAAACCCTAATCCACATAATACTTCTTCCTCATTTTCTTTTATTTGCGAGAAGGCTTCAGCAATATAATCATCCATCACTTTATCTATGTCCCAATTAATTTCAATTTTTTTGATTACATAACCCTTTTTTTCCGCAAGGAAAATAACTTCTTGATATCCTTTCTCTTCACAAGATTCTCCGTATCCAGGGATTATATATAGTATCTTTTTATTATCCATATTTTTATATTTTTTATAAACCCTCTTTTTTTAAGTCCTCAATTATCTTTCTAGAATTCCGAGAAAGCTTTGGGGTATCAAACAACACAGTAACGAGAATATCCCCTCTTTTAGATCCATCATACGGTACTCCTTTTCCTTTTATCTTAAGAACTTCCCCGTACTGAATTCCTTCCGGAATTTTGAATGTGAGCATACCGTCGAGTGTTTCAATATCAAAGCTTGCTCCAAGAAGTGCGTCCGTGAGCTTTATCTTTTTCTGCATCACCAGATTGAGACCCTCCTTTTTAAAAACCTGATGTTTTTTTATTTGGATACGAATGTACAGGTCTCCTGACTTCCCTCCTTCAATTGCTTCCCCTGCACCAGTCATACGGACCATTTGTCCGGCATCAATACCTGCGGGGATTTTCACTTTGATCTCTGTTGGTTTTTTGTGTACACCGTGACCTTTGCAGACTGAACATTTTACCTTCGGCACCTTTCCTTTTCCATGACAGGTCGAGCAGGTTGCTACTGATTCAAACTGACCGAGAAATGTATTCTTTACCTCCTTCACCTGCCCTTTTCCGCCACAGGTCTCGCATTGTGAAATATCGCTTACATTTTCGGCCCCAGAGCCCCCACAATGCTCACAGAGCGACGTTTTGTTCAAAGTGAATGTGTGATTCACTCCGAAGATTGCGTCCTTAAATGGAAGCTCCAAGTCGACTTGGATATCACTGCCTCGTGGAGTACGCGCTTGTCGTCCACCTCCAAACATGTCTCCAAAAAGGTCTCCCATATCAAATTCAAACGAGCCTCCCTGGCCCCCTTGTGAAAATCCTGAGAAATCAAAACCTCCAAATCCCCCACCTTGTCCAAATGGGTTTCCACCACCAAAGCCTCCTTCATCTGCGGAGCCATACTGGTCGTACTGTGCTTTCTTCTTTTCATCTGAAAGCACTCCGTAGGCTTCGTTGATTTCCTTAAACTTTTCAGCGTCTCCTCCTTCTTTGTCCGGGTGGTGTTGGTGTGCGAGGGTACGGAAAGCTTTTTTGATCTCTTCTTTTGAAGCGCTTTTAGACACGCCGAGGGTTTGATAATAGTCTTTGTTTGCCATGAATTTTAGTTTGCTTTTTTAGTATACTTGACGGATAGTTTTATTCAAGTAGGCTTTATAATGGAAAGGACATGATTCATGTTTGGGATTCAAATTGCAAGCAAGTCTGGTATTCTTGGTATTTTCATCCAAAATGAGAAGCCATTCAAAACAAAACAGGAAGCCGAAACTTGGCTTGCGGATAACCAGTGGCACTCGTATGGGGGGATTCCTGGGTACTTTAAAAATTTATTGATCGCGACCATCGTACCGTATTTTAAGAGACGAGATGTGTCTGAAATCAAGAGTTTAGAAGTTCCTGAACGAACTATCAAACCAACTGCTGTAAGTGTTCTTTAAGAAAGGAAAAAATGTATTGTATCCAGCCACAAGGAAGCTGCAACTTGTATGGTTACAAGGACCATACTTTTATCACTCAGACTGCTGTCGAGCTTTGGCTCAAAAAAAGAGGTTGGACAGCTCAAAAAGGAAGTAATGTTTGGGAATTAACAGGAATCATGACGATAAGTATCGTAAGGCTTACCGCCGATGTTCCAGTTAAAGATGCTGACGAACTGCCGAAAGGAGACATTCTAGAAATAGAAGATGATCTGGTAGGAAATTTCTACCAAAAAAATTTTCAAACCGTATGAATCTCAAACCAAAGACCGGGCACGCTTCACGCTCCCGGTCTTTTTTCTTACTCTTTTCCTTCCCCCTTTTTTTCTTCGAATTCTGCTTCCCTTACATTCTCATTTTGGCCGTCCGAAGGATTAGCCTCAGTCTTTGGAGCATCACCTGCTGGTTGCTCCGATGTAGCTCCTTGGGCGTCCGAAGGATTAGCCTTACTCATCGCTTCCCCTATCTTAGACATTTCAGTTGAGAGTGCTTCTGTCGCTTTTTTCATTGCTTCTATATCACCCCCATCTTTTGCTGTCTTGAGTTCAGCTACTTTTGCTTGCACGCCAGATTTAATTTCATCACTCACTTTCTCCCCATTATCTTTAATCGCTTTTTCAGCAGTGTAAATCATCTGTTCAGCTATATTTTTTGCTTCTGCAACATCTCGCTTCTTCTGGTCTTCAGTTGCATGCGCTTCTGCATCTTTTTGCATTCGTTCGATATCTTCTTTTGAAAGTCCTGAACGCGCTTCAATGCGGATCGACTGTTCTTTATTAGTCGCTTTGTCTTTTGCTTTTACGGAAAGGATTCCATTTGCATCCACATCAAAAGAAACTTCTACTTGTGGCATACCGCGTGGACTTGGTGGAATACCATCCAAAATGAACCGACCGAGAGATTTGTTGTCTGCAGCCATTGCTCGCTCGCCTTGGGTAATATGAATCTCTACAGAAGTCTGATTGTCCGCTGCAGTCGAGAACACTTGTGACTTAGATGCAGGAATTGTCGTATTTCGTTCAATAAGTTTAGTTGATACATTTCCCATTGTTTCAATACCAAGTGAAAGTGGGATCACATCGAGCAAGAGCACGTCTTTGACTTCACCAGAGAGGATACCCCCCTGAATAGCTGCACCGAGTGCTACCACTTCGTCTGGGTTGATCGACTTATTTGGCTCTTTGCCGAAAAATTCTTTCACCTTTTCTGCCATCTTTGGCATACGAGTCTGTCCTCCCACCAAGATCACTTCATTGATTGCAGACTTTTCAAAGCCCGATGCTTCCATTGCACGCTTCGTGATCTGCATTGCTCGTTCGATAAATTCATCTGAAAGTTCTTCCAGTTTTGCCCGAGTCATCTTTATAAGCAGATGTCGAGGACCTGAAGAGTCTGATGTAAGAAATGGAATGTTGACTTCTGTATCAATAGCGGTTGAAAGCTCGATCTTTGCTTTTTCTGCTGCTTCGTCGAGTCGCTGAAGAGCGAGTGCATCAGAACGAACGTCAATACCAGACTCTTTCTTAAATTCGTCTGCTAAATAGTTAATTATTTTTTGGTCAATATCTTTTCCACCCAAATGTGAGTCTCCGTCTGTAGCTTTTACTTTGATATCTCCCCCCACTTCGTCCACATCCACTTCGAGTACAGACACGTCAAATGTTCCTCCTCCAAAGTCGAAGACCACAATCTTTTCATCTTTTCTGTTTTTATCAAATCCGTATGCGAGTGCTGCTGCGGTCGGCTCGTTTATAATACGAAGCACTTCAAGTCCAGCAATCGCTCCTGCATCTTTTGTTGCTTTTCTTTGAGCATCATTAAAGTACGCTGGTACGGTAATGACTGCCTGAGTCACCTTTTCACCGAGCTTCGCTTCTGCATCAGTCTTCAGTTTTGTAAGGATCATGGCAGAGACTTCTTCTGGAGAGTACTGTTTGCCATTGAGAGTCACGAGCACGCCACCAGAGGCCGACTGGGACATCTCATAGGGTACGATTCCCTTGTCTTTCTGTACTGCAGCATCAGCAAAATTGTGACCGATAAAACGCTTGATACCAAAGATAGTGTTCTTTGGGTTTGTGACTGCCTGACGCTTTGAAAGTAGGCCGACGAGACGCTCGCCAGTTTTAGACACAGCGACAATAGAAGGAGTCGTACGAGCACCCTCCGCATTTTCTAGTATTTTAGGACTGCCGACTTCCATGACTGCAACGGCAGAGTTTGTTGTACCGAGATCGATTCCTATTATTTTAGACATAAGATATGTGATTAATTATTACGGAACTTCCAAATTTAACCAATCTCATCGCCTAAAATTTGAAAAACGTTCTCAACATACCAATAAGTATGCCTCCGATCCTTTTTCAAATTTTAATCGCGACCTTGGCTAAATTGTGAAAGTTCGTGAGCTGCTAAATTTGTATTTTCTGAACACTTAACATGTTAACTATTATAATATCTTTTGATTTTTATGCAACTATTTAGTGGTTCAAAACTACTTGACAAACTTATAGTATATGTGTACAATATAACAAGACATATGACCAACACAAAGTTTTACTTACAGCGTCAGACGAACCTAATGAGGACCGAGCTGATAGCCGTTCGGCTACTGCTCGCACACCGATTACATGGGAACAGTTTCCTAGATGAAGACCAACTGTTCGAACTGAATAACGATCTGAAGGAACTGTATGCTTTGTTCGATGAAAGATCAATCAAACAAAGCACAGAATTTAATCAAACCCTTAGGTCGGTTGCCACGTGGCTCAATACCTGCCACTAATCACCCACCCCCGCCGGGACCCTTCACAGGGCCCGGCGGTTTTACTTTTCAAATTACTTATCTTCCCCTAGGTCCGACCTAGGGGAAATTTTTAGTCATTCTTCCTATGCTCCCCGACTTTCACTTTTGGTGGTCGAATTAGGCGATCCCCAAGCATGTATCCTGTTTGAACGACATCCACTACCACGCCATCCTGACTCTCGTCTTCTGTAGGCACCATTTCAAGGGCCTCATCACGAGTGTGATCGAAGGGTTGCCCGAGTGGATACACTTTCTTGAGGCCGTTGTTTTCAAGCGCTGTGGTGAGCTGAGAGTTTATATACTCCACTCCCACTCTCCAGTTCGGATCCACCTTCTCCCACGCTTCTTTGTTTTTCATCGCAGACTCAAAGCTGTCGAGTGCTGGGATTATTTCCTGGATTAAATCTTCTTTTGCAAATGCAATAATCTGCTTTTTCGCTTCCTCATCTTTCTTACGAAGATTCACAAAATCAGCTTTGTCTCTCTGCCAACCGTTTAGATATTCAGCGGCTTTGGCTTCGAGTCCTTTTACTTTTAATCGGAGCGTATCATATTTTTTCTTGAAATCAGCACCAGTAACTTCAGTATTGTCTTCAAAAACAACATCATCTACTTCCTCTTCGACAGAGCCTGTGTTTCTTTGATCCATCCTTTCCTCAGCTTCAAGACCA
>JBKJHK010000033.1:0-12467 GCA_046599035.1 Parcubacteria group bacterium | reverse complement strand
TCCTTCATATCAGCTTGGTGGATTTAGTTTTGGTTATACTGGTCCTCAATCTGGCTCTGTAGGTATTAATATATGTAGCCCAACAACAGGAGATCCAATTTTTTCTACAGGATCTACAATATTACCGGGTACCTATACTGTTTCAATGAACTTACCTGCAGGATGGGTATCTACTGTTCCAGGTAGTGTAAGTCCTGTTGTGCCATCAAATGGCTATGGAGTTGCACTCTTTTATGCTCGACTTGCCGCGTCACCAAACCTCACCGCAGGAGTTGTATCTCCCTCTTCTGCTACCGCAGGTACACCACTTACATTCTCAGCCACGATTTCAAACGGAGGTGCTGCAAGTACAGGATCTTCCTTCAATAACTTCTTCCAAGTAGCAACAGCTTCAAATGGCGGGGGAACAATCACTGACCTCACTTCTTCCTCAATGGCTGCTCTTGCTTCCGGAGCTAGTAATACAGCTACCTCCCCATCATATACATTTGGATCTTCAGGGACATATTCTGTCCGTGCTTGTGCAGACAAATCAAATTCTGGAAGTGCGGGTACAATCGCCGAATCAAATGAAAATGATAATTGTAGTAGTAGTTGGACAGATGTGACGGTATCTTCAGGTTTAAATGCACTTGACGCTTCTTGTGTCTCTATCACTCCTTCAGCGACTACGGTCACTGTTGGTTCTACATTTAGTGCGACTGTTGCAATGAAAAATACTGGAAGTACCACCTGGATTCCAACAGGATCAAATAATTTTCATATGACAGTCTATCCTTGGAATGTAGCAGCCGGTTCTCTTCCAGCGATGGGTCCAATATGGGGTTATGCAAGAACACCAGTGGTCTCTAATGTTAGTACTAATAATAATTTTACCGGAACACTTACTTTAACAGCACCGAGTACACCTGGTTCATATCCACTGTCATTTAGTATGTTGCAAGAAGGTGTCGCTTGGTTTACTTCACCAACCCCTGTATGTCGAAATTCTGTGGATATTAATGTGATTGCTGCTCCCACTGTCACTCTCTCTGCTCCAGCATCATCTCTCGTTAATACACCTTTTACTGTATCTTGGACTTCTACCAATGCAGCAAGTGCTATCCCTTCATCATCTATAATGCCTCCAGCTGGTTGTACGATGACCCCAAATACAGCTCTTTCACAGTCAGAACCTAGTGGCAGAAGTATTACCTGTAGTACAACAGGATCAAAATATTTTCAAATTGCTGTATGGAACTCAGCTGGCACACAGGCTATTGATGGAAAAACTGTTGATATTACTAATCCCGTGGTAACTACCTATACACTTACAGTAACAAAGACGATTGGAGGTAATGTAAACAGTGTAAACGGGTCCGGTAACCCTGATGGTCTTATCTCTTGTGGGGGCACTTGTGTACATTCATACAACCAAGGTTCAAGTGTGACATTGCAGGCAGTACCAGACAGCGTTCAATGGAGATTTGTCGGCTGGGGTGGGGTATGTACAGGGATCAGTACATGTACAGTAACTGTGGACGGAAACAAGACAGTCACTGCTCAGTTTAGACCTCGGGCATTGCTCTATCAGGAATTTTAGGGGGGTAGAAATTAGAAGATATTAGAAGTTAGAGGATAGAAGTAAGAGAAATCAAAAAAGTCCCACAAGGGGCTTTTTTGCTTGAAACCCTCTAAATTCTATCTTCTAACTTCTTCATTTAGTGGCTATATAAAGCCATGCTATTGATAATTTACAATAAAAGTGCTTGACAAAAAGGGTAGGGGTATGCTATAGTATACAGGTCTCAAACGTTATGTTTGAGCTTTTTTAATCCTCTATAGTCTCTACGGAGTCCTAGGGGATCGAAATACACCTACCGTCATTTACAGAATTACCACTTAAAAAACATCTTATCTTAAATTTTACCGCTATTAGTTTGTTTATGGTTTTCTCTACAGTTGCTGGTGTTCACACTCCAGTTTCTATAATAGAAATCCCTCAGGCAGAAATTCAAGTAAAGGATGAAGCTCTTAAAAAAGAGAATATCGCCAAAAAGATGTCGACCGAAGAGTATGTGAGAAATCACTTTTCTGATACTCCCATCCTTGCAGAGATTGCACGATGTGAGTCTCAGTTCCGCCAGTTCGACAAAAAGACTGGTGAAGTACTCCGAGGCGTGGTAAACAACCGTGACGTTGGAGTGATGCAGATCAACGAGTATTATCACTTGGAGACTGCTGAAAAAGCCAACATCAACATCTACACTCTTGAAGGAAACCTTGAATACGGACGAAAGCTTTACAAGCAGTTCGGTACGGATCCATGGATTTCATCTAAGCCTTGTTGGGGTAAGTCGGTAGAGCAGCTTGCTGCTCTGGCCAAAGCCTAACTCAAAACAAAAAACTCTCCGAAAGGGGAGTTTTTTGTTTTTTTACATCTTTACTTTAAAATCTTAGTAGCTTCTCGGCTCAGAAATGGTAAATGGGGTTAATAGCTTTTTTTTCACGACTCCATACTCATGCCACACAAGGAAAATGACTACAATATCCAGGACACTTAAGGCCACAAGCAAAATCGAATGTGTAAAAGTAAATCGGTATAGTTGATAGGGTATAGATAAAGCAAGAATAATGAGAGAGACGGGGTAAGACCACATCTTCTCTTTCCAAAGACCGAAAAGAATTATGCTATTGATTATTCCGTGAATAACCAGATAGAGAATAGCAAAGGTTTTTGAACTACCAGAAAATTGTTGTGCAAGATGTATAAAATAGTTAGAAAAAGTATCTCGAGGATCTTCTTTTATTTCATCAGCTACAAAGAAGCTTACGATTTTCACAATCGTGGCAGTACTTGTAACATACAACAGAAAACCACCCACTATTTCAACAAGTGCATGGAGTCCTTTAAGGATTAGAGTAACATCAAATAACTCATGTATCTCCTTTTCTCTTTTTTCATTAAGCATGTTTTTTAGTAAAAAAATAAACGATATGTGTTACTACAATGCTTATAAGAATACTCCCAATAATATCTATTGGATGATGAATGCCCCCGTATACTCGAGCGATTCCCACAAGCACAGCTGAAATCCACAAAAATATTCCTAATTTCCGATTAAAATATAAAAAGAGCATTGCAATAGCAGACAAGAGAAGTGTGTGATCAGAAGGGAAGCCGTTGTCTGGAACATGGGGGACGAGAGGAGCAATACCGTTTAGTGTGAAGGGGCGAGGATCAAAATAGAAATAACCACCAATCTGAGCAACGATATAGATTATAGGGAATGAGATAAGAGCAAGAATAAAGATCTCTTTTCTCCTTTCTTTTGATTGCTTTAGAAAATATATTCCTGCTGTGATGAGAGGGATTAGAAGATAATACTTAATCAGAAAAATTAGAATTGTATTTATAAAATTCATTAGAAAAATCATACCATTTTTAAACACCTATTCAAAATTGGTTATAGTTAAACTATTACTTCATTTAGATGTATAATTCTCGTATGGATACACTAAAAGATGCAGGCAAGCAAATGTTAAATAAAGTTCCAGAAGTCACTATATATTTTTGGGTTATTAAAATACTTTGTACCACTGTGGGGGAGACAGCAGCAGATTTTCTTAATGTTAATTTGAATTTTGGTCTCACAGCAACATCTGTTATTACTGGCGTCCTTCTTGCGATTGCACTTGCATTTCAATTTAGAGCTAAAAAATATATTCCCAGTTTGTACTGGTTCAGTGTAGGGTTGGTGAGTGTGTTTGGAACATTGATAACAGACAACTTAACTGACAAGCTGGGTATACCACTTGAAATAAGTACGAGCATTTTTGCAGTCTTACTGGGACTGACATTCTTGGTATGGTATCTCAATGAAAAAACACTTTCTATTCACTCTATTCTTACAACAAGGCGAGAGGTATATTATTGGATGGCAATTCTTTTTACATTTGCTCTTGGTACTGCATCGGGTGACCTCTTTGCTGAAGGTCTTGGACTTGGATACTTCCTTACAGGTTTGACTGTGGCAACTATAATCGCAACGACTTCTATTGCTTGGAGAATAGGACTTAATTCAGTTCTTTCATTTTGGATTATTTACATTATGACGCGACCACTCGGTGCTTCAATTGGGGATTTTCTTTCACAACCAAAAAATCATGGAGGATTGGGTCTTGGAGCAACTATCACGAGTGCTCTATTTATTGGTGGTATTTTGCTAATCGTCACATATCTTTCTTTGACGAAACGAGATGTTATTGCAGCTGCTTCGCTTGGACACAAGGACGAATCAAAAGAGACAGGTGGTTTGTGGCACACTACAATTGTTTTAGGACTTTTTATCCTTGGAGGAGGTATTGGATATTATGTCTTGCATAATAAACTTCAAACAGAAATTTCTGTACCAACAAATAAGACGAGCACATCGACTTTTAAGTCTCCTTTGGGTGATCTTTCTACATTCAAAACTATAACCCAAGACACTCTTAATAAACTAAATGCGGGGGATCAGTCTGGTGCAACGACTCGTATTGGCGATCTTGAATATGCTTGGGATCAAGCACAACATGTATTGAAAGCTAGAAATACTACTGAATGGAATAACATTGACAGTAAAATTGATGTAGTGTTACGTGAGCTTCGAGCCGTAAAACCAAATACAACTACAGAAAAATATGCACTAGAAGTATTATTAGACTTACTTAAGTAAGTTATTTTTTGTATCCATATATCGTCGAGGGGAGTGGATGTATGCTATTATAGGTATGTCGCACAATATATCTTTTGTACATGCTCCTGCTCAGGACTTACGCTTTAATTAAATTATTTAAAATTTTAAAATCCCGGATTCTTTTTATTTATATATAAAATAATTCCACACTCTCCCCTAGAGCCTGGGTTCAAATTTTCTGTGTCTCTTTATATCCCTCTTTCTATTACATACCTCTTATTTTCTCTCATCTCAAAAACTCTATTCCCGGCAGGGAAGTCCCCTACTCTTTTGTCCAGCTATATAATTTTATAAGTCTTAATAGGTCAAATAAGTCACATAAGCCAAATGAGTCAAATAGCTCAAATAAGTCTTAATAAGTCAAATAAGTCCAATAGGTTAAATAGGTTAAATAGGTTAAATAGGTTAAATAAGTCCAATAGGTCAAATGAGTCCAATAAGTCCTATGCATTTTTTCCTGCAACAAACCCTGTAGTCCAGCAGAGTTGCAAAGAAAAGCCTCCTGAAGGTCTGTCTATATGGAGCATGTCTCCGGTGAGGAATAAATTGTCGATTTTGGTCGATCGCATGGTTTTTGTATCCACTTCTCGTATGTCGACACCACCGTCCGCAACCACAGCCTTGTCGAAGCCGAGGAGCCCTGAAATTGACACAGGTAGGGCTTTGAGGAGCTTGCATAGCTCTTTGCGCATCTCTTTGCTTATACTATGTGTCTTTATTTCCGGGTCTATGTGAGGCACTAAGGAAAGGATAACCCTCGCGGTGCCTTTGGGTGCAAGATCAACAAATACATTTTTAAGCGTCTTATTCTTGTTTTGATCAAATACTTCAATCATATGCTTTTCCAAAGTCCCTTGATCAAGGCTCGGATAGGTGTCGATCGTCGCAGTCACGAGACCTTTATGAAGAAGATCCGATACTTCTTTTGCAGCATTTAAGATAAGGGGACCGGAGAGTCCAAAATGAGTACAAAGTAACTTCCCTGTTTTCGCAAACGCTTTTTTACCATCTGCAAAAAAAGTAATTTTCATAGGCACCTCAGGAGATCCAATAGAAATACCGGCGAGCTCTTTGACCCAGTTCTCTTCTACAGTGAGCGGTACGATTGTTGGACTCGGTGGGTGGATGGTATGTCCTAGATTCTCAAGCCATTTGAAGCCATCTCCGGTAGAACCTGTCTCAGGGTGGGAGAGTCCACCTGTTGCAACAATAACTGAGTTCCCCACATATGATGTAATTTCAGCACCTTTCTTTGTAAAGACTTTTGATATTTTTCTATTATCAATTTCAAGTTCTGTCACGGCACAGTCTGTCATCACTGTTACATTATTTTCTTTTAGATATTGAATGAGCACATTACAGACATCTACCGCTTTTTCTGACTTTGGAAAAGCTCTCTTTCTCGCTTCCACAAAAAGGGGGAGTCCCCTACCCTGAAAGAATTCAAAGGTTTCTTTGACACCAAAAATAGAAAAAGGAGAATATAAAAAATCCTTGGATGCTTTGTAGTTTGCAAGCAATGCATGAATATCCCTCTCGTCATTGGTAATATTGCACCGTCCCCCACCAGTGATGCGTAGTTTTTCTCCGAGCCTTATATTCTTTTCAATTAAAAGTACTCGTTTGCCTCCCTCCCCTGCCACCCCAGCAGCCATCATCCCCGATGCTCCTCCACCGATGACAATAACATCATATGTTTTAGAAAGTTGTACAGACATGTGAGGAGCTTTAGTATGTTTCTAGATCCATGTATTTATAAGTTCTTTCAACTTATAGTATGCAGGCTTTGGAGTCCCATCAAATCTGATAAAGCCAAAGAAGTTTTCATTGGAAGTTGGTTCTGTTCCACTATCTATATAAGTATACCAGAAGAGCGGTCCTGCCCAGTCGTAAGTCTTGTAGAGCTTCAGAACATCCTCTACCATCTCTGCTTGTTTTTCTTCACTTATATACCAGTTGCTATCCGGTCCTCCAGTCGGTGCACCAAATTCAGTCATCCAGATCTTCTTGTTTCCATCTCCATTTGCCACCATGATGCTTCGGAAACTTGGTGAAGTTAGAGACATTCTACCCCATCCATTCTCCGGACTGTTTGAAGGGAGTTGTGGAAATGTATATGGGTGGTCATTTGCGGCATCAAAGTAATTTTTCCCTCCCTCTTTATACACACATGACAAGAAGTCGAGAGCAGAAATATTTACATCATTGGTAGAAAGTTGAGCAAGTCCTCCCATGATAACAAATGCTTTCGGGTCTGCCTTTCTCATAGCTGGATATGTGGCTTTGAGGAGTTCAGTATATGCTTTACAATCTGCTTTTGTAGCCCAAAAATCAAAACTATTTGGCTCATTCCAAATTTCCCAATAGTGAACACCTTTATCTTTGTATCGAGTGGCTGCAGCAGCTGCAAAGGTCGCAAATGTATTTGGATCTGCAGGAGGACAATGTGCCCCACCTCTACATCCAGGTACTCGAGCCCACTCAGGTGTATAGGTTAATATTGGAAGTGATTTGAGATTGTATTTAGAAGCTGTGTTTATAATCCGGTCATAACGTGACCAGTCATAGACTCTAGAATTTTTATTCTTATCATTTCCGTACTGTACAAATCCCCATTCAATATCAAAGCGCACCCATGTTATTCCCATTTCTGCCATACCTTTCATTTCATCATCGAGTGCTTTATCACTCTGTCCAGTAAGCTTGCTTCCAGCGGCTATACCAATCGCCTTCCCTACTGCCATGTTTGTGTTTGTAGCGGGGGGTGGTGTGTTATCAGTTGTATTATGAGTAAAAATAGAAGTGGTAGTTGTAGAATTTAGAACCGGTGTACTTGTCGCAGGTTCTTGAAGAGTGTTTTCATTCACAGAGATATGTTTGTATGAAGAAAGTCGCTCCTGATAAACAAAGAGTAAGATTAAAAAAAGAGAAAAAAGAGACAGACTGATAATCAGTATCTTCTTGTTTCTATGGGGCTGTAAAAGTGACATATATATACCCATAGTACATTAAAAATAGGCTAAAGTGAAGCACAAAACAATAGGAGAGAATGATCGGAAATCATTGACAAGTACCAAATAAAAAAGTATACTTTTTATATATGTTATACATGAAAAGCCAGAAAATATGGACAGCTTTTCAGGGCGACAATCTATTTCGCAACTCGGTCTATCTTATGCTGACCACTGGAGTGATGGGTCTTCTCGGTTTCTTTTTTTGGATTATTTGCACCAAGATTTTTACTCCTGAAGAAATCGGTATAGGCACCACGCTCATCTCCGCAATGAGTCTCATATCTCTCACGAGCCTTCTTGGATTTAACAGCACTTTTATCCGTTTTCTTCCGACCTCTAAAGACAGAGATGGAGAGATCAACACTGGAGCAATACTCGTCATGAGCGCGGCCGCTCTTATTGCAGCTCTGTATACGATTTTCATTCCCTACATAACTCCAAAACTTGCAATTATACATGAGACTTTGTGGTACTCTCTAGGCTTCATCGTAATGGTCACCCTTGCCTCGATCAACTCTCTGACTGACAGTATTTTTATTGCATATCGAGGAGCCCAATACAGCCTTATCACAAATGGAATAATTGTGAGTATTACCAAACTTATCCTTCCTATAGTTTTTGTGGGTATCGGTGCATACGGAGTGTTTGCTTCATCAGGACTCGCTGCTTCGATTGGAATGATTGCAAGTATTTTTTTCTTAATGCGCCGGTTCGGATACAAACCAGAGTTCAAGCTTGATCTGGTAATTCTTAAAAAAGTATTTCATTATTCTTTTACAAATTACATTGCAAATCTTCTTAATCTTGCTCCGTCTCTTATTCTACCCATCATTATTATCAATCATTTAGGAGCTCCTGCTGCGGGCTACTACTACCTGGCTTTTATGCTTATCAATTTGCTCTACACTGTATCAAATTCCGTTTCGCAATCATTGTTTGCGGAAGGCTCATATGGTGTAAACCTCCTTCGACACTTGATAAAGCGCTCGAGCTTGATTTCAGGTGCTATCATGTTGCCAGGAGCTCTTCTGTTGGCATTTTTTGGTCCATCTGTACTCAGCTTTTTCGGCAAGTCCTATAGTGCCGGAGGGAGGGAGGTTATCATACTACTCGCTATCACTTCACCTATAATTGCGCTCTATACCATTGGAAGTACCCTACTTCGTATCCGACATCAGATGTATTCGCTTATATGTACAAATATTGTCTATGCTCTGACGATTAGTCTACTTACGCTGTATTGGGTTAATAAGGGGCTCGTATGGGTTGCGATTGCCTGGACAGTGGGTAATCTTGTTGCAGCACTTATAGCGTTTACGTTTATATTTATATATCGAAAATCCCCTACCCCACAGGCACATTCCTAATTATTTAAACAATGAATCATAATAATTTAAAAGTAATTGTAACAGGCGGCGCGGGCTTTATCGGATCCAATCTCGCACGAAGTCTTATAGAGAGTGGTTTTGAAGTACATATTATCGACAATCTTTTTCTCGGAAAAAAAGAAAATATTCCCGCTTCTGCCATATTCCACGAAGCAGATATTCGAAATGTAGAAAAGATTAAAGAAATCTTTTCTGCTATTGGAGAGATACATTGTTTGTTCCATTGTGCAGCTATCCCTATGGTCCAGTACTCTATCGATAATCCGATGGAGACTCATGATGTGAACGTAAATGGAACAATGAATGTACTTCTCGCTGCCCGAGATGCGAAGGTGAGACGAGTGGTCTACTCCGCTTCTTGTTCTGCATATGGAGAACAGCCCACTCTTCCATTCACAGAAGACATGCTTCCTCAGCCACAAAGTCCGTATGCACTTCAGAAATATTTCGGAGAGCTTGCATGTAGTACACTCCATATGGTCTATGGCCTTCCGACTGTATCTTTACGATATTTCAACGTGTATGGTCCTGGGCAAGACCCAAACAGTACATATGCAATGGTAATTGCAAAGTTCATTGAGGATAGCAAGAAAGAAAAACCGATGACAATTACCGGCGATGGAAGTCAGACTCGTGATTTTGTTTTCATCAATGATGTTGTACGTGCCAATATGCTTGCGATGGAAAAAGAAGGTCTCGGAATTGGTGAATACATCAATATTGGTTCTGGTGTGGGTGTTTCCATCAAACAGATTGCGGAAATAATCGGGGGGGAAATAGAATACATTCCTGCCCGCTTGGAACCCAAAAATACTCGTGCTCATATCTCAAAAGCAAAAAAGCTTCTTGATTGGGAACCAACTATTTCTATTGAAGAAGGAATAGAGATGATTAAAAAGAGTAATAGGTAACCTATTTATAAATTCTAGATTCTCCGCTGTTGTAGATCAGACTTTTGTGCGTCTCAAGAGAATCTAGAGGATACTTGTAGGTGAGTAATTTATTGTAGTACAAATAAAAAGCACTCCCTTTTTTAATATTAGGAGAAATTAAAAATACATAACTTTCGCGTTCCAGGGTATTTTTAAAGATAGCAAAGT
This sequence comes from Parcubacteria group bacterium, assembly GCA_046599035.1. Classification (GTDB taxonomy): domain Bacteria; phylum Patescibacteriota; class Minisyncoccia; order Phycocordibacterales; family DATDWN01; genus UBA910. Next base: position 2,247 of record JBKJHK010000033.1, on the reverse strand, counting down.
AGTCAGCGGAGATATTTCCAAAAGATTGCAAACGTAGATTTGCGACAGAATCAGATTGTATTCGGTACAAAGGACTACGATTCAGACCAAGCCATCGTGCAGAAGCTGTTTCAGCTTCTTTAATATAATACATGTCATTCTGAGCTGGTTCTTGATTAAGAGTAATACGAGCTTGTCCCCCTGTTATTTGATCAAATGCACCGGTAAAAGAACAAAAAATCAATATCACCATGGATGTGAGAATTATTTTTTGGTATTGTAAGAAATATTTTGTAACTATGAGTCCTCCAATAATCGCAACGATACTAAGTGTAATAAACATCTGTAAATATAGTCGTGTAATATTATAATATTGCTGGAACCAAGGGATAGATATCATGAGTATCAGAAAACAATAAGCTGAAATATTCAGTGCAATAAAATCATAATGTTCTCTTGAAGCACGTTTTCGTACAAAGAAATATAATCCGACTAACCCAATTAAGGGGAAGATGTTTATTAATAGGAGTTTACTGATCCGTATTAAATTGTTAATTAATATTGTTATAAAGTTTGGTACGTAAGAAACTAAAAAAAATCTAGTATCAATGGACGTAAGAGTGTCTTCAACACTTTCTTTTTCTGAATATACAGGCTGAAGGTGTTTACTGACTGCCTGTCTTTGCGCATTTCTAATGCTATCCTCCATGCCAGTCTCATTGTTATCAATGAAAAATACTTTCTTGAATACATTTTGTACTTGATCTATTTTAGATAAGTTTTTACTTAAAATAATTTCTGAGGCAACTTTGGGAGGTGTTTCTCTATCAGTAATATTACTTTGTGTATCCTCGGGTATCTTTACTTCAACTGATGTATTTATATCCGTGCGAAAAATAAAATATTTCAGCGCATTTCCTGTACCCGTAATACTTATTTGCCAAATAAAAATCAAAACAAGAGGTATGATAAAAAGTGATGGTTTAAATACAAAAAATCTGTTTTTTAAATCTTTAACAAGGTAGGGAGACAGTATTGAAACAAGTAATGTTCCAAAAAACAACGCAAACCATACGTATGCTGTGGAATAGTGAGAAAGAATAAGGCCAATTGTAAAGACGTAGAAAAGTAAAATGCGTACGCGTTTTTCTATCTGCGTATCAAACAGAGAGAGGAGTATAAACGCATAGAAGATAAAAGCTATTTCTTGGCGTATAAGAGCAGGCATCTGTTCAAAAAACCATGTTTGAGAGAGAAATAAAAAAGAAGCCAGGAACGCAAATATTTCCTGGGTGTATCTTCTTGCGAGAGAGTAGATAATGACTGGCAATCCCGCAAAGAGAAGCTGGATAGTGACCTTGAATACGTATTCACTTGGTGTATGTGTGAGTTGCTTCAGTATTGTGGGTAAAATAGTAATACTCATGCAGCTATTGTAGTCCCCTCCTGGATAGTACGACGATTTCCACATCAAATGTCGAAGAGTTGTTTGAAAGACTTGGTATTCAAGATTGATATCCCAACCAAGAATATGAAAACTTCGCAAGGAGTACATAAGAAGAAGTGAGAGGCTTGTGATATACAGTGCAGAAACATACACCCAGCTATCGATTTTCTTCTCGAAATAAACAAGACCTATTACATAAAGTGCTATTCCAAAAAGCATGAGGAGAGTCAAAGTTCCCGTTCCAGAATTATTGAGTAGTATAGTTCCGAGCACACTCATTAATAAGAAAATTAATGGAAATAGTCCGAAAAAAATATTTATCTTATTCGGAATTTGTATCAGATATTCGATTACATAATCCTTATTAAAAAAATGTAAACAGCCGAGTAGTGCAAGAACAAGGGAGTCGAAAAAGATCACCAAAGTCACTAGAGCAAGAGGCTCTCTCACGCCTACATATGGAAGAACCCAATTAATCAAAAGTCCTCCACATAAGACGGAGAAAAGTCCAAGTCCAACTGAATATAAAACCTGGTCTAAGATTTTACTCGAGCGTACCTTAAGATTAAGGAGAAGCAAGAAGCCTGGTAGACCTATAATTCCTATAAACACAATTGGCGTCATTATCCAGGGCGAAATATTCTGAAAAAAAGTGGTGAGCGTTAGCAAAACCATCCATCCTAAAGAGAACATAGAGATATGTCTGGTCTCTATATGTAATGACATGATTTTGGTATTTTCCATAGGTATATTCTTCGAAGAGTAATCACAGGAATTACTTTTCTTTTTTGTATATTCATGAGTGTTTCAAGAGTAATGAT
>JBKJHK010000032.1:0-8666 GCA_046599035.1 Parcubacteria group bacterium | reverse complement strand
GTGAGGTCTGTTTTATTCACCTGAGCAAAGTCACGTGCGCGTTTTAAAAGATAGTTTGCAGTACGGGGAGTAAATCTGCTTCGTTTTGCGATCTCCTGCGCTCCTTCTGTATATATTGAAACACCGAGGATTTTTGCAGATCGCTCAATAATTTTTTGAATTTCCTCGTCGGAGTAAAATTCGAGCTTATGAATACCTCCTGAGAAACGAGAACGAAGTGGGGAAGAGATCATTGCAATGCGAGTGGTCGCGGCAATGAGTGTAAATGGTGGGAGCTCGAGTTGGATCGTACGCGCACTCGGACCTTTGCCAATAATAATATCGAGTGAGCCCGATTCCATGGCAGGGTAGAGGATCTCCTCAATTGTCTTGTTCAGTCGGTGTATCTCGTCTATAAAAAGAATATCTCCTGGTGTGAGGTTGGTCAGTATCGATGCAAGATCACCCACTTTCTCAATCGCAGGTCCTGAGGTGGTCTTCATCTGCACTCCGAGCTCTTTTGCGATCAAGTGGGCGAGCGTGGTCTTGCCGAGGCCTGGGGGGCCATAAAAAAGGATATGTTCAGGTGGGTGCTTGCGCTCCGAAGCTGCCGTCAGGAGGATCTGAAGGTTCTTCTTTATAACACTTTGACCGATATATTCGTCCCACTGTGAGGGTCGTAGGGTGGTGTCGAGAAAGAGTGTATCCTCGGGGCGACTATCGGTACTATGAGCGGGATTTTGAGGGGTACTTGACATAAAAATTATTCTATGATAGACTCCTATCTGAAGCAATGCAGTTCATCTGTCCTTAATCTCTTGACTGCAATGCTTCTTTTTTGTTCTCTATTTTTATATGGTTTTTATATGTTCCAGGAAATAAATCTCCAAGCGACTGGGCCCTTACGGGTTTACGAGTGTATCCTGCGAGGACGTACTGGGTCAGCATTTCGGTGCTGGTCTGTGACTATCCTTTGCGAATCACTTAGCTTTTGGTATAGATATTAAAAGTGTCGCTTAGAGATTTATGTTCTGGAACTCCTCATCATTTTTATAATGACAATTACAACATCTCAATCGGATGTTGTTTTTGTATCTACATATAATTATTCACAATTCTGAGAGGGCTGCAAGTAATTTTTTTACTACAACACAAAATAAGTGAAGGTAAGAGATATCTCTACCCCTGCTCCATATCCACAACTCGACTCAACTCTTCGAGTGTGGTAATTCCCTGTAACACTTTTATAACACCGTCTTGTTTGAGATCCAAAATTCCTTGCGGAGCAGATGCTTTTCTGATTTCTCTTTCACTCAGATCAGTATTTATTACCTTTTCTATCTCATCTGTCATAAGTATCGCTTCATGCACACCTATTCGTCCTTTGAAACCAGAGTTATTACAATGTTCGCATCCTTCTGCCGCGTAGACCACGTTTCTTTGAACATCTTTAATCTGTTCTTTGTCAAAGACGCTTTCCAGTACAGTATCAATTATCTTTTTGGAAGCGGGAGGAATCGGTACCTCATGTTTGCAATCAGGGCAAAGGCGGCGTACGAGACGTTGTGCCATTGTGATATTAATTGCAGATGAAAGTGTTTTTGGGTTTACTCCAAGGTCGACAAGGCGGGGGAATGTGCCTGCCGCATTGTTGGTGTGTAGGGTCGAGAAAACCAAGTGGCCCGTCAGCGCCGCATTTATAGATGTCTCTGCTGTTTCTTTGTCGCGGATTTCCCCTACCATAATCACATCGGGGTCCTGCCGCAGGGCCGACCTAAGACCTTCGATAAATGTATAGTTTTTCTTCTCATCTGTCTGAGTCTGTACGATACCAGGAACGTGGTATTCGATTGGGTTTTCGATGGTAATGATTTTCACACCAGGGACATGTACCTTTTTTAAAAATGCATAGAGAGTTGTTGTTTTGCCGGAACCAGTCGGACCAGTATTGAGTATCATGCCGTTTGGCTTTTCAATTTCATGTATAAGAATTTCGAGAAGGTGCGGATTAATACCAAGATCGCTGAGTGGAACTGAAATAGATTGAGGATTAAGTACGCGCAATACGACAGAGTCACTGTAGGCACCGGGAATAAGCGATGTTCTGATTTCAATCTCTTCATTTGAAAGTTTAATACTAAATCGTCCGTCTTGCGCAGAGCCTATATTGAGTTTTAAGTTTGAGATAAGCTTGATGCGGGAAAGCAGGAGTTTGAATGTTTCAAGGTCGAAGTCGAGAATGTTGGTCAGTACTCCATCGAGTCGGTATCGAAGTCGAACATAATTTTCTTCGGGTTCAAGGTGTATGTCGGAAGCTTTGATTGCAATAGCTCCAGCGAGGATAATCTCAAGGATACGAGAGATACGGTACGCTTTCTTCATTGAAAGCACTTCGTTAATAAGTGTGGAGACGTCGGCAATGGTATGCACTGAGGTAAGAAAGTCTGTGATCTGATCGTTTGAAATATCGAGTGCACCCCCTTTTGTTTCAAAGGAAAAAGAAAGGTCTTTGTAACGAGACCACACCTTTTCGAGGCCGGTATGAGACACCAAGAAAAGAGTCATGTGGTTTCCGGCATCTTGAAGTTTTTTGATTATTACTTGAGCTTGCTTATTTTCAGTGGAAAGTATTGCAACATCGAGGTTCTTGTCGACAACATTAAAGACCGCAAGCTGAGCTTCGCGTGCTTCAAGTTCTGAAACATAACGGAGGGCATCGATGTCGATCGGTACCACTGTAAGATCGAGGTAGGGAATACCAAGGCGTCCGGCCATTGTCTGTGCTAAATGCTCTTCTTCCTGTTTACGGAGGAGGGCGATTCGCTTATCTTGCTTATCTTCATCAAAATCAATCATGAATATAGTATAGATGAAAACAGCTAAAAACGCATTAAAACATGGGTAAATCTTGACCATAAAAAGTACTTGACAAATACAATATACGCGTGTATAATATACAACGGAACGGACGGATCCCGAATCGTCCAAATTCTTTCAAAAGGAGCTCAAAATGAGCAAGAAAATAATTTTCGTGATTCTGTGGTTGACGATGGTCCCGCTGTTTGGTCTCGATGAGACCAGGCATCTCTGCTGGGAGGAAACCCGTCCCTCTGATCCAATTGGGTGTCTTGCCCAATTGGACAAAGCGATTCTCCGCACCAAAGCGGAGAAGACGGCAACGAATAAAAAACAAGTTGATCTTGAGATTAAACTCCTCGAGGTCGACAAGAAGCGAATTGAAACGGCGGTGAAAACCCGAGTTCGAGTCGCTCGAGCGGCGGTGGTACGAGAAGAGCGTGAAATCCAAGCTGAAGAAAATGCTGATATCTCTTGTCTTACGAGTAGGGCCAGAGAAGAAGTTCAGATTTTCAACGGTGGTCACTTCATCTACAGCCGCTGGCAAGCCTTCAATCGGGTCACGATCACAAATCCACATCCTTTCACGGTGCGGATCTCCGCAATCGACCCGAACAGAAACAAATCCGGCAAGGTGATTGATCTACCAGGTGGCTGCACAGCAACACTTTCACGATCTATCGTACCGTTCCTGGAGACATCGGGGTACAACAGTATTCAGTATTCCTATATGGCGCAAGCTGTAAATGAGAACGATTACAAAGGAGTCGCTCGCTCGCAAACGTTCAGTTTGTATGCAGGTAATGGGTATCAGCAAATGAATACCTATACCTGGATTGTGAACAACTTCTCAACTCAGTATTAGTTTCGGTGCTAAAGCACCACTTGGGCCCCGGCAAACGTCGGGGTCTTTTTTTATGCTAAAATAACATTATTATGCAGACTAACACTCAAACGCTACATAGTTTGGAGGAAACAAAAAAATTCGCAGAGGATTTTATTACAAACCTTTCTTCAGTAGGAGACAGGGCGACTGTTGTGGGACTCTATGGTGACTTAGGTGCAGGCAAAACTTCTTTTACACAAGGAGTGGCAGCTGCGCTCGGTGTGTCAGACAATGTAGTTAGTCCTACATTTGTAATCATGAAAGTATATGAATTAAGTGAATCAGAGTCTCATCTCACTTCTAATCTCTATTCTCTAACATCTAGCTTCTCCCACCTCATTCACATCGACGCATATCGTCTGGAAAAAAGCGAAGAAATGCTTCATTTGGGTTGGAGTGAAATAATTTCAAATAAAGAAAATCTTGTTCTTGTTGAGTGGCCAGAACGTATTATAGATATTATGCCTCCGCATATTAAAATAGAATTGAAACATGTATCAGATAATGAACGAGAGGTTGCGATAACATATATCCATGACTAAAAAAGAAACAAAACATAAAACACTCGTTCTTCTTGATGCTCACGCTATCCTTCATCGTGCATACCATGCACTCCCTGATTTTTCGACGTCTAAAGGTGAACCGACCGGAGCACTCTACGGCTTTTGCACGCTTCTTTTAAAGCTTATTAAAGACGTAAAGCCAGATTACATTGCAGCATGTTACGACTTGCCGGAGCCGACGATGCGTCACCACGTGTACAGTGAATACAAAGCAGGACGTCAAAAGACGGACGATGCACTTGTGCAACAACTCGAACGTTCAAAAGATATTTGTGTGGCGTTTAATATTCCAATCTACTCATCTCCTGGCTTTGAAGCGGACGACATGCTTGGAACTATTGTCGAACAGACGAAAGATAATCAAGATTTAAATATCGTCATCGCATCGGGAGATATGGATACAATGCAACTCGTAAGCGGTGAAAAGGTCCGTGTATACACTCTAAAGAAGGGGATCAAGGATACAATTATTTACAATGAAGAAGCAGTAAAAGAGAGATATGGTTTTGGTCCGGAGCTTTTGCCAGATTTTAAAGGACTTCGAGGAGATCCGTCTGACAATATTATCGGCATTTCGGGTATCGGAGAAAAGACTGCTGAAATACTCATTAGCAATTTCGGAACGATTGAAGAAATGTATAAAGTACTTGAAAAAGGAACCGATGCTTTTCTAAAAGTAGGTATAAAAGGAAAAACTTTGGAGAAAATCCAGAATGGAAAAGATGAAGCACTTTTTTCAAAAATGCTTGCCACAATCCGCCGAGACGGCCCTGTGCATTTTACCTTGCCCGAATCAGAATGGATTCCAGGGGTGGATCAGCAGAAGATAATCGACTTTCTTTCAGAACTTGATTTCCGCTCGCTTCGACCGAAAGTGGCCGAAGCATTCCAGTTTGTCGAAACAGCAGAACTGATCGAAGTAAGCCCAGAAGATATGAAAATTGCACAACTTATGATGTGGGTTATTGACTCAAACAAACCCAATGCAAGTATCGACGACATTCTTTCATTTACAAAAACAAAAGACATAGCAAGCGCAATTGCCGGACTCGCGAAATTTATTGCCGATCAAGGACTTACGTTTGTATGGGAAGAAATTGAAAAACCTCTGATTTCAATTACAGCAGAAATGCAAAAGACCGGAATACAGGTAGATGTGTCGGTGCTCAAAGGATTGTCTCTAAAGCATCATAAGACGCTTCTTGAATTAGAACAAAAAATCTGGAAGGAGGCGGGAGAAGAATTCAATGTGGCATCGCCAAAACAGCTCGGGGATATGTTGTTCAATAAAATGAATATCAAAGTAAAAGGTCAGAAGAAAAATGCTTCGGGTGGCTTTTCAACCAAGGAGTCAGAGCTCGAGAAGATAAAAGAAGAGTATCCGATTGCGGGCTTTGTTCTTCAATATAGAGAGCTTGCAAAGTTACTTGGTACATACATCGATACGATCCCAGAGACCGTGGACTCGACGGGGCGCCTCCATGCAATGTTCTTGCAGAACGGTGCAGTGACTGGGCGTATGGCGAGTGCGAATCCGAATCTTCAGAATATTCCGAACAAGACAGAGATCGGGCGTGAAATCCGAAAAGCTTTTGTTGCAAAAAAAGGATACAAACTCGTCGCTTTCGACTATTCTCAAATCGAGCTTCGTATTGCTGCATTTTTGTCCGGCGACAAAAATATGATCGAGATTTTTCGGACAGGACAGGATATTCACACCGAAGTGGCGAGTCGGGTGTTTGGAGTGGAAGCAAAAGATGTTACAAAGACTATGCGAAGCCATGCAAAGACAATCAACTTTGGAGTGATGTATGGCATGGGCGTCAATGCGTTGCGTGCCAATATGGGAGTAGGTAAAGAAGAGGCTGAAGAATTTTTGGCAGGATATTTTAATACGTTTGGAGGACTAGCTGAGTATTTGGAAAAGGTAAAACGTGAGACCGCACAAAAAGGATATACAGAAACTTTCTTTGGTCGTCGACGATATTTTCCAGAAATACAGTCAAAACTTCCATTTATGAAAGCACAGGCTGAGCGCATGGCGATCAATGCGCCGATACAGGGGACAGAGGCGGACGTGATCAAACTTGCGATGATCCACGTGGAGGAATATGTGAAAAAAGAAAAGCTTGATAAAGATGTCTTGCTTTTACTTCAGGTTCATGATGAATTGGTGTATGAAGTGAAAGAAAGCCTTGTTAAAGAAATTGCCCCAAACATACAGAAGATTATGGAAAATGTGATTGATCCAAAGGAGACAAGTGGGGTCGTGTGTGTTGCGAATGCCTCTGTCGGCGACAATTGGGCCGAAATGAAAGAAATTAAAATATAGAAACAGGGATCTGAAGTGTTCCAGATCCCTGTGTGTTATTAGGAAAAATCCGCTGAATTTTCCCAAAATGCCTGTTGGGCAGCTATGGCAGGTCTCGCTGCTCGGGCAGGTCGACGGGTGAAAGTGCAAATAACTTGTACGAGAGTTGCACTTATATAGTCGGGTTTATGTTCATTATACAACCTATTCATTATTGATTCTGCTTTTTGTCGAGCTTGTGATACAAGTTTTGCTTCGACCTCCTCATTGATTATTCGAGAATGATCAGGGTCAGCAGAGGAGGTTGTCCACCTCATGCTTCCTGTAAGGTTAAATTTCATACAGTTTCCTCTCTATTCAAAAACGTCTAAGATATTCTTATCAAAGCATTGTATAATAGTCAAATAAGTTTATTAGATCCTATTATCCTCCTTTGTAATATTTATGTACTACCTATTCCACGGAAACAATACAGAAGAATCAAGAAAAAAGGCAGGGCAGATGCTGCTTGCAATGCAGAAGAAGCGGCCGGAATCCGAGCTTATTAAGATTGGGAGTGATAATTGGGACGAGAACATTTTTAAAGGACTCATCGGAGCTCAAGGGCTTTTCGATACAAAATATATAATTTCGCTCGATATGCGAGAAGGAAAAGAAATGCTCGAGGTAGTCGCATCTTTCGCAGAAGACATGAAAGAAAGTCAGAATGCATTTGTCATCCTTTCTGAGGCGCTTTTGGTCAAATACGGAAAATCATTGAAGGAGGACGCATTTAAGGAAACTGAATCTAAAAAACTAGAAGAGAAGAGACTTGGTTTCAATGTATTCTCGCTTGCTGAAGCCTTGGGACGAAAAGATAAAAAGTCTTTATGGGTAGGTTATTTACATGCGCTTTCCGAAGGGGTATCTCCTGAAGAGATCACTGGGGTACTCTTTTGGCAGATAAAAAATACCCTGATTGCCATGCAGACTAAAAGTGTAGCGGAATCAAAGCTTTCGCCATATGCAGATAAAAATGCGAGAGGTTTCGCTAAAAATTTTACAAAAGAAGAACTGACACAAATTTCAGAAAAATTAATCGACGCAACTGATGCGGTAAGAAATGGAGAGGGGGAGATGGAGGTGCTTTTGGAGGGGGTGTTGTTGAAAATATAAAGTTGGACAAATTGCTATTTTCTGATATATTTTTAGGGTTCTATAGATGCGTAATGGTCACAGATAGCAAAAGACTTTATGGTCAGGAATATTTTACTCGCCGTCGCTCGTAAAATTTCCCGACCCGGCCTCAACTGTTTCGCTTGGTAGCGAAACATGTTTCTGGCTCGCAAAAGTCATTAATAAATCAAAGCAGTTTGATTTATTAAAACTTTTGCGCCCGTAGCTCACTCGGTAGAGCAGGTCCCTTTTAAGGACAAGGTAGTTGGTTCGATCCCAACCGGGCGCACAAGACAAAAAATCTGGACTACTCCAGATTTTTTGTTACTTGTGCGGACCGGAGCCATGTTTTTGTACCGACAAAAACAGGCGAGGTCAGGGTCCGAGGAAATTTTGTTTTGACGAAAACAAAATTATCCAGGACACAAGAATAGAAAAAAATCCCTTCATTGGGATTTTTTTAATTGTGCGCCCGGAGCAAAGCAATAGTATTGCTTTGCGTTTGGGATCGAACGACGGAGCCAATAATTTTCAGTGGAAAATTATGCGAGTCGGTGCCCAGACAAATTTTTTGCGACGACAAAAAATTTAGTCGAAGGAGATACCCCAACCGTGGGGGGATTCCTTTATATTGCAAGTAACACCCCCTCCAAAAGCACCTCCATCTCCCCTTCTCCATTTCGTACTGCATCAGTCGCATCAATCAGTTTCTCTGAAATCTTTGTAAGTTCTTCCTTTGTAAAATTCTTAGCATATCCTCGTGCATTCTTGTCCGCGTAGGGCGAGAGCTTTGATTCAGCTACACTTTTTGTCTGCATCGCGATCAGGATATTTTTCACCTGCCAGAACAGCACACCAATGATCTCTTCCGGAGACACACCTTCGGAAAGTGCATGGAGATACCCTACCCATAAAG
>JBKJHK010000034.1:0-14820 GCA_046599035.1 Parcubacteria group bacterium | reverse complement strand
CGTCGATACATTCGATTCTATTTAGAAATGATTCGATGTTTTTACGCTTTCCTGTAGAAAAATCATCGAGAATCCTTACAGATTCACCATTTTCAATTAATTTCTTTGCTATATTAGAACCAATAAAACCCGCTCCACCAGTTATTAAATAATTTGACATAGCATTTTGATATCCGCAAAATATACAATTACTGCACACCAAGAAGCTCAACCTCAAATATAAGTGTAGACCCACCAGGGATTGGTCCATAGTCATTTGCACCATATCCGTATTCAGGAGGAAGAGTGAGAATGCGCTTACCTCCAACCTTCATCCCTACCACTCCTTTATCCCAGCCTTGTATCACCTGCCCTGCACCTAAGAAAAATGTAAATGGCTGCTTACCGACTGACGTGTCAAACACTTTTCCATCAGTAAACTTACCGGTATAATTGACCGTTACCTCTCGTCCTGGAAGCGCTTCTTGTCCCGTACCAAACTCTGTATCTTCAATAATTATTTGTGGCATAGTCATAATTTTTACATCACGTGCACCGCTATTAATGGCAACTCGCAATACCTGTTCTCCAAAGATAAAAAAGAATCCTATCACAAACAGAGAAACTATAACAGCAATCCATTCATTTTTCTTTAGTTTTCTCATTACAAACATTGTAGCATACCTAAATCCAAGGTATAGTGTGGATATGGAAAAATCTATTCGTATCAACAAATATCTCGCCGACAAGGGCTATGAGACGCGGCGCGGTGCAGATGAAATCATTACCAAAGGACTGGTGACGATCAACGGCAAGCGAGCAGTACTCGGAGACAAAGTAACCGAGGCTGATGTTGTTGTGGTCAGTCAGAAGAGAAAGCCAACACAGTATGTGTATTTGGCATACAACAAGCCGAAAGGTCTCGTGACCACCAATGCTCAAGGAGAAGAGAAAGAAATTATTGACGCAGTGCACTATCGCACTCGTGTATTCCCCATCGGCCGTCTAGACAAAGAATCATATGGACTGATCATCCTAACCAATGACGGACGTATTACCGACCGACTTCTAAACCCTGACAAGAACCATGAAAAAGAGTATGTAGTAGAGGTGAATAAAAAATACACACCGGCTTTTTTGAAACATATGAGTGAAGGTGTGGATATTGGCAGCAATAAAGAACCCTATGTAACAAAGCCTACAAAAATGAAACGTCTAAAAGACACTACTTTTTCTATCACCATGACAGAAGGTAAGAACCGACAGATCCGACGTATGACAGAGAAGCTCGGCTACACAGTCAAAGATCTCAAACGTGTCAGGGTGCAAAATATTCTTTTGGGAAGTATAAAACCTGGTGCTTACAAAGAAATTGTAGAAGATGAGCGTGAAGCTTTTTTGAATTCTTTGGGGTTGTAGTGTTGCTGACCGTCTAGGACGAAGTTGGAACCATACTAACTAAAAAAGAGTTGGGTAGCATAAAACGAAAGCCACCCACAGGAGTGAGGACTCCCGTGGGTGGTTAAGATACTACTTCTTGGAGATGTTTTTTTGCAAGTTCCAACTGATCTCCATGGAAAAAAGCCGAAAACAATACAGGAGCATCATCAATGAGACTTGCTGGAGTTGGAGTAATAACTCCTCCGACATGAGCAAGGAATTTATCAACAAACTCACGTGCCGTATACTGATTCCCTGCACCAAGTCGATATGCAAGAGACTTGTAGTAGATAGTCTTTCCAGGATTGTTATCCTTCATCTTCATGCGTAACACCATACTCTCGACTGCAGGCATGACGATGATTTCTTCAACGAGTTTTTCGTCTCCATATGTCCAGTGTAGTCGTGCCCCAAATCGGACAAATACCATACGTCCGAAACTACTAGGTATAAGAAAACTTCTTACATTCAACATGTTCTCTCCTTCTACTATTTAGTATACACTAATTTTTAATAAAATACAAGTGCTGGCCGTCTGGAAGTTTGAACCTTAATTAGTCTATGAGCACAAGATAAATTTTAGGGAAAATGGTAAATGACCTGAGGGGCTCTGCCCAGAGTTCAATACCTTTTATTTATATAAATCCACTTCTTCGTAATAATATGATTGCTCAATTCCTTTCATGTATACTTCGCGATCGTCTATTTTATCAGTCAAAGCACCACGCAACAGTTCGCGGATTTCCAGGTCATTAACAGGACTTCTTTGCATTGAATTCAAGTAATCAACTTTATCTATTTTTTGCCAATCGATACACTGCTTGAGATTTTTTTTCAAAATCAAGTCGAGCCATAGGCGCATAGAGCGACCATTTCCGTCGCGGAACGGATGGGCGATATTCATCTCTACATACTTTTTTACAATTTCTTCAAAACTACTTTCTGGCATTTTTTCGATCTCCTTCAGGATACTATCCAAATACAAATGCGAAGCAAAGCGAAATCCATTTTTACTCATATCGACAATACGGATAGCCCCTGCAAAATCGTAAAGAGCATTAAAGAGGTAGGAGTGAATTTGTTGCAAACCATGCATAGTGCCGACTTCAAAACTTTCAATTTCGACACTATCAAAGAGGTTTAATGCTCGCTCTTTACTCACTTCATCAAGGTTTGTCATAACAATATCATAACATAATTATGACATAATTACTATATAATGCAGAGATGGGCACCATCACCACGGATCATTTTCCCGATATTGGGAAAATGGTCAGAAACCTCTTATACAGGGTTTTGTTTTAAGTTTTCGCACCTTTGCGCTACAATAATGACACCATGAGTGAACAAAAAAAAATAGTTCGTGAAAAAACAGAATTCAAGACCCTTACAAAAAAAGAAATTCATACAGCCGCGAATGACCGAGTATCTTTGATTTCTCGAGAATTTAAAGAAGGTTTTACTTTTCTTGAAGACTTACCGAATTCAGTAACATTTTTCGGGGGTGCACGTTTTGAAAACGATCATCCGTTTTATAAGCAAGCAGAGTCTCTTGCTCTTCGTATCGCAAAAGAACTCAAGTATGCAGTAGTGACTGGCGGAGGACCAGGCATTATGGAAGGTGCAAACAAAGGTGCATTTGAAGGAGGCGTTGTGTCTGCAGGCCTCACTATCCAACTTCCTCATGAGCAGATAATCAATCCCTACCTCACCAAACACCTCGACTTCTACTATTTCTTCAGTCGAAAAGTCTGTCTTTCATTTGCAACTGAAGCATATCTCTTTTTCCCTGGTGGCTTTGGTACGCTCGATGAGTTCTTTGAGATCCTTACACTTGTTCAGACTAAAAAAATTGAAAAAGTTCCTATCGTACTTGTTGGAGCAGAATTCTGGGATGGAGTACATGAAATGATGAAGAAAGAATTGCTCCCTCGGGGTGCGATCGACATTGAAGACTTAAATTTGTATACAATTACCGATAATGAAGATGAGATACTCGACATTATCAGGTCTGCTCCGGTGCGAAATGGTATCCCTCTTGCCCACTTTGATCCAGTCCCTGCTCTCTCAAAAAAAGACTGCATGCCCTGCGAAGGCGACACTACACCTCTTTCACATGAACAGAATAAAGAGTTGCTGGAAGAATTAAATCAATGGGTACTGGTAGAAGACCTGCATATTGAAAAGACTATCCAGTTTGTTGATTTCAAGGAAGCACTCCGGTTTATAAGCCGCGTGGGACATATTGCAGAGATGGAAAATCATCACCCTGACTTGCACCTCTTTGATTTTAAAAAAGTAAAGGTGGTCCTTTCAACTCATGCAATCAAAGGACTCTCCGAAAATGACTTTATTGTAGCAGCAAAAATTGACGAGTTACTCCGATGAGAATATGATGAGCAAAGAGAGGTTCCTATTTATGTCATCCACTCCGAGGCATGCAGGCTATACTCGTCACAACTGTCCGGACTGTGAAAAAGAAACTCGGCATCAAATTCTGGAGATACCACCACAACCACCTTCAGAAAAACACACAACCAAGAAAGTATGCTTGAGCTGTGCACCAGTTCAAGACGATCTTGAAGAATAACCAAAAAGAGGCCGCGGGGCCTCTTTTTCCCTATTCTTCTATACTTTTCTTGATTTCCTTAAACTCGTTTTCAATCTCTTTCAATCGCTCTTTTGATTGTTTAATCAAAGTCACACCTTCTTTCACATACTCGAGCCCTTTCTCAACATCCATATCTTTCTGAGACTCAAACCAAGATACGATCCTTGCAAGTTTCTCAAGCATTTCACTCATATTTTCTTTTTCTATTGTTTTTTTCATATTATTGTATTTTTGCTTCTAATGTTCCGTCTTTCAAGACTGTCTCGATCACTTCACCAACGTTCACATCTTTTATTGACCGCACCACCTGACCACTTTTATTTTTTGTAATACTCCAACCGAGAGCAAGTTGTCGTTCTGGATTATTTTGCAAAACAAACATTTCTTTTTGTGTAATATATTCAGTAAGTCTCTCCAATGAATGCTCAAAAAGTTTGAAGAGAGAACGTTTTACATCTTCAAGCGTTTCAGATATTTTTTCAATACGAAACTCAATTCTTGTAACTCCTCGAATAATACCATTTTTATACATCTCAAATGTTTCAAACAGATCACGAAATCTTTGCTCAATAATACGCTCTGCATTTTCTAAAAGAAACTGTTTCTCTCGAAGCAGGCTTTCAAACCGTCCAAGTAATTTTTCTTCTGCAAGACGCACATGATGTATCGACGCTTCAAAGCTTTCATTCAAGAGGTTTGCAACGGCAGTCGGTGTGGAAACATTTTTGTCAGACACGAGAGAGACGAGCGACACATCCTTGTCATGCCCAATACCAGTCAACACTGGTACAGGAAAGCCCACTACTGCCCGAACCACCATTTCATTATTAAAGGCTTGAAATGACTCAAGAGAGCCTCCTCCACGCATAAGCACAACTATATCCACCTCTTGTTTGGCGAGTGTTTTAAGGGCTTGGAGAAGGTCACGGACTGCCCCTTCACCCTCTACTTTTGAATCGACAAACACTATCTCGAAGCCGTATTTTCCGATGTTTGAAAGAAAGTCATTGATCACTGCTCCACTTTTGGAAGTGACCACTCCAATGCGATGAGGTAAGCTCGGTAAGACTCTTTTTCGTGCCTCACTCAGAAGTCCTTCTCTTTCAAGCTCTGCTTTTAATTTTTCATAGGCAATCTTCAAAGCCCCTTCTCCGACCAGCTCGATCTCTTCTACTTGCAGTGTCATCCCTCCATTTGGTTTGTATACATTTGGATATGCAGTGAGCACCACTTCCATTCCTTCTTCGATACTTACTCCAGAATTTTTATAATCCTGTTTCCACATGAAGCACTTTGCGGTGCTCGAGTCTTTCGGATCTTTGATTGAAAAGTAGAGATAGCTTCTTCCAGGATACTCCTGAATACCAGAAATTTCCCCCACAATCCTCGCTCGCACTTGCTTGAGCGAGCGATTGAGAGAGTCGAGGTATTCACTGACAGAAAACACTATGTCGAGTGGCATTGCGCTGTCTTTCATGCATACCAGTATACCAAAAAAGACGAAGACTGTTATTCTGGCTTCAGGTCCAGGCACACAGAGTTAAGACAGTATCGTTTGCCGGTTTCAGTCGGCCCGTCAGGAAACACATGTCCCAAGTGCGAACCACATCGTGAGCACGTGATTTCTGTTCTACTCATTCCATGTGCACCATCTTCAGTTTCAACCACACTTCCTGGAAGCGCCTGGTCAAAGCTCGGCCAGCCTGTACCTGAATCAAATTTTGCATCTGATGCAAAGAGCTCTTGTCCACAGACTTTGCATGTGTACATTCCACTTCGATCATCATGCAGTAGTGTTCCTGAAAAAGGCGCTTCAGTCCCCTTTTCTCGCAAAACCGCATACTCTTCTGGACTTAATTTTTCTTTCAATTCTTGTTCGTTAATTTCCATAATTTTGTTGTTATCCTAAAAACCTCGTTGAGTCACAAGTTTCCCAGGGCCTTGCACAGGAGCTTAGAAAATTAAGATTGTATTCAATCTATAATTTTCTTGAGCGACGAGCAGTCCGCTGGCTCACCAGAGCCAGACAGGTTGCCCTGGGAAGCTTGTGGCGAGAAAGAGTTTTTTAGGTTTTATAATTATAATTCCTTTAATAAAGAGGCAAACTTCTCCTTCACCTTGTCGAGCTTCGGATTAATCACAATCTCACAATACGAAGTATTCGAGTGGTTTGCGTAATAATCTTTATGATAATTTTCTGCTTTGTAGAGTGTTGTGAGTGGTTCTACTTCGGTAACAATCGGCTTACCTCCCGATTCTGCATTAATATCTTTTATCATATTCTCTGCTTTTTCTTTTTGTTCAGGTGTTGTGTAGAAAATTACCGACCGATACTGAGTCCCCACATCTGCTCCCTGTTTGTTTTTCTCTGTTGGATTATGACTTCCAAAAAACACAGTGAGTAAGTCCTCATACTTAACAACCTCTGGATCATATTCAATCCCCACAACTTCAGCGTGCCCCGTATCACCGCTCGAAACTTGCTCATAGGTAGGGTTTGGTACACTTCCTCCTGCATATCCTGGATATACTTCTGTCACTCCTTTCATTAAGTTGAATACTGCTTCGGTGCACCAGAAGCAGCCACCTCCAAATACAGCCTTTTCAGTCATATTGATTTTAGTGGTTATTTATTAAAACTCCTGCTAATTTTTCTCTCGGTATTGGTACTTCCTGAATACCAAGTGCATATGCCCCGATCTGATACTGCCCAAATATGAACACGACATTGTCACCTTTAAGATACCAGACATCCAGATTATTCCCAATCGGTGCCGTACCCTCTTTCAATACGTCGTCAGTCGTGTTTTCTTTCAATCTCTCTTTCAAGTACTGATAGGTAAGCTCTGAGACCACAGGTCGCCAATTATTTTCCCCAAACAATGCTTTTTCACCAATAAACACATTGTTCTTATCATAGGTAAACGCTTGCATTACTGTACCTCCATGTGCACCTCCAGTATATTCATATAGACTGACAATATATGAGACTGTGTTGGTTGTAGTAGCAACTGTGGTATCAATCTGCAGGTCGTAGGGTGCTGGAGAAGTAGAGCTCGCTCCTGTGTACTGTTTTTCAAAAAGCTGAATCGCATTCTTAGTCACTGCAAAAAGCTCTGGAAAATCCTTCTCGGCATTCTCGGGTTGAGTGATCTTCATTGTATAAAAATCAGTCTCAATCGTATTAGTAGAAAGAGGCGCGACTTCGATCTTGTTTGTCCTCAGGTAAAGCACTCCACCAAGCACAAATAAAAGTGCTACACAAAAACCAATGAATATTTTTTGCATATGCTCTATTATCCCATGGGTAGGAGATAGAAGCTAGATGATAGAGGAATTAGAAGATAGAGGTTAGAAGTTAGAATAAACAAAAAAACCACCAAAGGTGGTTTTTTTGTATTAGGATACTCACAAACTTTCAGATTTGAGTTAAGTTCTAGGTGAGAAGTGATTGTATCACTTCGCAAGACCTTGAACATTTCGTAATCAAAATGTGAAAGGTGTACTGCTCCTGTAAGGAGGACAATGAAACCTTTTATACTCCAACAACGAAATTAACCAAATATGGAAGTTTACGTAATACTAATCAATAAAAGTTAAAGCTTTGCCAGCTTTACCAGCGCGTCCAGTTCGTCCGATTCTGTGAACATAGTCTTCGTACGTAGACGGAAGATCGTAATTGATCACATGAGAAACGTTTGGAATGTCGAGTCCTCGAGCCGCAACGTCTGTTGCAACAAGAATCTGGATATGACTGTCTTTAAACTTGGTGAGTGCTCGCTGGCGTCCTGTGTGATTTTTGTCACCGTGGATCGCATCAGCTTTGAAGCCTCGTTTTGCCAACATGTCTGAAAGTCGCTCGACGCCATGTTTTGTTCGGCCGAAGATAATAACTTTGTCGCATTCTGGCTGGTTTAGAATGTCGTGGAGTACATCGAGCTTGTCGAGCCCTCTCGTCCGTACCACATCCTGGTCGATATTTTTTGAAGTGTCTCGAGTTTTTACAGACACGCGAACTGGATTATTCAAGAATTCACCAATGAGCTGTTCGATTTCCTTTGACAGAGTCGCAGAGAAGAAAAGTGTGTGTCGCACTTGTGGCATTTTAGCCATCATAAAGCGCATATCAGCAACAAATCCCATATCAAGCATTCGGTCTGCTTCATCGAGCACAATCGTGTTGAATTTAGAAAGATTAATATAACCTTGTTCCATCAGATCCTTGATACGTCCGGGAGTACCGATAATGAAATCGTTGTGAGCACGGAGTTCACGGATCTGCTTGTTGATAGGAGCTCCTCCTACCACGCACACTGAATACAAGTTCAGACCGTCGGTGAATTTATTAAATTCAGCATCGATCTGGATCGCAAGCTCCCGAGTCGGAGCCACGATCAAAACCTGTTCATTTCGCTTTGCCATAATGCCCGTCATCACTTTGTGAATGAGCGGGATCAGGAATGCAGCCGTCTTTCCGGTACCGGTGTTTGCAATACCCACCACATCTTGACCAGCAAGTATGTGTGGAATTGACTTGTCCTGTATCGGAGTTGGGGTCGTGTATCCTTTCTTAACAATTATGGCTTTGAGCGCATCATGCACCGCAAAATCGCTAAATGCATGTTCGGGTACGAAAACTTCAGCTTCTTCAGTAACGATTACTTTGTTTACAAATCGAGAAACATCATTGAAAGATGTCTGACCTCGGCGAGCTCCGCCGCGCGGTGCAAACCGTGAAGTAGGTCGTGAGCCATATGATGGACGGGAGCCGAAGCTAGGTCGCGCTCCCTGATATCCACCCCGTGATGATGACGATGGTCGTGAAAAATTTCCTCCTCTTCCTGAGTTGGACGGTCGTGAATTGTACATAGTAAAAATACTAGATAATTTAGAACATGCTTAATTGCATATCCCCTGAAGGATTCGAGCCCTTATAACTTTATCTACAATAGAGTAATAACTTGTAGATGGTCTCGAATTTCAGACTAAGGCACCAATGGTGCAGAGAAATCTCTTCAAAAAATGAGATATGAGTTACCTAAGAAGTATAGCACCCCCTATATATTTTGTCAACCACCCCTATTGACTAAATAACTTATTTGCTTTAACTTCAATACAGGAGGCAATAAAAATGCTGTGGACACCAGAAGAAAAAGAGTCATTGGTTAAACAAGTAAAGGAAAAGGTTCCGATTGATGACATAAAGATCGGAGATCGCACTAAAGCTTCAATCAAATACCAGATATACGAGCTCGGGTTCTACATGAGACTCTGGAAAATCAACGAAATTACTCACCTGAGAAAGTCGGTCAGCGATGGTAAACAGCCACACCAGATCGAACTAGTAGATCGCACACAGACGGCTGTACGCAACAAACTCATCAGGTTGGGTATCTGGAAAACTAAAAAACGGAAAACGAGGCCTTGGACTAGAAAAGAATTGCTTAGGTTGAAGAATTTTGTTTTGAAAAAAAGATATTCAGCTCAAATCATTTACGAGAAGGATTACTTCCCGTTCAGGTCGTACTTCTCCGTTGCTCACCAAATTAAGCGTTGTCAGAAAAAAGGGTGGGATTTGGAGACCAAGTAGCTCCAAACCACTCGAAAGCCACCCGCTTTTCGGGTGGCTTTTTTTAAATCAATGTTCACAGACCAGATCTGCCCACAAACCCTTTTTTTCTGTTTGTGCTTTTAGTTGGGCTTCTTTAAATTCTTTTTGAAAAAGATACGGTACTTTGTAGGTGTATTCGTATGCATACCCTTCCGCTATCATGTGCTGGTTTACAAACAATCCATCCTCTCTGTACACATATGCAAGCAGTCTTCCATATTTGTCGTATTTAGTTTGAGTATCGTCAGTCACGAGTTTCACCTGCTTTCCGCTCAAAATTTCCTGAGCATATGCCGATGCTTCTTTTCCAAAGCACTCTACTTTTTTTCTCGGATCCACAGTCTCGGGCGTATTAATACCAATAAGTCTCACTTTTTCTTTTACAGCATTTTTTGTCACTTCAATTGTGTCACCGTCGACAACTCTGCTAACCATATACATATCTTCTAAATCAGATTGATTCACTGCAGACACCTGGGTGTGTGGAGCTACCTGCTCATGTTGTATGGTGTACACAGCAAAAAGAGCACACAACAGAGTAATGACTGCAATTGCTCTTTTTGTATTTCTACTCATTAAAATGTCACTGGAATCGAAACAGAATCCTCATTTTGAGGCAGACCTGATGGATTGTCTTTTTTGAGGATCAACGTTCCTGTAGGAGTTGTAGGTTTAGTAAAGGTCAGTGTGACAGAAAAAGGTACGTATTCTGTAGTCATCCAGTCTCCAGTCGCTTGTGCAGCTTTGACTGCAAGCTCTTTGCCATTTGCATCAAGTAGTCTTACCGGAAAAGATGCCTCAAAATACCAATTACCCCGAGCTCGCCCGGTGATAGTCAGCGGACTTCCCACTTTTGCGCCTGGAAGCGGAGCATTCACATGGACAAGGTCCTTGTACTGCACTTCTGTTGCCACTTGTTGTACCGGCGGCACTACTTTATTTGCTTTTTTATTAGTAAAAAATACGA
The DNA here is from genome assembly GCA_046599035.1 of Parcubacteria group bacterium. Lineage (GTDB taxonomy): Bacteria > Patescibacteriota > Minisyncoccia > Phycocordibacterales > DATDWN01 > UBA910. Next base: position 4,212 of record JBKJHK010000034.1, on the reverse strand, counting down.
TTGCTCCCGCAATAACGGCTAATGCGAGAATGGTTATGATGATATTTTTCATATGGCTTTAATCATACTCTTATCAACACAATTAGGAAAGCTTCGGAAAAGGGACTCTGCGGAGCTGCTACCCACCTCTACATCAAATCTACATCTTATAAAGCATATACTTACTGTATTAATTCTTAATATACAAACATATGAGAACGATCACATTCACTGTGCAGATACCAAAAAATGCAACTCTTGGAAATGTAAAGCAGAAAGTACACGATATATTTACTGTCCCTATGTATGCAACAGGGAAAAAAATAAAAGATGCTGCTCGTAATATATACAAAAGACGAGAGCGAATGTTCAGCATGTCGACACTCGAAGCATACAATGAAGAATATATTCGAGCTCAGGAAGAGAAAGAAAAAGTAGATGAAGGAAAAGAAATGTTTAGAGCAGTGGAACAGATACGGGATCTTGAATTTGCCTAAACAAAAAGCCCCCGCTCGGGGGCTTTTTGTTTAGGCAAACTGAATTATCTATATTCTATTATCTAACGTCTAATATCTATTCACCTATTTCTCCAAATCCAAGATTTCATCAATGCGGATTTTTTCCACAAATTCGGGTACGTGGCTCACCAGTATCATTGCCCCTTCATAACGACTCAGTGCTTCAGCAATGACCGGAATATGACGGAAGTTAATATGGTTTGTTGGCTCGTCCAAAATCAAAAGATTTGGTTTCTGTAATACGAGCCGAGCAAAAGCGACCAAACCTTTCTGACCTTCAGAAAGACTGCCAATCTTTGAACGGATCAGGTCTCCGGTAATGAGAAAACCTGCAGCTGTAGCGCGCATTGTCTCTTCTTTTTGTTCTTTCATGACAGACATCAGACAATCATAGACCGTATCTTCAAAATTTAGTGTCGAAAAGTCCTGTCGATAATACCCCACCGTTACTCCAGGAGCGATCGTTGTACCCGCTGCTTTTCCTCCTGCAAGTGCTTCAAGCAAGGTACTTTTTCCGATGCCATTTGGTCCCTTTAGAAGTAAGTGCTGGTTTTTCCGTAAGACAACATCTACTTTTCTCTTGACTGGCTTATGAGTTTTTGGATTAATAATAGAAAACTCAGTGATCGTCAAAATATCGCCTGTTTGCACCGGAGCCGGGATCACGAATGAGCGGATCGCTTTGTCTTCTTTTCTCGTATCGACAATACTCTCCTCGAGCTCCTCTGCTTTGTCACGCATACGACGCGCCACTAAACGCATCTGACCTCCTTTATTTGCAAAGAAGTTTGCTTTGTCTTTGTTTGCCTGGATTTCTTTTTCGAGCTGTGCGTTTTTTCTGTTATCTTTTTCTACTTGCGCCTTAATCTGCTGTACCACATTGAAATAGTTGCCGACGTACTGCTCGATTTTCTTCGTATGCACATCCAGATACAAGACGCCGTCAGTAAATGCATTCAGAAAGTCTGCTTCGTGAGAAATCACCAGTACTGTCTTCTTATAATTCTTCAAAAAGTCTGTCAGATGCGCGATACCTGCGGTGTCGAGGTTGTTGGTGGGCTCATCAAGCAAAAGTAAGTCAGGGTTCTGGATCAAAGCCGATGCGAGCAAAAGGCGGGCCTGCTGACCGCCAGAAAAAGAACGGATAATCCGCTCATGCATTTTCTCATGCCCTTTGAGGTTTACCACTTCGAGTACTTCGTCGATCCGCGGATCGATGTCATACATCTTGCCCGTATCTTTTCGAAGACCTGCCTCCATAGCATCGACAAATGCTTTTTCGAAAAATGCGCGGACCGTCAGGTCGAGTTCATTTCGAGGAATCACTTGGCGAGAGACTGCAATAGTGAGCCCCGATGGCATAAAAATCTGACCTGCTTCAGGCTTTAAAGCACCTGTAATGAGTCCAAAGGTCGTACTCTTGCCTCCACCGTTTTGACCCATGATCGTAATCTTAGAATTTTTGCGTACAGAAAAACTAACCTCTCCTAAAATAGGCTTGTTTGGTTCGTATTCAAAGCTAACCTCTTCAAACCTCACAATAACTTCATCTCTTGACATAAGGCTCTAGCCTAGCATAAATCTAGGCTTAATCCTAGATTTTAATTCCCTACAATATAACAAACTCTCTGGAGTGGCTTGTATACCGAAGTAAAGATCTGTTCTTTCGTTTCTCCATTCGGAAAAAACACGTCATGGATTACTCGTGCGGTATATCCGATCTGTGGAGTGTTCACACATTCGTGCTCCCCAGGTAACACCGCTACATGCACATATCGGGTTGGAGGAAAATCAACGATGTCCATAATTTCTGCTTCTGATGTGCTCGCGATCCTTCCATCTGACACTCCATAGAGCTCGAGAGTCACCAGGTGATTTGCCGCAACGCCTTTTATTGTAATTGGGTAGCCTGTATTGTTTACAAACTTCAAGTCAGGTCCAGGGTCTGCATAGGTCGCATCGAGGCCGACGTCATAGTACGAAACAGAGTAAGAATGGTTGCGCCGCTCCGTTACTGGTAGTCCTGCACGAAGCACCGTCTGAAAAAGCGTAGAGGAAATCTGACAAAGACCTCCTCCAACACCCTTTGTTACTTCCCCATTTAAAAACATTTTTTCTTTACTAAACCCTGCCTCTTCAGTAATTTCACCGAGAGTTTTGGTGTATGAAAATTCTGCTCCTGGAGCCACGACTGTTCCATTGATGAGTGTTATACCAAGCTCAATATTTTTATTTCTCCCCTCTGTTCCTCCTGCATAGCTGATTTGAGCTTTACCTAAGAGCATGTCTCTGGGTTTCTCGCTCTCTGTATCGATTTCAGTAATAGAAGCGACTTGTGAGCCACCGACTGGCTCATCAAAATTTGGAATATGAGATGCACTAAAAATCTTAAGAAAAGAAAATGTAAGTACAATTAAAAAAACACAAAACACAATAAGATGGATTTTGTACTTACGGTAATATTTCTTCATTGATTACAGTATAACAAAAATTGTATATTAAAGAACTTTTTGTATCCTACTACTGGATTACCTTACAAAAACCCAATTAGAAATGGTGGAAATGGTGACTGTCACCATTTCCCAATATAATCATCGCGTCAAAATGTGCTCATTTCGACATGATTTTTAGGCTTAAAAATTACCACACTTTGAAAATATCGCGTCCACCAGAAGTATACATTTCATTCATGTCTGCAAACTTGTCATGCATCGCTTTCATTTCTGGACTCGGGTTTTGCCATTTTTTAAAAGATTCTTCGTATGCAGTGAGATTTTCAAATTGACTCATAATAATCAGCCGATGATACTGCCCTGTCATATCGGTGAGCACATGGAGCACCTCACTGTTTGCTCCCATCCATTCCTTAAAAAGCTTGGCAAGTTTTGAAGCGTTTCCTGGCTTACACACAAAAGTTTCTTGTACGATGATCATAAATTTTTGATTTAATTGTAATGAATTATTGTATACCAAAATATTCTAATTGGCGATTTAATTTTATCCGCCTATTCCTATTCCAACTGTTTTTGCATAAACTCACTATCATAATATTCCCCCTCTGCATACACATAATCTTTCATTCTACCAAACACTTGGAAACCTAGTTTTTTATGGATTTCTAAAGAAGCCGTTTGTGATGAAAATATTTCACATAAAATGTTTTTAATCCCACCTCGAGCTATAATAAAATCAATTCTTCTTTTAACCAGTTCTATCCCAATACCCCTTCTCCGATATAAAGGAATAACATATAGCATTCCTAAAGAAACGTTGTGTTTGTATTTATCACCTTTATAATCAAACAAACCACCCATACCAACTAGTTTTCCTTCATGCTCTGCAAACATCAGAACATCCACACCTTGAATTGAATTTTTTAGGTCTTTTTTCCAATCATCATCTGGAATTGCACGTAGGTCTCTTTCTTCAAAACTAAAAGCAATTTTTTCAGTAGTTATAGCTTCAAGCTTCAGATCTCTGTATTCTTTCCATCGCTCAATAGATAGTTGAGTTGTGTATGTAATTTCATGCTTCATGTAAATGATTATATCAAACTTATAAGTGCCTGTAATTTTTCTACGTCTTTTGCAATTTTATTTAGAAATGGTGACAGCCACCATTTCTTAGGTGTAGGGATTGCTTTATGACTAATACCTTTTATGAGTTTACTATTTTTTCCCAATCTGCTTCAATCTCATCTGGAGACAGGATACCC
>JBKJHK010000041.1:0-24806 GCA_046599035.1 Parcubacteria group bacterium | reverse complement strand
CTTTATCCACACCACCCTTGAATTTCCCCCCATATCCTTGTATCATATAGGGATAGGTTATTAATTAGCAATTTAGTATTAATAAATAAGCATATAGTTATGAATAAAATTATTTACGGTGCGATGTCTTTGTTTCCAGTACTTGCATTTGCAGGAGGTGCAAATGCGACACTTGGAAATATAACAACACTTGTACAGGCTGCAGGTAACATCTTGAAACTTTTGATCCCAATGGCATTTGCATTGGCAATTATTTACTTCTTTTATGGTGTTGCAAAGTACATTGGAAATGCAGGAGATCCAAAGAAAGCAGATGAAGGCAAGTCAATTATGATCTACGGTGTGATCGCTATTGCAGTGATGGCTTCCGTATACGGTATCGTTGCATACCTCCAGAGTACAATCGGGATTGGAAATGTAAATAGTATCACTCCACCAACAGTAAACGGTCTATAATTGAATTTCTAAGTATTCATGGATTCAATCAGCATCATACCTTTTCTCAATAAAGTAAGTGGGGCGATATTGAACCCACTTATCCTTATCCTCTTCTCAGTTGCCTTCATATATTTTGCATGGGGAGTTGTAAAGCTCATCACTGCAGATGCAGGTAAAAAAGAAGAGGGGAAAAATGCGGTGATCTGGGGTTTGGTAGGAATGTTTATTATGTTTTCTACATACGGTATCATCAGGCTCCTTGTGGATTCGTTTGGCATTGAAAAAGATAAAGTGCCATACATAAACACTCGACTATAATCTGAAAGTTATACAAAAAACCACCCGGCCAAAAGTCGGGTGGTTTTGCATAGAAAAAAGAAAGAGCACACGCGGTTGGCGTGTGCTCTGTAAAGAACATCTGAAAGAACAATGCAGTACCTAATATATAATCGGGCACTGCTGAAACGCGTAAGTTATCTTCAACTTCACGTTTTCTTTTTCTCCGGGTGCACGTTTGGCGCGCAACCAGATCACATACCCCATGTTTTGGTAATTACCATGTGTCAGGGTATATTCTTTTTTACTACCGTCCGCTGCTTCTGCCTCGACCACGATCTGGTGCCCAGGGTGGTCAAAGCGGGTTTCTTGTGCGAGCCGCGGTATGTTGATCCGCGGCCCAAAATCTTCTCCTGCAGTGACAGGAACAGTGAGTGGAGGGTATTGCCGACCACTTTCGTTCTTGGTACCCCAGGGGTACCACGGGTTGAGGCCAGACTTATCGTAGAGCTTCTTCCCGTATTTTTCACTGCAGGTGAAATCCTTCAAGTCCTTGCAGCCCACTTCTTTCTCCACCGTTGCCGGCGGATGGTAGAAGCTGTTGATCTGCAAGAATCCTTGGTCCCGTTTGTCCGCTCTTCCGAGAAGGACTTGTTTCGGGTTTTCCGGGTCCATGTGGTTCAAACCGCTTTCCCTACAGGCGATTGCGAGCAGGGCAGGGTATTCCCACAGTGTTTCCGTAATCAACTTCACATTCAATCCCTTCAGACCTTTGTCTTCAAGGCATGGCTTTTCTTCCATGCCAATCGTCGCGGCGGTGAGGGGAGTGATGCTGGCTGTGTTGCGGGCAAAGACGTTTTGCCCAGATGTTCCAGTCGAAGCTCGACTCGAACTTCCTCTCATCAAACCTGCATTACTACAGGCCTGATAAGGAAGGAAAACGAATAGAACGACTACAATTGCAAACCGTGCCATCTGTTGATTTTTCGGTACTTTTCCTTTTGGGAGGTTGAGTACTGCTATTGCTAGAATGAGATGGACAATCAATGAGGCTGGATTATTCCATATGTTGTCAATCCACCACTGACCTAGAGCGTAATACCCTAGGGCGTGAAGGAAAACAAACATTAATAAGATACCTAAGAATGCCCATCCTGATAAACTATCATCTTTTACCACCTCTTCCTTTTTAGGAGGAAGAGGAGCTAAGACTACATTCGCCTGCACCGCTGTTACTGGTGTAGGTTGGGTACTATCTGCAACGACTGGTGGTTTCTTTTTCCGTGTTACATATGCAATGAACACCATAAAAAGAAAAAGTCCGGCCGCTGCTTGGAGTTCCCAGTTTTCGAGACTATCGAACTTAACAAGTTTAGGTCCATTGGTCTTGACCCATTGTAGAGCCAAGTAACCCATGACGGTAATGATGGACAATATAAACAGTATCGAGAGGGTGATCCACCTCCATACAGATATTTCTCCAAAATCCCCCCTCATGACAGGCAGGTGTTTTATTACCTGCATGTAAACTTCCTTTCCTTTTGTTGTCCACGTACCAATCTTAGTACGAGAATTTGAGAAAGTGCTTGAGATAGCCTGGGGGCTATTTTTCAAGCGCCCCATTAGCTTTTCCCACTTATTCATCTTTTCCTCCTGGGGATATGATAACCCCCGCTGCTTTGTCTTCGACAAGTGTTTTCAAACCCTTAAGGTTTGGATACTTGCTTTCATTGAGAATTTCTGCGTTTGCAAACCGTGCGGCTTCCGGCCCCGTTACACCTTGTTCCATGTATCCTTTGATGAGAGCTTTGACGGTTGCCGCCCTACCTTTAGCTGTTTCTTGAAGAATTAAGCGTGCACCTTCACCTTCTTTTTTTTGTTCATAAAGTTTTAGGTCCGCTTTTTTAGTCCGAGCTGCTACTTCGGCGGCAGTGTCGGTTTCTGTTACCTTTGCTCTAATCTCTGCTTTTTCTAAATTAGCAAGTTGTTCTTGTATATCTGCGCTCGATCGGCTGATGCCCCAATCATCGAGTATGATTTGAGAAACTCTAATACCAACTCGCTCTAGGAGCTTATTGATATTGATAATGTCATTGTCTCCAAGAGCACTTCCAATTTTTGTCTTGAATTCCTCCCATTTTGCAGTTCGGACTAATGCGTCAATGTACGCATTAATAATCTGAGATGTAATTTGAAGGAAGTCTTTGCTGTGGACTTCAAATATCGGCATTGCAGTGATCACTTCGCAAAACGCAGTGGTCATTATTTCAACCCGAAAATTCGAACCCAAATCAATCTCGGGAGCAAGTTGAATCCGAGTAAATCTACCATAGAGACCGCCTTCTGTTTTAGTCTCTGCAAGTAACTTATCGGAAAGGTATTGACCGGGTATACCGAGTATTTTTTCTGTCGATTTTAACGTAACTCGGTCAATCGCCAATTTTTTGGTTTGTCTTGCCCATGGTTCATATGGTGGTCCAATAAAGACGCGATTATATTCTTTACGAATCAACGCATCAATTGGATTTAATGTAACTGTTCCTTTTGGGAGCAGTTCACCTGTTTTACTATCGATATCAGCATATGACATCTCTCCGAAGAAGAAACGGATTTTGCCGTTTCTCCCACTGGTCACTGCGTAGATTTCGTTTTGGACGATTTTTGCAAACCATCCTTCGATCCCGTTGTATTTATCCCACTCAGCTTTCCCTTTACGGTAAGCCCAACGGGTAAGAAAAAACAGGACGCCTAAGGCTATAACAAGTAGTAGAAGCATTTCTTTTTCCTCTTTCGTATGTTGTTGTCAACGAGCGAGCCAATAGGGGATTTAACCTCCCGTTGACTTACCGAATAATTATACCACCTTTGGTATATATTGTCAATGTTTCAGACCCCCAAAAAACGGCTCTGTAAAGGGCTCAAAAAGCAGAAAAAATTAAGTTTCGTATGAATTTTACGGTAAGTGTGTCATAAAACAATTAAGGTGGTTTTAATTAAAATTTAATGTATAATTAATACATGGCAAGAATATCTAAATAACAGTGAGACTCCTTGTTTCTAAAGGTCGATTGAGATCAATAGCAAAAGTCTAAAGCGTATTTAGATATTTGCCCTTTTCGATTAATTTTAGCTCCGTAAAACTAAATAAAAATTATGAAAAAAATTATAACGTATTTGAATTCAAATAAATATTCTGTTGGTGCAGTCTTTCTTATTGTGGCGTTTATGGTAATGAGCTCACCACTTGTTGCTTCTGCTGCGATGACTCGACAGCTACAACTCGGAATGTCTGGCTCTGATGTTTCAGAGCTTCAGATGTTTCTTGCAAAGGACATCTCAGTCTACCCTTCAGGTTTGGTAACTGGCTATTTTGGTGGACTTACTAAAGCGGCAGTTGAGAGATTTCAAAGTAAGAATGGTATTGTTAGTTCTGGAACCCAATCTACTACTGGCTATGGTCGTGTTGGTCCAACCACAATGGCACTCATCAATGCTCAGATGAATGGGGGTAATGCTTCGGGTGGAAACGGTGTTTCTCCAAGTGTCAGCTCATTAAATGTGAGTACATCAAATACTAGTGCAAACTTGAATTGGAACACAAATGAGAATTCTTCAGGAGTTGTCTACTATGGAACATCATTTCCAAGTATGATAGAAGGGAGTCCAAGTACAGCAGTGACGATTGGTGGTTCAAGTATTTTGGCGGGTACTAATCTTCAAACATCACATTCAGCAACCATGAATTCACTTTTACCAAATACAACATATTATTATGTAGTATATGCAAGAGATGGTTCTGGTAACGAAAGTATTACTTGGCCAGCTACATTTCAGACTTCAAACTAATTGAATATTTAGTATTCTGTAAAGTATATTAAGTTTGATTGATTAAACAAAAAAACACATTTACTGGTGTTTTTTTTTGGAAAATTACTTTATACGCAACATGTCTAGGGTTACCCTGGACAGATTTTATGAAATCGGTTCTACAACGACTGCAGTACCATATGCGAGCACTTCGGTCACTCCTTGCATAATCTCTGTTGCGTCATATCGAGCGGCAATGACTGCGTTTGCACCGAGTTCTGTTGCATGTGAGAGCATCAGGTTGAATGCATCTCTTCGAGTTTCCTCGCAGAGCTCGGTAAAGAGAGAAATGTTTCCTCCAAAGATAGTCTGAAGCCCTGCACCGAATGTACCGATAATAGAGCGGGAACGTACCACGATGCCACGAGTGACTCCAAGATTTTTTACTATTTTGTAGCCCGGTAGTTCAAATGCAGTTGTAACCATGTTATGCGGAAGTAAATGTGTTTGTGTATTCATATGAGTTAAGTTTACTCTTTGAGGTAGGGGTGTCAATTTGAGAAAAAGAAAACCGCCTCGTCTGAGAAACGACGAGGCGTTTTCTAGGTGGGGCGGGTTTGAGTAGTTTCTATGTTGCGTGCGCAGTTATGAAAGCATCTTCAGCTCTCCAGAGTTCCTCGCCAGCCGATCCATCGGCCACCAGTTCTGAGTTGTAACCCCCAGCCTTGAGTGCCAGGATGATACGGTTGTTCTGTTCTGCACAGAGAGGTGAATCCTTCCTTCCTCTCCGTATATGAATGGCACGGATTGCTTCTTCGCCTACTACGCCGTCGGCAATTATGTTGCGATTTATCGGTATGTAGGCGAGGAGAACAAGATTAATCTTGTCTTCTGTGGTCATGGTACAGGGTTCCTTCCAAAGTCTATATTACTAATTTTTTAATTAAAAGCAATATAAAGAGAACAAAAAAACTACTTTCGCGGTTTTTTCATTTTGTGGTCAACACGGATGGCTTTCCGAACTTTTTAAATATAGAAATGAGATAAAAGTTAGTATTAGAGAGATATGTGGATAAATACTGTATAATAAATAGAGGTCTTAGGATATAGGTATAAATATCTTTTAGTTGTTTATAAAGTAACTGCTATTTATTTAGCTTTTTAAAAAATGAATCACAAAAAATTATTTCTAGTTGTATTAGTTGTTCTACTATTGTTAGGTTTATCTGCTATTGCTATTATCTCACGTGCACAAGTTTCTTCACTGCCTACTCCTACAGGGCTTATAGGTGTTGCAATACCACCATCAAAGAATTTTCGTGATTATGGACAGGTTAATTTAGCATGGGATATTTCTACAGACACGAGAGTTGTTGGTTACCATCTAACTCATAATGGTACAGAATTTGGTGCAGTGACAATCCCTGCGGTTCCAGACAGTAGTTTACTTCAAAATACTAATTACACTTATACAGTGGTATCATATGATGCGAATGGAAATGTTTCAGCACCTTCACCGAGTATATCTGTTTTTGTACCAAGTAGACCACCAAAAACTCCATTTAAAATTGGTTCTATAGTTATAACTAATAATGGTATGAATGTTTTTAGTAAAGGAACAACATTAAACTCAACAATTCTCTGTGGTCAATCTGGTGGAGTTCGTGGAACGATAATTGATGGTTTAAATCAAGCTAGTGGATATTATTGGTGGAAGGTTAATTTTAGCAGTGGTTGTTCGGGTTGGGTTTGGCAAGACTATCTTTCTCCTGTTCCAGTGACTAATCCTTAGTTTAAAAGATTTTAATTATAAAGAATTTTATACACAAAAAATCACTTCAAGTATAGAAGTGATTTTTTGGTATTGTGGGCGAGAGAGGAATCGCACCTCCACTCCTTACGGAACCAGTTCCTAAGACTGGCGCGGCTACTATTACGCCACTCGCCCAATATTTGTCAAATGCACTCAGTAGGGGTCTCTCCCTCGTATTTTTTAAAATCGTCATTTTAAAAAATACTGGGCACCGGACTCGCGACACTTGCTGCTACAAGCGTAAACCGCGAGTCCGTTCGAGCCCTGCTCGCAAAGCGCTGCTTTGCTTGGGTGCGCGAAAATTATTATAATTTTCTGTGCACCCAGCAGGGCTCGAACCTGCGACCTTCGAATTAAGAGTTCGTTGCTCTACCAACTGAGCTATGGATGCAAATACAAAACTTAGTTTACGGCATATTTACAGGTTTAGCAACTTTTCTTAGCTTTTCCCATCTCTTTTCAACTAACTTTATATCTGGAGCAATGCTCTCAAGAATTTTTTCTTTCCATGCGTAGACCATGTAGCGGTAGTCTGTACTTTTAGGTACTTCGATCCGAATCGTTCCATAGTATAGATTATTTTTTTTATAGTTTTTACTGAGAGGTTTTACATAACTCTTGCCAAAGTTTTTTACAGGAATTCCGGTCAATTCAGACCAGAATTTTTTGATATGTTTTTCTGATTGTTGAGGATAAATATTTAAGCGGGGTTTAAGAGTAGTCGGTTTGATCTCTAATATCTTTTCTAACCATTTAACCCAGAACATTATTAAGAATGGATCTGAGTTTGTCATATCAAACATCTTACCTTTGCTTCCCTCAGCCCAATAGAGAGCAGCTCCAAAGAGACGATAGGTTTCAAGAGATATCTTATTACTGATCTGAGATTGTGCTTTTTTAATAATAGCTTGAATTTCCCTTTCTCTCCTATTTTTCTGACTATTAGGACCAGTATTGAGTTGGTATACTTGGTTACTATATAATTTTTTTTGCTGATCATATGTCAATTTAATACTATACAACCAAAGACTCGCTGTACTCTTTGATATGCCTAACTTCTTTGCAATACTTCCGTAGCTCAAACCTTCTTTTGTTCTGAGGCTAATAGCCTGCTTTTTTAAATGAGTATAATTAGCATTCATACTACCATTATACCTCAAATAGGGAATGCACTAAAACCACTTTGTGGATAATTAATAACTGAGAATTCTTTGTGCCGCGGGTGGGCATCGAACCCACATTCCTTTCGGAACACGATCTTAAGTCGTGCGTGTATACCAATTCCACCACCGCGGCAATGTTTTGTCAAGTACTTAGAATACTTTTTGAGGTGCAGGCGGGAATTGAACCCGCGCATGGAAGTTTTGCAGACTTCAGCGTTACCACTTCGCCACTGCACCGATTGGCACCTAAAAACCAGTGCGCTATGGCTTATTTTAGCCTTGATTCGAGAGCTCGTCAATTCGCTGGCGGTTTCTTTCGCCGAGGTCGATTTCAAAATCAATTTGGGGGATGCGTGGAATGCGAGATTTGTCTCGGAGGAATTGCTTGAACTCGCTTCGCTTTCGTTTTGCAAATTCAAGCGCAGTCTTTTCAAAGCTGTCGGGTAGTGTCGTAAATAAAATAGTAGCGCGTTTCTGGTCTCCTGAAAGGCGCACGTCAGTCACGGTCAAAAGCGAAGAGCCGTTTCCGCCCAGTTCTAGGAATTGCGCGCCGAGCGCTTTGAGTTCATCTCGTAGTCTTTGTTTTCGTACTTCGCTCATATTATTTAAATATTATATATTTTGAATTAAAAACTCGTCGAATCATATCTTTTGTGGAGACTCTCGGAGGCGGGTAGCCGAGAGGGAGCAAAAATCGTACCAACGATTTTATGCGTGCTCCTCAAAGGATGTGGTGAGAAAGAGTTTCATAATTCAAATCTTGTATTACTTTTGTGAAATTACAAACGTCTGCAGTCGGTCTCCGGGTACGATCTCTATCTTTGCTTCGACCAAGAGTCCGCATTCTTTACCCATGCTTACTTCATCCATTTTTACTTTCTGCGCCTGAAGTTCTCGGATCTTTCCAACACCGATCTCCGCATCTCGTCGCATGATCTTCACTTGCGAGCCATTCTTGAGAGAGCCGTTTTCCACAAGTCCACCGAGGATCTGCTTGTCTTTTACTTTACTGAAAATTTTAAGGACCTTTAGTGTACCTGTCACTTCTTCTACATCAATCGAAGGAGTCTCAGTCTGAAGCTTTGCCTGTAACCATTCTGAGAGCTTGTAAATAATATCAAATGTCTGTATTTCAATCCCATTTCGTTCGGCGATCGCTTTAGCGAGGCTATCGACTTTTGTTGTAAAGCCGATCACGAGCGCTTTGTCACCACCGCTTGCAACCTTTAGGTCGCTTTCAGAAATAGTGCCGATGCCTGAATGAATAACTTTGGTATGGATGCGTTCCGTATCAAGGGATTTTATGAGAGAGAGTACTGCTTCGAGACTCCCTCCTGCATCTGCTTTTACAATGATCGGCAAGATCTTTCCTTCAAAACGGATTTCGTCTGCTTTAACTGCTTTTTCTGTGAGGGTCGCGCTAATGTGCGCGATCGCTTCTTTCTTATCATTGCATACCTGGAACATATCTCCAACAGAAGGCAGGTTGTCCCAACCGATCACTTTGACCGGCTGCCCTGCGACGAAAGTCTCTACTTGTTTACCTGTATAGTCTTCCACGATCCGGAGCGGTGCCATACTCGTTCCAGAAGTGATATAGAGTCCTTTTTGGAGCGTACCGTTGGTCAAGATGCAGGTCGCACTCACTCCTTTCTTTACATCAAGATTGCTTTCCAAAATATATCCAGTGGCTGGCTTCAGAGGGTCGTAAGTGATGCCTTCAAGGTCGGCAGTTAAAGCGATCATGTCGAGTAGGTCGCTCACACCTTCTCCTGTTTTTGCGGAAAGGGGGATCGCAGACACTGTGCCTCCATAACCTTCTACATAGACTTCATTTTCTGCAAGAGAAAGCTTTGCTCTCTCGACGTTTGCTTCAGGTTTGTCGATTTTTGTGATGGCGACAATGAAAGGAGTGTTGGATTCTTTGATCGATCGGAGGGCTTCGAGTGTTTGTGGCTTTACTCCGTCTTCAGCAGAGACGACCAGGATTGCAATATCTGCAACATGTGCTCCTCGCTTTCTGATACCGGAAAATGCTTCATGGCCAGGAGTATCGAGAAAAGTGATCTTGTGCAAAGCTCCCTCTGGGGTCTTGTGCTCTACCTCGTATGCAGAAATGTGTTGAGTAATACCCCCTGCTTCAGTGAGGGGTAGTGTGCTTTGGCGGATATATGAAAGAAGCGTCGACTTTCCGTGGTCGATGTGGCCCATGATTGCAATAACTGGAATTTTCGGTTTGGGAGTAGGCATGTTAGTTGTTTGGGAGCCGCATATTTGGCAAATTTCTTTGTCAGGCTTTAAAAAATAATTTCCGCCGTACAACGAGTACGTCTACAATTATTTTTCTTGCCTTTCTCATTTAGTAAAATGACCTACTGGGTTGAAATTTACTCAAATCTGCGACTCCGTGATTTACGAACGGTGTTTAAGAGTTGTTTGAGATTTTGAAACGACGCTCTGCTCCTCTTCAGTGAGATCAAAATTACTTTTGAACTCAGTGATCGGTTTTGAGAAGACACTCACTCGCTCGCGGGAGTAGAGGCTTGAGACCACCACACCATCACCTTTTTCGCTTATGAAAGATGTAGCAAAACTCTGGCTGCCTCCTTCGCCCACACCTTTAAACGGATTGAAACGCACAGTCTCTACAGACTGGATGCTCCGAGCAAGTCTTTTTTCTATATGAGTAAAATAGTCGAGCGAATCTTTTTTGAATGCCTCCAAGTTCTCAATGTCTCTTTTTGCTTGTACAATCGAGTGTTCGAGCGAGCGTGCATCGGAGCCTCCGAGTAGTCGATTGATCCGCACCTCCAAACGAATAATCCATCCAAGAAGAACCAGGGAGATTCCGATCGAGATATAGATAAGGAGATTTGGGTCAATGGGCATGTTCGTGATTATACAGTATTTTCTAAATTTTGCAAAAAATGCTAGGCTCTATGTATGGATATATTGAGCTTTTTTAAGTCAGATAGAAACGCTTCATTCAAGCGAGTTTTTCTCGATGCTGCTTCTGCGACGCCGATTCGTCCTGAAGTGCTCACGGTGATGCGCTCTTATGAAGACGTGCATTTTGCCCTAAACTCCGCTTCAGGCGGAGTCGGACGAACATTTACTACTGTAAATGTTTTAGCCAACCCTTCTGCTTTGTACCTCGAGGCTCGAGTGGCAAAAGAACATCTCGCCTTCGCCAGAAAAGAAGTGGCAAGTGTTCTCAACACGACCGCAAGTCAGATTGTCTTTACGAGTGGAGGAACCGAAGCAAACAATATTGCTCTTCTTGGAGTATTTAAGAAGGCGAAAGCCAATGGGATCATTTATCCACATATTATTTCAAGTGTAACTGAACATCCTGCAATCCGTGAAGTGCTCTCGGAAATTGAAAGACAAGGAGGTGAAGTAACATTGCTCACGCCGGGTCCTCTCGGACTCATTACACCAGAGCAAGTTGTCGAGGTCCTCACTCCAAATACTATTCTCGTCTCTATTATGTATGTAAATAATGAGATCGGTGTTGTACAGCCAATCAAAGATATTGCCCAGAAAATTAGAAGTAAGAAGTTAGAAGTTAGAAATCAGAATGGGGAAAAAAATGAATATCCATATTTTCACACGGACGCCTGCCAAGCTCCGCTCTGGTACGGTCTTGATGTATCGACTCTCGGAGTAGACTTGCTCACACTCGATGGACTGAAAATTGGTGGTCCACGAAGTGTCGGCTGTCTCTATGTAAAAGGGGGTACGGATATTGCTCCGATAATGTACGGAGGAGGACAAGAAGGAGGTCTACGATCCGGCACTGAAAACGTGGGCGGGTATCTCGGCTTTGCAAAAGCACTCACGCTTGCCAAAGAAGAAAAGAAAGAAGTTGGAGAACGAGTTCTGAAGCTTCGAGATCGGTTGTGGAAAGAAATCCAAACCGCTTTCCCTAACGTTACAGTGAATGGCTCTCTGAAACATCGAGCACCAAACAACCTGAATGTCTGTTTTGGGGGCGTCGATGCAGAGTATCTTACGGTCGCACTCGACACGTACGGCGTATGCGTCTCGTATTCATCGTCTTGCCGGACTCTCAAAGAAGATTCAACTTCATATGTAGTTGAAGCGCTCACTCCAGAATGCAAAGGTTCAAGTATTCGATTCACTCTTTCGAGAGAGACCACAGAAACAGATATTGACTTTGCAGTCGAAGCACTCAAAAAAGCAGTTATACAAGTGACACGGATCTAGAGTGTTGCTATACTTTACATATGTATCATATTTTATCTAATTTCTTATCTCTAAATTCTAATCTCTACTCAAATGGAAGATTTGAATAAAAATCAAATGGTCTTGTTGGTACTTCTGATCTCCTTTGTAACCTCTATCGGTACAGGCATTATGACCGTAGCGCTCCTTATGGAAGCTCCAGTGGAAGTGACCAATACGATCAACCGCGTGGTAGAGAGAACCATCCAATCAGTGGGTCCTGTACAGACTATCGTCACCGGCGGGCAGAAGGAAACTCAGATCCAAACAGTCGTCGTCAAAGAAGAAGACCAGGTCATCAGTGCGATTGAAAAAAATACAAAAAGCATTGTGCGCATTCGAGAGAGAAATAGCAGTGTCGATGTCGACAATCTGTACGGTCTTGGTGTTGTAGTTTCAAAAGAAGGAATTATTGCGACTGATAAAAAGCTTCTTTCAGAAGCAATGCAGTATTTTGCTGTTATGTCTGATGGCACTGAGATCCCTCTCGTATCGATCTATGCAGACAAGAAATCAAACATTGGTTTTTTCAAAGCAAAGCCAGTAGGGAACTATATATTCATTCCAATAGCCTTTTCGGCTGGTGACCCGAAGCTTGGTCAGAGTGTAGTCGTGATCGGCGGAAATACGACCAATGCTATTTCCATTGGCCGAGTAACTCTTATTACTACAAAAGATATTGATGTGACCGCAGGTACCAAATATATTGCTTCATTTACTGCTGACATCGGACCAATGGATAGTGTCTACGGCGGACCAGTTTTCTCACTCTCAGGCGAACTCCTCGGACTTTCTATTTCCGCATTCTCATCTTCAAAAATTTATATACCAGCAGCGCTTGTGAAAAAAGAAACACTCTTACTAGAAGCACCAAAAAACTCTCCATCAAATTAGTTTTCTTCTCCTCCTTGACCCTGGGAATTCAAAACGCTATAATAGTTAACATGTTAAGTGTTCGGTTGGCATTAATCATTATCTGCTGGTAGTATTCATATAAAACATATGCCTCCATTCAATCATTTCACCACTAAAGCAAAAGAAGCCATCCGGAAAGCGCACGAATTGGCTATTGAACGAGGACAGAATCACGTAAACCCTCTCCATCTCCTCACATCTCTCATCCTGCAGGATGAGAGTGTGGTTACATCTGTACTCGACCGGCTCGACGTTGATACGATCCTTCTCACTGATTCACTTGTCGAGGCTATTGAAGGTTTCGACGCTGGGCAGACACTTTCTGCCTCCTACCAGGTCTACCTGACTCCAGAACTTGCAACAGTAATCGAATATTCTGCAAAAGTAGCAGCCGAACTTAAAGACGAATTCGTTTCGACAGAGCACTTGTTCATTGCAGTCCTCGAGATCGGTGGACCAGCGCGCGAGCTCTTACAGAAATTTAAATTAAATAAAGCGGAAGTACTTGAAGTACTAGAAGAAGTGCGGTCCGGAAGTGACGAAGATGCGCCAGTACAAAAGAAATTCAAAGCACTTTCAAAATATACACGGAGCCTTACAAAGCTCGCGCTTGCAAACAAGCTTGACCCAGTTATTGGCCGAGATGAAGAAATTTCCCGCATTGTCCAGATCCTCTCACGTAGGACAAAGAACAATCCGATACTTATCGGTGAAGCAGGTGTCGGAAAGACTGCGATTGCAGAAGGTCTTGCTGTGCGTATGACACAAGGTGATGTCCCAGAATCTTTGAAAGACAAAGAACTGGTTTCTCTTGACCTCGGACTCCTTATTGCAGGTACCAAATACCGCGGAGAGTTTGAAGAACGATTGAAGAATATTTTAAAAGAAATCGAAAACTCAGATGGAAAGATTATTCTCTTCATCGATGAGATCCATACCTTGGTGGGAGCAGGAGCTGCTGAAGGTTCGATGGATGCGTCCAACATGCTGAAGCCTGCTCTTGCGCGAGGAGAACTGCGCGCTATCGGAGCGACGACACTCAAGGAATATCAGAAACATATTGAAAAAGACCCGGCACTCACTCGTCGGTTCCAACCAGTATATGTAAATGAGCCGTCAATTGGGGACGCGATTACGATTATGCGTGGACTCAAAGAAAAATATGAGCTCTATCACGGGGTGCGTATTACAGACGAAGCGATTATTGCTTCTGTACATTTGTCTTCCCGTTACATTACAGACCGATTCTTGCCAGACAAAGCAGTTGACCTGATTGACGAGTCTGCTTCATACCTAAAGATCGCGCTCGAAAATATGCCACCGGTCCTCCAAGAAGCTCATTCAAAGACGATCAAGCTTGAGATCGAGCGAGAAGCGCTCAAGAAAGAGACAGATCATAAATCAAAAACTCGTCTCCGAGAGATCGACCAGGAACTCGCTGACCTCAAAGAAAAGACATCTGAAATCGAGCTCAAATGGAAAAATGAAAAGGAGACTGTGTCTGACATAAAAGCAATCAAGAAAAGCCTCGAAGAGCTGCGTCTCGAAGCAGACGGTGCAGAGGCTCGGGCAGACCTGGCAAAAGCAGCGGAGATTAGATACGGGCAGATCCCAAGTGCGCAGAAAGACCTGGAAACCAAAACAAAAAGGTTGAAGAAACTCCAGAGTTCGCGCCGGATACTGAAAGAAGAGATCACTGAAAATGATATTGCAATGATCGTCTCAAAATGGACAGGTATCCCTGTCTCTCGCATGCTTGAAGAAGAAGCTCGAAAGCTCGTGCGCATCGAAGAAGTCTTGAAACAGCGCATCATCGGACAGACAGATGCAGTGCAGAAGATTGCAGATACAGTGAAGCGTTCTCGAGCGGGGATTGCGGACCCACATCGCCCGATCGGATCATTCCTTTTTCTTGGACCGACTGGTGTGGGTAAGACTGAACTCACAAAAGCACTCGCAGAGTTCATGTTCGACGACGACAAGGCTCTGATCCGTGTCGATATGTCTGAATTCATGGAAAGGCACAGTGTTTCAAAGCTTATCGGCGCGCCTCCTGGCTACGTTGGACATGAAGAAGGTGGGATTACTGAAATGGTTCGCCATCGTCCGTACTCAGTTATTCTCTTCGATGAGATCGAAAAAGCGCATCCGGAAGTGTTCAACATTCTCCTCCAAGTACTCGACAATGGAAAACTCACCGATGCAAAGGGGAGAAGTGTGAACTTCAGAAATACAGTTATTATTTTGACTTCAAATATCGGTGCGCAGTACATTGACCGCATGGAGAAGATCGGCTTTACATTCGACCCGACTGAAAAGGCGAACTATGACGATGCGAAAGCAAAAATACAAGGAGCTCTCAAAGATTATTTCCGTCCAGAATTTTTAAACCGACTTGATGAGATCATTACCTTCGATATTTTGAGTAAGGAAGCAATCAAAGAGATTGTCGCTATCCAAGTAGAGATTATCGTAAAGCGTCTTGCAGAAAAAGAGATCCGTCTCGAGGTTTCTCCGGCTGTCTATGACTTGCTCGCGGAAGAAGGGTACAATCCGCAGTACGGTGCACGACCACTGAAGCGCTTGATCCAGCAGAAGATCCTCACACCAATCGCGTCGCTCATGGTAAGTCAGGGAGTGGCAAAAGGAGGAGCCATTTCAGCTGGACTCAAAGGAAAAGAATTTACATTTGATGTAAAGAAAACAAAAAAACAACTCGCAAAAGACAGTTTCGTTGTGAGTGATAATATGGTAGTTTAAACAAAACGACATACCTGAAGGGGTATGTCGTTTTGTTTTCCACATGTTATAAAGTGGTCAATTACAATACATACTGTATAATACTAGTATGGCACGTCGTTGGAATAAAAAAGAAGAAAATCTTTATCGTTCTGAATTAAAGAATCTTTATATAAAAGAAAATAAAACGCTTAGTGAAATAGCACTCAAATTAGGTATATCCGAGTCAACGGTCTTTCAAAGATTAAAAAGGCTTGAAATTAAGACTCAGCCGCATTTAAAAGAAAATTATATTCGAAAACCTAAAGATATTCATATTCCAAAAAAATATTCTTCAGATATGGCAGAGTTTTTTGGAATCATGTTTGGAGATGGACACGTTAGTCACTTTCAAGTTCAAGTAAGTTTAGGGACGAAAGAAATCTTATATGCTCAGTATATACAGTCGCTAATCGCAAAGATTTTTAAAGCAACTCCTAAAATTTGTACAAGATCAACTGGTTATCATGATGTTTATCTAGGATCAACCCAGGTAACTTCCTGGTTATTTAAACAAGGATTGGTTTCTAATAAAGTAAAAGCTCAGGTGGATATTCCTGCTTGGATTTTTACCAAGCCTATTTTTATGGAATCTTTTTTGAGAGGTTTTTTTGATACCGATGGTTCAGTATATAAGTTAAGATTTGGAATTCAAATATCTCTGACAAATCACTCTTTTCCAATACTCATTTCTTTACATAAGATGCTTTCTGAGCTAGGATATAGTCCATCGGCGGTAAGTACACAGAGAATTTATCTGACCAAGGTTCGGGATTTAGAGAGGTTTTTCAAGGAAATCAAACCAAAAAATCCTAAACATGTAAGGAGATATGAAGAGTTTGAAATAATGCGTAGATCGGATAGCGGCTATTCCAGAACGCTGTAAACGTTCCGTCTTAATTGACATCGGGGGTTCGAGTCCCTCTCTACGCACCAAAACAAAAAACACCTCTATAGGTGTTTTTTGTTTTGGAAGTAGAGAATAAAAACCTGTTAGGTTTTTATGTAGGGACTCGAAAAGCGGAGCGGGGACCCCGTCGACCACGATGGGGCGCGAGCTGCGGACACGAGCAAAATTTGCGACGGCAAATTTTGACTCGCGGAAGAGTCCCTCTCTACAGTCCTGATTTTTTGCTATACTAATCCAATGAAACTCTTACTTACATCTTCTGGACTGACAAATAAGTCAATATCCGATGCACTGTTTGAATTAGTTGGTAAAAAAGCAGAAGATACATCTCTGGTTTTTATTCCCACAGCTTCAAATGAAGAAGCAGGAGACAAGGGTTGGCTTATCGATGATCTGATTAATCTCAAAAAGCAAAACCTCAAGTCAATTGATATTGCTGATATTTCTGTGCTCAATAAGGATGTGTGGTTACCCAAACTAGAACAAGCAGATGTTTTATTTTTTGAAGGAGGTGATGAATATTACCTCATGAAATGGATACGTTTATCAGGACTTGATTTACTTTTACCTGAACTTTTAAAAACTCGAGTCTATGTGGGTGTGAGTGCAGGGAGTATGGTAACAAACAAAGATTTAGCCCAAGAAATATATAAAGTTGTATATGAAGAAGATTTGAATAAAGACGTCATGAAAGGACTTGGTTTTGTCGATTTCTATTTCATGCCACACTTGAACTCTGAATATTTTACAAAGATAAGAGAAGAAAATATTAAACAAGCAGTTAGCGGAATTAAAGATAAAGTCTACGCACTGGATGATCAATCTGCATTAAAAATAGTGGATGGAAAAGTAACAGTAATAACTGAAGGGGATTATTTGGAGTTTAATTAGCATATGACCGAATAATGATGCTTTACTTGACATATAGTATTTAGTGTGCTAGCATATACCTGAAGCTGAATAAGCTAAAGGTTCTTTAAGTCTGCTGGCGAGCATAGTACGTAAAAAAGGAGAAAGAACATGACGATGACGACTGCTGCTGTCCCTACCATTAATTTCCGAAACTGCGCTGGCCTGGTTGATCTTCGGATCGAAGGGTCTACTGAAATTGGCCAAGGGAGTCACTCTCCCGAAGCTATTGGTGGTTCCTACTCCATGGAGTGGACCGAGTATTACAAAGACGCCAAGACCGGTGAAGTGTACAAGGTTCGCTGTTCGGATGGGGTGTATGGTGGTCACAATGCGCATTTGTCGAAAGACGAGGCTCTGCGTTCAAAGTGCTACTACGCTCTGCTCGAACGCTTCCAGGCGTCGGCACGGGAAGGAAAGACCGAAATCCTCATCTCTCGCAACGAACGAGTGGTGATGAATGGTCACACCCACGCGTGTTTGCTCGAGTCCGCGGCGGGCAAGAACGACGGCAAACAGTCCGAAGACGGGATCGAAGGAGGTCTGGTCGGTCACTACCACGGAATTCCCGTGATTTGCGACCTCGAGCTTCAAGACCTCGCGTTACCGAGACAGGAGTAAATCAACTCCGTAAACAAAAACATAGACCGCCTAGTAGCGAAAGCGAACGGCGGTTTTTTCTTAAAAAGAATTATTCATCAACCTCCTCCTAAACGTCATTTGCCTTTTTTGGCATTTTCATGTACTATAGCAGTACTTAAAAAACATATATGTCATCACAAGATCGCCTAATCCCACTTCGAAATAAGGAGACTAAAGAGGTATACTGGACTTCTAAAAACAAGAAGCTGGTAGAACGTAAAATTGAACTCAAAAAATATAGCAAAAAGCTCAGAAAGAGAGTAGCCTTTAAGGAGACCAAGAAATAATTAAAGCTTCCAAATCTGGCGAACTCCTTTGTTGGACTTCAGCAAAATAATTGTCATCGTACATTAGTACGTCTCCAATTATTTTCTTCGCCCGCCTCGGATTTCATCCAGATTATGAAAACTTTAGAAAATTCGCCAAAAGGGCGAATTTTTGCTATATTTTTGATATTGGGAGATTAGTTAAGTGGTATAACAGCGCACTCCAAACGCGCTGTCGGGGGTTCGATTCCTCCATCTCCCGCCCTTAAAAGCAAAGCTTTTGCCTGTTGGAGGAATCGAACGGTTTGTCGGTCTACGAGCGCAGTGGCGCTTGTCGACAAACCGGTGCCCAGAAAAATCCCATGCGACGGCATGGGATTTTTCGAGGGAGATTCCTCCATCTCCCGCAGAAAAATCGAACCCCCTGCGACGAATCGCAGGGGGTTTTGATGTTAATTTTTTTCTTGTGGTTGAGAATCTTGGTCACACACTTCACATTTTCCGTCAGTGGTGACCGCGACCCCTTGTCCGCACGCGCAATCTTGCGTTTGTGCCATTCTTCCATTATTAAACCACTTCCGTATTTTCTTTACAAGGCACAATTTAACCAAGTACCTTCTCCACCTGTATTCCACGAGACCCTTTAAGGAGGAAAGTGTAGTCTTTAAAATTTTGCCCTATAAACCAGGTCCTCGCCTCTTCTGAAGTTTCAAACCATTTGTATTCTCCAGGCATTCCCTCAAGAGCCTTTTTGAATAGAGGTCCGATAAATACACAAACAGTAAGTGGTTGTGAGAGTACAAACTCTACTATTTTTTGGTGCTCCGCTTCTGCATATGTTCCGAGTTCGAGCATATCACCCAAAATCACACCTTTGTGTTTTGTAGTGGAATCGAGAAAGCTTTCTAAAGAAAGCTGCATGCTTGTCGGATTTGCATTGTAGCAATCAACAATAAAATCATTACCGCCTTTCTGTAAAAATTGAGAGCGTCTCCCAGTCGGCATATAGGATGCGACAGCTTCGAGGGCTGAAGTGAGAGGGACGTCAAAATAGTTTCCAATTGAAACAGCAAGTTCAATGTTTTCAATATTGTATGCCCCCATCATATGTGTCGTATACGAAACATTTTCATAAGAAAAAGCAAGAGAAACAGGACGAGGAGTTCCGGAGAGAATGCGGAGTTCATAGTCAGGATACAGTATTCTCTCGATATCCCTAGAGTCTTCCATTAGATCAGGATGACTTTTGTGCACAAATGCTGAGGCGGTGCCGGAAATACGGACCCAATCAAAGATCTCTTTATTGGCTAATCGGGCTCCCTCAGGCGTCCCAAAGCCTTCCAAGTGGTCTAGGCCATTATTGGTTACCACGACATGAGTAGGCTTCAATATTTCCAAAAGCTCTAAATGCTCATTTGGATGGTTGGCACCAATTTCGAAAACCCCAATTTCAGTATCTCTCGCCATTCCAAAAATAGAAAGAGGAACGCCGATGTGATTATTAAGACTGGCTTCGGTAGCATGAACTTTATATTTTTGAGCGAGAGTTTTCATAAGAAGCTCTTTGCTTGTAGTTTTGCCGTTAGATCCACCGAGGGCAACAATGGGAATAGTAAACAGATCTCTGTATGCGCTGGAGAGCTTTTGGAGGCTTTGGAGCACATTATCTACTATATATACATTTTCTCCTACTTTATTGAGGTTTTCAGTTACTGCAGCAACGGCACCTTTTTGAAGAGCGTCTGCTACGAAGTCGCCCCCATCGAAGTTATCTCCTTTGATTGCAAAATAAACCGACCCGGAAACATCTTTTCGAGTGTCAGTTGAAACTTTGAAATTACATCTCTTTAGTTCATTTAAAATTGTAAGTAACATGTCTTTCCTTTGGAAATCAGACTATTATAACCCAGTAAAGAGTCATTCTAACATGAACTTAACATAATTATATAATGCATGCAATTTTCAGAATTATATAAGCATATTGGTTTTTAGGGTATAATGTGCTACTATTTTTTTCGGAGTCTTTTGAAAGGAATAACATGAATATAAAAAGCATATTACTGAAACTGACGGTTAAAAATTTGAAAAGAGCTTGGAGGATCTACATTTCACCCCCAAAGGAGACTAAGATTTTCTTTAACCCAAAAACATTAGCCATAATGACTGATAAAGTCAGTATGGCTCATACGGGTCTTGAACCAAAACAAGTAGCTGTCGATGCAGAAAATTATCATGCATATGTCAGCTGCATGCGTGGACATGTTCTGCAAAAATTCTCGTATGCAAATGATACGTTAGTATTCATCCGTGAATGGAGATTTATAGAGCAGTGTGTAGAAGTCGAGATTGTTGAAAAACTTTGCTTTGTCACCACTACTAATTTTAAACGTGGGAAAGAACAACAAAGCAATCTTCATATCATTAATCTTCCAAATGAGAAAATTCTATCCTCGGTTAATACTGGAGGAGAGTGGAGTAAGGTTATAAAAGTCGATCACGTGCGGGGGATAGCTTATGTTTCAAATTGGCATAGCAATAATGTGTCAATCATTGATGTTAGTGATCCAGCAAAGACGAAAGTCATTCAAATACTACCATGCAGTGAATCCCCACGTGGACTTGTTTTACGTTCTGATGGTGCAGTAGTTGCAACGAGTTTTTTTGGTAGAAAGATCTTTACGATTGAAAAAGTAGGTGAGAATTATACTATCATTGGAGAATCCTCAGTGTTTGATACTGGGAATTATGGTGGTAATATGCGTGATATTCTTTTCACACCTGATGGATCTGCGGTATGGGTTTCAAACTTGGGGCGCAACATGCTTCTTAAGTATGATGCTTATACACTTGAACTTCAGGAAAGTATTTTAATTCCCAGAGAACCGAATTCGATGTCTTTTTTGGATTCTACTGGGAAAATTATCATTGTTTCAGCACGTAGAGATGAGATTGTGTGTTTTGTAGATACCCAAGAAAAAAGACCGATAGGAGTTTCCCAGCAAACTGGGAAGCTACCTACCGGTCTTGCGGCTATAGCAAATGGGTTTCTTGTTACTAATTTTACAGACAGTACAATCGAACTTCACAAGGTCAAAGCACATTAAGTGCTTTGACCTTGATTTTTTTTGAATTGCTCCTTTCATCTGTAGTTTCAAGACAGGTAAATGAACCGTTGTCGATACGAAACATTCTTTTATCATCAATCGACATACCAAGAATCCAACAGACAATCACCTTAATGACATCGACGTGGGTTACGATGATTACAACATCTTCTTTTCTACCTTTCTGTATGATTGTTGTGAGCTCACTGAGTGCTCTCTTCATCACCTCATCAAATGATTCACCGTCGGGGAACCGAACCTGTGACGGCTTCTCCATCCAATTTTGGAATACAATCGGGCTTATCTGCTTTATTTCCTCAGGTGTCTTTCCTTCAAAAGAACCATAATTTGTTTCAGAAAAAGCTTCCCTCACTTCAATTTCAGCTGTGATCCCATACAGATTCAAAAGGATTCCTCCTGTTTGTCTGCATCTCAATGATGGGCTACTGTATATTGTAGATTTTTCCAATACAGAGCGGTCAAGAAATTTTTTAGCTCGTTCGATAAATAGGTCAATCTCGGACTTAAGGATAGGTAGATCCTGAGACCTTCCCATATAAATCCCGTTTCGATTATATTCTGTTGCCAAATGGCGAACTAAATAAATAATCATAGTGTATCCTTTCTCTGTGCACTGATAAAATTTTGTATGTTACTTACTAACTCTTGCAATATTTGTATTCCATCAAAAAATGCAAATGGAAGACCAAGATCATCAAGACGTTCAAGTGATTCATGAAATTGGGTGAAATCACAAGGAGTTAAATAATGAGACCCTGTTTCAAATCTTTTAGTTACTCTATCGAGTGCTTCATCTGAGGATATTGAAATCTCGATGATCGCCACTTTAAAAGGCAATGAAGAAAGTTGAGGGGATTGCATTCCATAACCTATAGTAGCAATATTTTGCAGAGTAAGGAGAAATAAATCACGGTTTCTCCACGGTTGTTCCCAAACAACAACTTTCCCTTGAGGAAGGGCTGCACATGCTTTTCGGAGCAGGTAGCGATACACTTTCTTTTTAATGGGCAATGTTGGTGGATATTCCCCAGAGAAAGAAACAAATTCTGGAGAAAATGTATCTACTTTATCGGGGTCTAAACGCACAGAATCAGACAGAATTGTTACTTCATTGATACAGGTTGTCTTTCCACTACCAGGAAGACCTCGGACAATAAGTAAGAGTCCTTTGTTCACAAGCTTACCTCCAGGTTATTTGTAGCTCATCTGTTATTAATAGTCAAGCAATAAATTGTTTTATTAATTTTCTCTGTATCTTCAGGCTCGAACCACTTAATTCTATCATCTCTCTTAAACCATTGCATTTGGCGGCGGGCGTACTGACCGATTTCAATCTCAAGCCTCTCCAGCATATCGGCTTTAGAAATCTTTTTTTGCAAATAAAGCGCAGTGAATCGGTATTCAAGACCAAAACTCTCGAGACGTTTCCATGAAAGTCCACCGAGGTGGAGTCTGCGTACCTCGGCAATCATTTTCGGAAGTCGCTTCGTAAGTCGAGCATGTATTCTTTCTTTCAGGATTTCAGAGGGAAGGGTGAGTCCGATCTGAATAAAATCATATGGTGATTTTTCTCTCTTCATTTTTGGCACTGTACCAAGACTCTTTGCGATTTCAATTGCTCTGACCAGTCGGACAGGGTTTTTAGCATCAATATCTTTTGCACGCTTTGGATCAAGTTTTTTGAGTAGCATAAAAAGCTCCTCTGTACTTTTTGTCTCGAGTTCTTTTCGCAGAGTTTTGTTCGGGGGTACATTAGGAAGAATAATATTGTCGACAATCGACTGTATATAAAAACCAGTTCCTCCGCAGATAAGCGGTAATTTGCCGCGGGATATAATATCGCGAATTGCCTTTTCGGCTTTTTCTTTCCAGAGATCTACTGTAAAGACTTTTTTAGGACTCAGGACATCAAGGAGATGATGGGGAACACCTCGCATTTCTCTTTTAGTGATCTTTCCAGAACCAATATCGAGTCCTTTGTATACCTGTCTCGAGTCAGCAGAAATAACCTCGCCAAAGTATTTTTTAGCGAGTTCGACTGCGAGGTCAGATTTACCTACAGCAGTAGGACCGAGGATGACTAAGATTTTTGGCTTCATTTAGAAAGCAATGTGCCGAAGGAGGGACTCGAACCCTCACCCCTTGCGGGAATCGATTTTGAGTCGATCGCGTATACCAATTCCACCACTTCGGCAATATCTAGAAGTCTATACGGATTTTACTAAAAAATCAATTTCATGATAAAATTTCCTTATGTCACAATTTTACCAAGACTCAATATTCTGGATCGATGTTGATAAGATCAAACCGAATCCATTTCAACCACGAAAAGAATTTGACGAGCTCCAATTGAAGAGTCTTGCTGACTCGATCCGCCAATACGGGGTGCTCCAAGCACTTGTCGTTACACGAAAAGAAGTAGAAAAAGATGACGGAGGAATCGCCGTCGAGTACGAGCTTATTGCAGGTGAGCGTCGTCTTCGTGCATCAAGGATCGCAGGACTTCTCCAAGTTCCTGTCCTTATCAAGACCGGAGATGAAACTGACCTCATGAAGCTTGAGCTTGCGATCATTGAAAACCTCCAGCGAGAAGACCTCAATCCTGTTGACCGTGCAGTTGCATTTCGAAAGCTTGTTGATGAATTTGGTTTCAAGCATGTGACAATCGGAGAGAAGATGGGTAAAAGTCGGGAATATGTCACGAATTCGCTTCGTATTCTTCTTTTGCCCGAAGACATGCTCGAAGCAGTGAAAGTGGGAAAGATCACTGAAGGTCATACTCGGCCACTCCTTATGCTCACTGACCGTCCGCAAGAACAGCAGACGCTTTTCAAAGAAATTATGCTTCGTCGCATGACCGTCCGAGAAGCGGAAATGATCGCTCGGCGTATCGCGACGGACCGCGCACGGATAAGTGGTGTGATGCTCGACCCTGTAACCAAAGAAGTAGAAGAAAGACTTTCAGCTACACTTCAAACACGAGTGATGATCGAAAAGAAAAATGAAGGTCCGGGTGGAAAGATTTGGATTAGCTATTTTTCTGACGAAGATCTTCATAAAATTATGGGTATCTTTCAGAATAAAGGAAGGACGATCAATGAGGGTATGGATATACCGGTCACTCAGGCAAGCGGAGATGTGATGGAAGCAATGGTGGATCAAGTGGTGCCTCAGGCAGATGTAAGTGTGCCCGTAAGTCAAGAAGGAGATACGATAGAGATTCTTGACGACCGATCAAAAGAAGAAATTGAAAATTCAGAAAATATTGAGGATGATGAGGAGCTATATTCAATAAAAAACTTTTCAATATAAAATTATTGACTTGTGAAAAAACATTTAGCTTCCTGAACACCACACTTTTCTAGCTTCCCAAAAGTCTCCAGCGAGCACTTTTGGCCGTCCTCAGGCCTGAGTTGTCAAGAAGGAATGCCTTGACAACACCGGCTCAGGCCTTGCGGAGGCTAGAAAAGCGTAGTGTTCAGGAAGCTTCTTACTAATTATTTATGTGATGACGGT
>JBKJHK010000022.1:0-7212 GCA_046599035.1 Parcubacteria group bacterium | reverse complement strand
ATGGTGAAGAGATGTTCCACGTATTCGATGATGGGACAAAAGTTTGGGATATCAGGGAGGTGAAATCAAATTCCCAGGGTAATCCTCCACAGGTCATCTGGCAACAAGTTTTTGAACGATCTGCCGCAAACTGTGCTATTTGGAAGATGGAGCATCGAATCAAGGACTGATTTTATGTTCCATATTCAAAAAGCCGCCCCGAAGGGCGGCTTTGTTTTACATATTTTCTTTGATTTTTTTAAGATTTCCTTCAAAATCTTTCGGATCACCTACCACTTCTTTATTTGGATACACCCAGATGTGAGCATGAGTCACCTCATCACCGATGATCTTTGAAAGAATCCACTCTGTATCAAAGGCTTTCTGTTGTGCCAGGGCGATTTTCCGCACGACTTCAAAATATTCTCCCACATTTGGCACATCCCAGACCCACCTGTGGTGCTCTTTCGGTATGACTTGCACATGTCCTGGAGCAAGTGGGTGAATATCTAAGAAAGCCAAGAAATGCTCATCCTCGTAGACTTTATATGAAGGAATTTCCCCTTTTATTATTTTGCAAAATATACAATCATTCATATACGTAGTATATCAAAAAAACTTATGTAAATAGAGAAAGGGTCGACTATATGTCGACCCTCAGTTGGAACACGAGCACACCAAGAGCTTCTTTTTCTGGTGGATAAATTACCCGCAAACCTGCAAGTATTCGCTCTTTGGTCAAACCAGGCATAATTTGCTCGGCTGGTTCATATCGGAGCATCTCTTCGAAAGTCCTGTACTCACGAACCGCAACAACCCTTTTGAGTACTTCTTGGCAAAACAAGATGTCGTGCCCAACCCTCACTTGTTTACGTATCGGATCGGCCACCCGTACTTCAAGGGATTTCCTTCCACTTTTGATCAATGGAAGAATTTCATTTTTCAGTCCGAATATGTGTTTTTTTGGCATTTAAATTTCCTCTTACACTCTACCTTTCTGTATCAATCTGTCAATCAGTCACTGTTTTTCAATATGCTAAAATTACTCGATGCATCCAACGAAAAAGAGTATGAAAAAATATATCTCCCGAGAAAAACCTACCGATGCAGTAAGAGAAAACTTAAAAGCATATCATCCGCTCTTACAGGAACTTCTTTTTACACGGGGGATTACAGAACAGAGTGATGCGGAAATTTTTATCGCTCCAGATTTCTCGCGTGACATCCACGATCCGTATCTTTTGAAAGATATGCATAAAGCGGTAGAGCGTATTCTCCGAGCTTTCGAGAGCAGGGAACGTATCGGTGTGTTCTCAGACTACGATGCCGACGGTATTCCTGGTGCAGTAGTGATCTCCGATTTTTTCAAAAAAATTGGTTATGAAAATTATGAAATATACATTCCACATCGCAATGACGAAGGCTACGGCATGAGTCATGATGCAACTGATCTCTTCAAAAAAAATGGAGTGACTTTGGTTATTACAATCGACTGTGGTATTGCCGATGTACGGGAAGTCGAATATACAAATTCTCTTGGACTCGATGTAATCGTCACTGACCATCATTTGCCCCATGAAGTATTACCAAATGCATTCGCTATTATTAATCCAAAACAGACCGGCTGCATGTATCCAGAAAAGATGCTCTGTGGATCGGGAGTGATCTGGAAAGTGGTCTGTGCACTTTTAGAAAACGAAGATTTCAAGAAAAAATATTCTGTTGTACCTGGTTGGGAAAAGTGGCTTCTTGACATGGTGGGGCTCGCGACACTCTCTGACATGGTGCCGCTCCGAGGAGAAAACAGAACACTTGCATCCTATGGTTTGTATGTCATGCGCAAATCTCCACGACCAGGGCTTCAAAAGTTGTGTGCAATTTTAAAAATGAATCAAGCACATCTCTCTGAAGAAGATATAGGTTTTATGATTACTCCACGTATCAATGCAGCATCACGCATGGGCGTACCGAGGGATGCGTTTGTCATGCTTTCTGAAACTGACCCAGTAAAAGCAGGAATGATGGCAGAGCATTTGAATGGAATCAATGATGAGCGAAAAGGAGTGGTGGCGAGCATGGTCAAAGAAATCAAAAAAATAATTTCCGACAGAAGCGACACAGTACGAAATGTAATCGTCCTTGGAAATCCGAAATGGATGCCGTCACTGCTTGGTCTCGTTGCAAGTTCTTTTGGGGACGAACACGGACGCCCTGTATTTCTTTGGGGACGAAGCGGAGAAGAAATAAAAGATGCAGATGGACATGTCATTCTCAAAGGCTCATGCCGCGCCGGCGGAGATATAAATATAATGAAGCTTATGCAACATGCGAAAGATAGTTTTTTGGATTTTGGAGGCCACGCGGGTGCGGGTGGATTTTCTGTTTCTCTCAGTACGGTCGGAGAACTTGAAGAAAAATTAAATGAAGCCTTTGAAGCCCTTCAAAATGAGAACGTAGGTCCAGAGGCTGTATGTACTGACAAAGAAATTTCTATTGATGACGTGGAGTGGAGTATGTACAGTCATATTGAAAAGCTTGCTCCGTTTGGTATCGACAATCCAAAACCTCTTTTCTCCATTCCCGATGCGGTGGTGAGCTCTATGAAACAATTTGGAAAGGAGAAAAATCATCTCGAACTTACGTTTCACAAGAAGAATGGAAAGAGTGTGCAAGCTATTGGATTCTTCTCGGACCCAAGTAAATACAGTGTTACACTGGAAGTCGGCAAGAAGATCAATCTCATTGCACACATAGAAAAGTCGATGTTTCGCAATTTTCCAGAGCTTCGTTTGCGAATCGTTGATGTGGTGTAAGAAAAAGGTAATACTATTTTTTAGCATTCGCAGACTTTTAGCTCAAACAACAACACTTTTCTCCAGCCGTGAGCACTCAACCCCTGTACTCAGGGGCGAAGCGTAGCGAGTCTGCGGAAGGCGGAGAAAAGTGTGTTTTGTTTGATAAAAGGCGAGGACGTTAAAAAATAGTATTACCTTTTTCTCTTTGTTATACTAAGCAAATGAAAGCAATCATTTTTACAGACGGGTCGTCACGAGGGAATCCTGGTCCAGGTGGATGGGGTGCGGTTGTGGTACAAGATGAAAAAGTAAATGAGCTTGGAGGGAGTGAGACAAAGACGACAAACAATCGTATGGAATTAACTGCAGTTGTAGAAGCACTTGCTTCTACTAAAGCAGACGAAGTGATTGTCCACACTGACTCAAGCTATCTCATTTCAGGCATCACGCTCTGGATCGAAGGATGGAAAAAAAATAATTGGAAAACAAAAACAAAAGAAGATGTGTTGAATCGAGACTTGTGGGAAACATTAGACCAACAAGTAAGTGGAAGAGAAGTGTTGTTTCGAAAAGTTTCAGGCCATGCAGGTGTTCCAGCAAACGAGCGCTGTGATGTGATTGCTACTTCTTATGCAGATGGTAATCCTGTTGAATTGTTTATTGGAAATATTTCTGAGTATACGGTCGATGTAGAACAGATCGAAACATCCGCTCCAGGAAAAGCAAAGAAAAACAAATCGAAGAATGGAAGCCCCGCGTATTCATATGTAAGTTGTGTCGGAGATGTGCTCATGGTACACAGTACCTGGGATGAGTGCAAAGCGCGAGTGAATGGAGTTTCCGGTGCATTGTTTAAAAAATCTTTTAGTGCGGAAGATGAGCAAAATATTATGAGTGATTTTGAGAAACGGTAACTTCAATGGTGCCGTTTTTTCTTGCAACTTTACTTGGCATCGCTCTCTCTTTTATTCATGCGTCGCTCGCATCTCTCTTTGGTTTTTTATGTGTTGGAATTATTTTTCTTTTTTACAGTAAAAAAGTTTCAGATGTTTTTGAGAAACAAATTTTTATGTTTCTCGCAATTTCCTTAATCGGCCTTTCAGTTGGTCAGGTGAGAGTCATACTCATTTCGTATCCTGATATTTCTCCGCTTACATCACTTGCGGAAGAAAAACAAAAAATAGCGATAAGAGGTGTGGTTGGACGGGAACCAGCTTCAAACGGAGAGTTTCAAAATGTATTAGTGCGCACAAGCGAGCTTGTGGTGGGGAGCACTACAAAGCCTCTCATTACCGGAGTGCTTGTAAAGACGCACGCCTTTCCAGAATTTAGATATGGAGATGTAGTAGAGGCCAGAGGGACACTTCAAATACCCGGGAGTATAGAAAATGAAGATGGGCGAACATTCGACTATCAAATGTACTTATTCAAGGATTCTGTCACCCATACGCTTTCTTTTGCTTCTGTAAAAAAGGTTGGAGAGGAAGGGAATCCGGTACTCAAATTTCTGTTTGGTTTGAAGCGTCAATTTCTGAGTTCAATAAGAAATGTAATACCTGAACCAGAGGCAGGGCTCCTCGGAGGAATCCTCCTTGGAACCGATACATTACAAAAAAGCATCAAAGATGAGTTTCGAGTTGCAGGACTTTCACATATTATTGTCCTTTCAGGTTACAACATTACGATTGTGGCTGAGAGTCTTTTAAAAATGGTTTCTCTTGTTTCGATACGTTTCGCATTTGGCTTATCATTTGTTGGTGTCATTTTATTTGTGCTTATGGCAGGTGCAGGGGCTTCTGCCGTGCGAGCGGGCGTGATGGCAAGCATTGCGCTTCTTGGGCGCAACTTCGGCAAGACCTACAATGCATCGCGCGCATTACTTCTCGCAGTCTGGGGGATGAGTATGTGGAATCCGTTTATCGTTCTTTACGACCCTTCATTCCATTTGTCGGTTATCGCAACCTGCGGGATCATGTACGTCACACCGATTGTAGAAAAGTTTATTGAAAAATATTTTGGTTTTATAACAGCACGTTTCGGCCTCCGTGAACTTTCTGCAACTACGCTCGGAGCACAGCTCACGGTCTTACCGTACATCCTTTACATGTCCGGCAACTTTGGTATTTTTGCATTTCCTGCAAACTTTCTCGTATTGCCATTTGTTCCAGTTACCATGCTTTTTGGATTTGTAGCTGCTCTTTTTGGTTTTGTCTCTCGATTCATAGGACTCATTCCCGGCATCCCGACCTACATGTTGCTTGGGTGGGATCTTTTTATTGCGCGTTTGGTTTCCAAACTACCTTATGCAAATATTCACATTCCCTACATTCCACTTTCTCTTCTCATTATTTTTTATCTAATCTTCGGTTTTTTCCTCTATCGCTTTCACCAAAAACAAAATCAAAAACAAATTATAGAACAAAACCCGAGCGACACCAGTGTGGTGCGCTCGGGGGATGATTCGGTTGTTGGATACTAGCCATCATTTTTTCTTTTTAAAAATTCGTCGAGACCATCTTTTAAAAGTTCCCGAACAAAATCTCTGTCTAGACCAAGTGCTGCAGTTTCCCTTATTGTCACTACTGCATTGTTGCGATTGTGAGTAAGCAGGTATCCTATTACGAGCAGCTTATCTGCTTCCACTTTTTTGACCAAATCGTCTCCAACTAAATCAGTCATAGCCACTCTCCTTTAAAGACTTTATCATATATAGGAACATCTGCAACAAAAAAGCCCCGACATATATCACTGTCGAGGCATTTTTATAAGTATGATACCTGTCAATTAAACCGCTTTGTTGAAATTCTCTTCAATCACAGACCAGTTCAGATTTGCAAAAAATTCTTCGACGTATTTTTTCTTACCAGATGCTTTGTAGTCTGGAACAAATGCATGTTCCCATACATCGAGTGCAAGTACCGGAGTGAGTCCAGTGAGGTGTCCTAAGTGTTGTTCGTCAACCCAAGAGTGGAAGAGTCGACCTGTCACTTTGTCATAATAGAGGATAGCCCAGCCGATCCCTCGAGTAAGTGCGATTGACTTAAATCGATTGACCCATGCATCAAATGATCCCCATTCTTCGACAATTGCTTTTTCAAGAGATCCATCAGTTGAGAGCGGCGTTGCACCACCTTCGAGAGATTTGAAATAGTATTCGTGGTTTCTCATCCCATCAAATTCAAAACCAAACCGTCGCTGGAGCTCGCCGAGGGCATAGGCATTGGTCTCACTATCCTTGCTCATCTCCTCAATCTTGGACAGGATCAAATTTGCATGCTTTACATAGCCTGCATAAAGTTTGAGGTGCTCATCGATAGAGTCTTTAGAGATACCTACAAGCTCGCCGATATCAAATTTAAGTTCTTCAAATGTTTTCATAAGGTATTTTAATTTATGTTCTACTTATTGCTATACTATATCATGCTATGAATAAAGAATTGATTAAGGGAAAAATACATACTTACTGGAAACTATCTATCCTTCTCATTCTCTTTTTGTCAGTTGGTATTGTATTTTACTTTGCTTTTTCTACACAGAACCGTCCGCTCCGTGTGGCATTCCTTGATATTGGACAAGGTGATGCGATTTTTATCGAATCTCCAACAGGGAATCAAATTATTTTTGATGGGGGTCCCGGAAGTACTTTGGTTTCTGAAGTGTCAAAACAAATGTCACTCTTTGATCGAAGTATAGATATGATCGTGGTGACGAACCCAGATAAAGACCACTTCGAAGGTTTTATCCCACTTCTTTCTCGTTATACAGTGGGTGCTGTGCTTGAGCCGGGGGTTTCGGCAGATCAAAATGCAGTCTATAGCGAGCTTCACCGTGTCATTGCCGCTCAAAATATTCCGATAATCGCCTCAAGAACAGGTCAGAAGATTATGCTCGGGGGAGGCGTGTATATAGAGATACTTTTTCCTGACCGAGACGTAAAAGATGTCTCGCACAATGACGGCTCGCTTGTGGCACGTCTCGTCTACGGAGAAACCTCGGTTATGCTTACAGGCGACACCACAAAAAATATTGAAAATTATCTGGTGAGTAAATATCCAGATTCTCTCGACTCTGATATCTTAAAAGTGGCGCATCATGGATCCGATACATCGACCACTGACGCATTTGTAAAAGCAGTCAATCCTGACATTGCAGTGATTTCTGCAGGAAAAGGGAATTCATATGGCCATCCACGACAGGCGACACTCGATACACTCAAAAGCAATAAAGTAGAGACGCTCGTAACAATCAACGAAGGAACTATTGTATTTGAATCGGATGGAAAAGTATTTAAAAGAAAATAAAAAAACCTAGATTAATCTAGGTTTTTAATTTTAGGAGATTTATATAAAGAATCTTTGAGGATTTTTAGCTCAGTTCGCGACGGACAAGGAATTTGATTGGAGACGTACTAATGTACGATGACAATCAAATTATCGAA
>JBKJHK010000036.1:0-11330 GCA_046599035.1 Parcubacteria group bacterium | reverse complement strand
AATGCAATCGAAAATAGTACCCTCACACTTCCTGATACTGAGAAAATCCTACTCGATCTAGAAGTTTCAAAAGATTATTCACTGAGGGAAGTATTTGAAGCGAAAAATCTTGCAAGGGTCTATGAGTATATTAAAGTTAAAAAAGATACTATTGTTTTAAATCAACAAACAATACTGTTTATACACAATTTACTTATTGGCGGTATTGATGATTCTATCGCAGGTAGATTTAGAACACAGGGAGAATATGTACGAGTCGGTAAACATGTTGCTCCAACACCCGAGCATGTGATGCGTATGATTGAGGTGCTGCTTCACGAGTACAAAACAAATCATGAAGCTAATATACTAACAAAGATTGCATACTTTCATTTGCAGTTTGAAACTATACATCCATTTTGTGATGGTAACGGACGAATTGGCCGTGTACTTATTAATCTACAGTTGCAAGAATTTGGATATCCAAATATTATTATTCGTGATAAGGAAAAACAAATTTATTACAAAACATTCTCATATTTCCGAGATGTAAAATCTACCAAGCAAATGGAACAAGTCTTGTATTTGGCACTTTCAGAAGGGTTACATAAGCGAATTGCGTATGTAGAAGGAGGTGAAATAATTACTCTTTCAGAATACGCAAAAAAGAATTCCTTGACCCTCGCAAATCTTATAAATGCTGGAAAACGACAGACAATTCCTGCGTTTCGTGAAAAAGGAATATGGAAGATAAGTGACTTATATAAAAAATAATAATGGAAGAGAGGTTCGAATCCATCACGGAGTTTCTCCTTCGCCTTAAAATTTTTTCGTCAAAAAATTTTAGACTAGGCACCGACTCACGTCCTGTTTTTACTAAAACAGGAATCGTTCCGTCGTTCGAATCCGTACGTAGTCTGCTACCAGCAGACTACTCCGTCTCCGAAAAAATCGTAAACGATTTTTGGCGGAGACGGACGGATTCGAACCGTCGGTGCCTTATAAGGGGCACGCCTCTTTAGCAAAGAGGTACATTAGACCGCTCTGACACGTCTCCAATTCTCTGACTTTATCACACTAGTGAGCTATGGTAAATGCAATAATATTTTTTACACCTGCAGCGTGGAGGGCCCTGCGGGATTCGGAAAGGGTTGCTCCTGTAGTGGTCACATCGTCGAGTAAAATAACAGAGGTGTGTGGAGGAAGACTCCCAGCTACAACTTGCGTATTAAGGAGGTTTTTGAGTCGGAGGGCCCTAGTTGGAAGCTTGTTTTGTTCCTCTGTGTCTACAACCTTTTTGAGTACTGCTCGCGAGTATGTGATCGCCGTTGGTAGCCGTTCTGCCACTGCTTTTGCAATGAACTCGGTATGAGAGTACCCACGTTTCTTTGTGCGTTTGGGACTGCTCGGTACTGGTACGAGAAGGCAGTTTTCCCAGTTTTCAAACAAACTTCTTTCTGCGTATTCCTCGAGGATTATATCGGCGAGGAGGGGAGCCACACGTTCGATTGCCCGTGTATTTTTATGATATTTGATTTCCCAGATGAGTGCAGAGACTCGAGGATCTTTGTATGAAAACAAAGCGTGAGTATGTTCATCAATATATGTTGCTCCTGGGAGGGATGTGATATGTTCAATGTTGACATGAGAAATAATTGTCTCAGTCCTGCGAGGAGGGAAGATCCAATTCCAAAGAAGGGAGAAAAGATTTGTCATGAGATACATGTATTATGATATAATAATACTCGTATGGCGTCATTTCTTTCAAATCTCCTCGGAAAAAAAAGTCCAAGTGTAATTGGTATCGACATTGGTTCCTCTTCGATTAAGGTCGTGCAGTTGCGCAAAAAAGGAAGCCAAGCACTTTTGGAAACGTATGGCGAACTTTCGCTCGGTCCCTATGCGGGGGTTTCTGTTGGACAAGCAACAAATCTTCCAAAGGAGAAAGTTATAGAAGCGCTCCATGACTTGCTCATAGAAAAAGAAGTCAATATTACTACAAATCTCGCCGGTATAGCGATCCCGTACTCATCGAGCCTTATGACGGTGGTAGAGATGCCACTCGTATCTCCGAAAGAGCTGGAAGTCATGATTCCGATCGAAGCACGAAAGTATATTCCTGTGCCGATTACTGAAGTGTCTCTCGATTGGTCTGTTATTCCGCGCGACAGTATAAAGCCAGATCCTTTACCTGAAGATGCATCAGTGCCGATCCCGCTCAACTCAAATGTAAAAAAGATGCAGACTCAGGATGTGCTTTTGGTAGCGATCCACAACGAAACTCTTTCCAGATACACGGATATTGCAACAAAAAACGCGCTCAGCACATCTTTTTTTGAAATAGAAATATTTAGCTCCATGCGCTCCGTTCTCGAACAGACCACTGCACCAGTCATGATTTTTGACATGGGTGCGGCTACCACCAAGCTTTTTATTGTTGAGCGCGGGATATTACGAGCGTCCCACACGATCAATAGAGGCTCTCAGAATATCACCTCGGCTATCTCAAAATCTTTTGGTATTGAAGTAGACAAAGCTGAAGTAATGAAGCGGCAGTATGGTCTGCTCGATACAACTCCCGATGGAGTGAGTATTGCTAAAATTATTACATTGACTTTGGATTTCTTGTTCACTGAAGCAAATCGGGTGATCTTCAGCTATGAAAAGAAATATAATAAAAATATAAGCAAGGTCCTTATGGTGGGAGGGGGGTCTTCGCTCAAAGGTCTCGAGCCACTTGCAAAGAAGAGCTTTCAGACGGAGGCGCTTGGTGGAAATCCATTCTCAAAAGTCATCACCCCTGCATTTCTCGATGAAGTGTTAAAGCAAAGTGGTCCTCAGTTTGCAGTGGCACTTGGTCTCGCCCTTCGTAGATTGCAAGAACTAGAGTAAAAACTCATACATAGGTAGAAATTGTTGGGTACACCTTTCTCGAGTCTCTGCATGGTCTTGTCAATGACCAGGAGCTCGATTAAGACTCGCAGATTTGAGCAAAGTTCGCGAAAGGCTAGGAAAATAATGCGAGCCAGCCTGAGTGCGCTGGTGAGAATTATTTTTTGAAGCCTGACAAAGAAATTTACCAAATATGCGAGTCTTAGTAATCCACTGTTTTCTTTGGTAATAGCTTGCTTCTAGTCTATAATAAGGGGAGCACATGGAACCAAAGTTTCAAACATCTTTTATACCTAAGACCCCGATAACAAGTACTGGTTATTCTTCGTATAAAACGGAGAGTTCGTATAGTGTTATGGGTACCATCTCCTCATTGTTTTTTGCAATTGCTCTTTTGGTATCCGGCGGTCTCTTTGGTTACAATACCTACATGGATTCAGAACTAAAGAAGACTCAAGTCGCTCTATCCGATGCACGCGCAGCATTCCAATTAGAAGACAATCAGAAAATTATTCTTATATCGGATCAGCTCAAGTCGATTAAAACACTACTTAATAAGCACACCACGGTTTCTCCGATTTTTGGATTGCTAGAAAAGGAGACATTGCCTACCGTACGCTTTACATCATTCTCATTTTCTCGAAGCGCGCTTGGGGAAGTGGTGGCATCAATTGAAGGAGAAGCTCAAAGCTATATTTCGCTTGCTCAGCAAACAAAGATTTTTTCAGGGTTGGAATATTTAAAGAAACTCGAAGTTACTGATGTGAATCTCACTGAGACAGGAACGATCCGTACAAAGATGAAAGCCCATATCGATGCCGATATTTTGCTCTATACAAAAAAAATACAAGCAGTATCCACACTTGATAATTCCTCTTCGCAACTATGAAAACTCTCAGACCCTTCATTGTCATAGCTATCGCAATCGGTTTACTGTATCTGTATGCATTGCCACGGTGGAATGCAGTCGCCGCTCTTCGCACGCGTAATCTTGAACTTCAGACTGCATTAGGAAAGGCACAAGAATTGACACAGATCCGTAACACGCTCATGCAGCAGTACGAAGCAATCTCTCCAGATGATACTGCGAAAATCGCGCGAGTAGTGCCTCAAAAATATGACCCAGTAAAGCTTGTTGCTGATATAAATGCGATTGGACTGAAATACGGTATGACGATTCGTGACATAAAGCTTTCAAATGTTACAGAAATAGACACAACAGGGGCTATCAGAGATGCAGCTCCAGTGGAGCCGTACATAAAGAGACAGCTTTCGTTCTCTACTGTGGGGCAGTATAAGAATTTCATATCGTTTATTACTGACCTCGAGCAGAGCCTTCAGCTTATGGATTTGCAAAAAGTGGAAGTGATGCCTGGAGCTCAGGGTCCTGCGACCAAAGGAGTAGTGTCACAAGCAGGAGCATTAAATTTCAAAGTCGACTTACACACCTATTGGATAGAATAAAAATAGAATGGAATCTCTCAAAAAAAACAAAATTCTCCTTACGATCTTCGGTATATCGCTTGTGACATTTTTACTCTACCAATTTGGCGGTATTTTCCAATCCACTAGAATTGACGTAGTAGAAGTCAGTCCTGCTGATGAAGCTGCTACAGCAGAAATCTTGACTCTTCTCAATAAGATGCAACAAGCCAAGATTGACAGCGACCTCTTCACTTCAAGTGCATGGAAAAGTCTTGTTGACTATGCGATCCCGCTTCCAAATGATGTTCCGGGCCATCCTGATCTTTTCGGACCTATCCGTCAGTCATCTCCGTCTCCGGTAATTGTGAATCCTTAATACTCTATTATGAATATACTTGAAATCTTAGTCGAAAAAAATCTTCTGACGAAAGATGATGCTCCTTTGATCGAAAAAGAGGCGAATGAGAAAGGTGTACCTGTCGAGCAGATCTTATTACGTCATGGCGTTTCAGCTAAGGTTATTTTACAGGCAAAAGGTGAATATTTGGAAATCCCAACTCGCTCGCTCGATGGGGTAGAAGTGCCGACCAGCGTACTTGAATATATTCCTGAAGATTCAGCTCGGTATTATGGCTTTGTGCCGATCGCAATCAATGAAAAGGTTCTCGAAGTAGGTATTACAGATCCTGACAATATAGAAGGGAGAGATGCTCTCAATTTTATTGCATCAAAAGTCAATCTACCGTACAAAGTTTTCCTTATCGGGAGAGATGATTTTGATCGCGTGATTGCATCCTATAAGGGTATTACTGGAGAAGTAAATAAAGCACTTAATGAACTCGACACTGAGCTCAAGATAGAAGCGGATAATTCTCCTAAAGATTTGAATAAAAAGCAAGATTCCGATTCTAATTCTGAAGCTGAAAATGCTGAAAATATTGCAACAGAGAAGATCACTGAAGATGCTCCAGTAACGAAGATTGTGGCTACTATCTTGCGATATGCGACAGATGGGAGTGCTTCGGATATCCACATAGAACCTCAGCGTGAGACAGTTAAAGTACGTTTTCGAGTGGATGGAATGCTCATGACGAGCCTCGTACTGCCTTTCAAAGTACACTCTGCAGTTGTGGCGCGTATCAAGATTTTGTGCAATATGCGCCTTGATGAAAAAAGAAAACCACAAGACGGTCGTTTCAGTGCGCGTATTGAAGGTAGAAAGATCGATTTTCGAGTATCTACCTTTCCGACGTATTTCGGAGAAAAAGTAGTGATGCGACTTTTGGACCAGGAAAAAGGAGTAAAGAAACTCGATGACCTCGGTCTCAGCACTCGCAATGTCGAGCAGATACGTAGAGCACTGAGTAAGCCCTATGGACTCATCTTGATTTCCGGACCGACTGGTTCAGGAAAGACATCGACCTTGTACTCGATGATCACTGAAATCGACCGCGAAACTCAAAATGTGCTTTCACTCGAAGATCCAATCGAGTACAACATTGAGGGAATGTCGCAATCGCAAGTTCGCCCGGAAATCGACTATACTTTTGCATCAGGACTTCGTACAACGCTTCGTCAGGACCCCGATGTGATCATGGTGGGGGAGATCCGCGATAAAGAGACTGCCCAGCTTGCGATCCAAGCTGCGCTTACGGGGCACCTCGTGCTCTCCACAATCCACACCAACTCGGCGGTCGGAGTGATCCCACGTCTTATCGACATGGGAGTCGATCCGTACCTTATCGCGCCGACACTTATCCTCGCTATCGCTCAACGTCTTGTATCAGTGCTCTGTCCAAATTCCGGTAAGCCAATTCCTGTCGAAGGAAGCATTCAAATAATGATCGACAAGCAATTTGAAGATCTTCCTGCACAGTTCAAGGATACCTTAAAATTGACCAATGAAGTCTATGAGATATTGCCGACTTCAGAATGTCCAAATGGTGTAAGAGGTCGACGGGCAGTCATGGAGGTTTTGGAAATGGATAAAGAAATTGAAAGTATTATCTTAAAAAATCCAACAGAGGTTGAGATTACCCGAGTAGCTCGAGCAAAAGGAATGCTTTCAATGAAGGAAGATGCGATATTAAAAGCAATGAGAAGGGAGATTCCTTTTGAGGAAGTGGGTACCTTATAGTATAATAAATCTTATACTATTTAAATACATATGACTGACGCACCTATTACAACAATCTTTCTTGTCGATGATGATCGCTTTCTTTTAGATATGTATTCTGTAAAATTTCAGAAAAGTGGACTTCATGTCGATGTTGCTACCGGTAGCAACGCGGCACTTCAGAAACTTCGTGAAGGCTATATTCCTGATATCATTTTGCTCGACATTATCATGCCGACTATGGATGGTATCGAACTTCTCCAAATTATACGATCCGAAAAACTGGCACCAAATGCTACCCTGGTCATGCTTACCAACCAGGCAGACGATGAAGATAAAGCAGAGAGTCTGGGTATTGATGGATTTATCGTAAAAGCCATGACTATTCCGTCTGAAGTTGTGAAAATAGTGCTTGATCTTTACAAAAAACATACTGTTTAATAACTATAAAAGCACATACTATGGAACACAAAATGCTTGCAGAAATGATAGATTACCTAATCCAAGAAGATGCTTCGGATCTACATCTTACTGAGGATAAGACTCCTATCATGAGAGTTTCTGGCTCACTTATTCCACTTGAAAAACACAAAGAGCTATCGCGTACAGATATCAAGGGTATTTTGGATGAGCTTCTTTCTCAGAAGCAAAAAGAGAAATTCATCGACGAAAAAGAAGTTGACTTTGCATATGACCATAAAGGCACCATAAGACTTCGAGGTAATGCATATTTTCAACTCGGACGTATCAGTGTCGCACTTCGTCTTATCCCTAAAAAGATTCGCACAATGGAGGAACTTAACCTTCCTCCTATACTTGAAACTTTTGCAAACAAGCAACAGGGTTTCTTTTTGGTGGTAGGCCCGACAGGTCAAGGAAAAAGCACCACGCTCGCGTCTCTCATTAGTCACATCAATACGCACCGACTCGAACACATCATTACGATCGAAGACCCAATTGAATACCTTTTCGAGTCTGACAAGTCGCTCATTGAGCAGCGAGAGATTAGGGAAGACACCCCAGATTTTCATACAGCGCTTAGAGGTGTATTCCGACAAGATATCGATGTGCTCATGATCGGTGAAATGCGAGAGCCAGAGACGATTTCTACTGCAGTGACTGCAGCAGAGACAGGACATTTGGTGTTTTCAACCCTCCACACCAACACTGCTTCACAGACCGTCGCCCGTATCATCGACTCTTTCGTGGCTGAACAGCAGAGTCAGATACGTGTTCAACTTTCCGCTTCTCTTATTGGTGTTTTTTC
Organism: Parcubacteria group bacterium; assembly: GCA_046599035.1. GTDB lineage: Bacteria > Patescibacteriota > Minisyncoccia > Phycocordibacterales > DATDWN01 > UBA910. The sequence continues at coordinate 3,651 of JBKJHK010000036.1, read as the reverse complement.
TCAGCGTCTCATTCCGCGTATTTCTGGCGGTATGATTCCGGCATATGAGCTTCTGATCAATAATGCTGCAGTTGCAAACTTGATCCGAGAAAACCGTGTTCATGAGCTGAACTCGGTGATCGAAACTGGCTCGGAGCTTGGGATGATTGACCTCAACAGAACACTTGCCGAGCTTGTGAAAGCGGGGGAGATTACGGTAGAAAATGCCTATCTGTTTTCACAGAATTCAAAAGGTCTTGAGCGGATTCTCTAATATTTTTTACAATCCTTATGATATACGCCTATAAAGCACTCACTACTACAGGGGAAGTCAAAGAAGGAACACTAGAGTCTGTTACAATAGACGCTGCTATTTCTATCCTCCAGAAGCAGAGCCTCATTATCTCGTGGATCAAGCCTGTAGAAGAAAAAAAGAATATATTCAGCTTTGAACTTAAGTTCTTTTCAGGTGTTTCCAATAAGGATATTGTGATTCTTTCCCGTCAGATGGCTACACTCTTTGACGCTCAGGTTTCTGCACTCAGAATCTTTCGACTGATCGGTGGGCAAGTAGAAAACCTCATATTGCGCAAGACGCTCATTCAAGTTGCCGATGATCTGCAAGGGGGCATGAGCATCTCAGCGTCTTTAGGACGTCACCCAAAAATATTCACAGATTTCTACGTGAACATGGTGCGCGCAGGAGAAGAGTCAGGTAAGCTCGATGAGACATTTAACTATCTTGCAGACTATCTTGACCGAACCTATGAAGTGACCTCAAAGGCGAAAAATGCTTTGGTATATCCGGCTTTCGTCATTGCTACCTTTATTGGTGTGATGGTCCTCATGCTCACTGTCATCATCCCGAAAATCGCACTCATGATCAAGGATTCGGGACAGGAAATACCTTTGTATACGAAAATTGTTCTCGGATTTTCAGATTTCTTCGTTAATTATGGTATCTTTCTTGCAGTTGGTGTCGTGATCTTTGCTTTTCTCATGTTCAAATATTCACAAACTGAAGAGGGTGGACGGTTTATAGGTCGGTTCAAACTTGAAGTACCGTATCTTGGAGACTTGTATCAGAAACTCTATCTTTCACGCATCGCAGACAACATGAATACCATGATTCTTTCAGGTATTCCGATGCTTCGTGCACTCGAAATTACGTCGTCAGTGGTGGACAATGAAATATATAGAGAAATACTGAACTCATCTTTGAATGCAGTGAAGGGAGGTATGTCTCTCTCAAACTCTTTCGCACAATACCCTGACCAGATTCCAGGAATTATGGTGCAGATGATCAAGGTGGGAGAGGAGACAGGAGAACTTGGAAATATCTTGAAGACGCTTGCAAAGTTCTATCAGCGCGAAGTGACCAATGCAGTGGATACGCTGGTGGGACTCATCGAGCCGATTATGATCGTATCGCTTGGTCTTGGGGTTGGGGTGTTGCTTGCATCGGTGCTTATGCCGATCTACAACATCGCCTCCGCCGGCTAGGAGGACTTCCAAATTTGGCAAATTTGATTTAACAAAATCACCTACTGGGTCAGTTGTTGGACTTCTTGTCCGCCTTACAGGCGCAGTACACCTTTCACACTTTGATTACAAAGTATTCAAGGTCTTGCGAAGTGATAAAATCACTTCTCACCTAGAACTTTGCTCAAATTTGGAAGCCCTGTGAGCTAAGCCTCTTAAGTTTAGTGATTTGATTCGGCTCCAAATCGAATTTTACCTCTGCATTTGTCTTACTTCTTATATCTAACTTCTAACCTCTATTCCAAGGTTATCCACAGGGGGGTTATATTTACAGGAAGAACCTCACGTATAATATAGATATTCGTTTTACACGAAGTGTCTGATTGTAGAGAGTGTCAGGTACAAAATTATTAATTGTTATATTTGAATAAAATACCATATATGGTTAATTTGAAAAAAGGTTTTACATTGATTGAATTGTTGGTTGTGATTGCTATTATCGGTATTCTTTCTTCTGTTGTGCTTGCCTCTCTCAACACAGCCCGAGGAAAAGGTGCTGATGCAGCTGTGAAAAGTAACCTAAACAATATGCGTGCACAAGCTGAAATTGTGTACGATGATGCACCTGCAAGTTATGCTGGTGTGTGTGCAAATGCTAATGTGCTTAAAGCTATGACTGCAGCTGCAACAGCACAGGGATTGACTTGGACATCTACTGCAAACAATAGTACATCGGTTACATGTACAAACAGTTCAGGTGCATGGATGGCAGCAGTCACTCTTCCAAAGGGTGTTGGAGCAGGTACATATTGGTGTGTAGACAATACTGGTACTTCAAAATCTGTTACCGCAGCATTGGTTGCAACAGCAACAGTTTGTCCTTAGTCTCGCATCTCTCTCGTTGTTTTTTCAAAAAACCACCTCTCGGGTGGTTTTTTGTTGTGCACAGGTACTGCATTTATCTCGACTCAGTTTGTATTATACTGTATACATGATTTCACTTTGTCTCCTATCAGCTCTTGTTATCGGCGCTTTGATCGGTAGCTTCCTCAATGTGGTAATTTACCGATACAACACCGGCCTCTCTGTGGCCGCAGGACGTTCTCAGTGCTTCGTATGTGGTAAAAAGCTTGAATGGTATGAACTTATCCCTTTGGTAAGCTTTATCCTGCAAAAAGGACGATGCCGAGTCTGTCATACGAAAATCTCTTGGCAATATCCGATCGTCGAACTTGTTACTGCACTTCTCTTCTTTGCAGTTGCGTACAGGCAAGTTTCCCTGTATGAGATATTTTCGCTCTATCCAAACGGATTTATCTTTTCAATCGCTCTTTCGGTCTACTATTTTATCAGCATTTCCCTTATGGTGATCATCGCGGTCTATGATATGCGCCACAAGATCATCCCGAACGGTCTTGTCTACAGCTTTATTTTACTTGCACTCGGCAAGCTTTTCCTCTTTACCTACCTTTTTGCATGGCCACTTGGGACACTTGCTCTACTGAATCTCACAGCGCCACTTTTGCTCGCATTTCCATTTGCGTTTCTTTGGTTTATTTCTCGTGGTATGTGGATCGGCTTTGGTGATGCAAAACTTGCTCTCGGTATCGGAGCGCTTTTAGGTCTTGCTCATGGCCTCTCAGCTATCATGATTGCTTTTTGGATTGGGGCTGCATACGGCATCGTCCTTATTGCTCTAAGCAAGCTTTTCCCAGCTCGATTTCCCGCGGGAGTAGGTCCTGCTTCAGAGATTCCATTTGCTCCGTTCCTTATCCTCGGAACGTGTATTGTGCTCTTTACCCAGATCGATGTCCTCGGCATAATGCAATTCTTCAATGTATAAGATATTTCAAAAAAGAAGACAGAAAAAAGACCAAGGAAAAAACCAGAAAAAACAAGGCTTTACGCTTGTTGAGCTCATCGTGGTTATTGGTATTATGAGTGTCATCATGATCCTTGTGGTATTTAATTCCCGAAGATTTAATGATGATTTGAATCTTCGAACTGCTACCACAGAAGTTTCCTTAGCCCTTCGCCAGGCTCAGAGTTTTGGAATATCAGTCAGAGAATCAAGTGGAGGCTCGGCTTTATTTACTGCACCGTATGGTGCGGCATTTGATCTTTCAAATCCAACCTATGCGTTTATTTATTCAGATACCGACAACAACCGTGCATACAATGGTACTCTGC
>JBKJHK010000019.1:0-17497 GCA_046599035.1 Parcubacteria group bacterium | reverse complement strand
CAAGAAAAATAATTGTAGACGTACTCGTTGTACGGCGGAAATTATTTTTTGTAGTCCAACAACGAATTTTGCCAGATATGGAAGTCGATACTAGTTAGTTTTAATAGTCCATAAACTTCCATCACTCTTACTTTGAATAAGGAGTAATGCATCAGTCGGGTTAATAGAAATAGTAGAAACATCAATACTTCGTCCCGCGAGGTTTTCGAGGTCCACTACCCTTCGGGCAGTGTTTGCTACAACGTCGTATTCCCAAATATCGTCAGAGTAAGAGACTTCTCCCTTATACCATGCATATAAAGAGGTGGCATTGATCTGGCTTCTTGGTACCGCACAGTATAAAAATGTCTTTGTTTGCGCCCATACGCACTTTTCAGGGAATGTATTTGGAGATAATTCTGTGACGGCATTATTTGAAGTATTTTGACTGAATAGTCCAGAGTTATTTGCATACAAGACATATGGCTTGTTTGGATACGGCAGCGTAGTGAGGTTTATTTGGTTCCCTACCAGGACACTCTTTGCTGCATTTCCTGTGTTCACATCAAACAGTATTCCGTAAGATGAAGTGTGTGGTTTACTCTGAAGTCCTACATGGGAGTCTGAAATGAACTGAGGGATAAACTCTCTTAATGGTGAATTCCATACAAGCTTTTTGTTCGTACCATTTGGCAACATTGTATATCCTTCGCTTCCACTCTGTGTCTTTTCAAGAGTGAATACAGTTCTTCCGTTTGGAGATACAGCAAAAGAAGTGATATTTCGGGAGAGGATCGTACCGACAACTATCTTTTCATTGATCCCATCCACAATCTTTCCATACATTGTTTCGATAACATCAGTATTCTTTACGTACTGAGCTATAAAACCATCGCCGTTTTCTGTAAACAGTGCTCTATAGATCTGAGGGATTGTAGTATTTGAAACTCGTAGATTAGTGTTTTCAGATGCGGGTACATCAAAGACGTGCCCTGTCGCTTTTTCGATGTAGCGTATCACAGTGCCTTTTGTCGATGATGCGACAAATACACTACCTGCGACTGGTTCGTTTGAAATAAGTCTCACTACCTGGTCAAATGTTCCTGTTTCGGTATTTGGTGCGATTTCTGGTGTCCCAGTAAAAGGAGCTTCTGTAACCACTTCGTTGTTTCCAAAAGGAAACAAGTTTCCAAAAAAAGGCTTCTTCCCTGAAGGTGTATTGCCATTAGTCTTGAGTATAAAATAGTATCCCAAAAGTGCCAGCGCAAGGAGGATCAAGATATATGAACTAATTTTAAGTATTTTTTTCATCAGAATTTTTTATAAATTGAGAAGTGTCCCCCTGTTGCATGTCCGACAGGTATAATATTCCCCGGAGCAACTCCTTGTCGTATAAGTTCTTGTCGTGCAGCTTCATTAAGTACTTCATACTGAGCCCTTATTCCATTTCTATCAGAAATTTCAATAAATCTATTGATCTGGGCTGCGGTGGGAGAGGTATTTTTAAAAGCAAGGTCAACAGATGTTCCGTTATATTGCCCCTGTTCAAGGTGGTTTACTGTGGGTGGCCATGTTTCAGTTATTTGAAACTGAGGTTGTGCTGTATTTGGGTTGGCGATTGAATACGCGTTACTTTCTTGTTGAATTGCAGCTAATCGTGTACCTAAATCTCTGTTTATTAAAGCATTTATCCCAGCTATAGTTGTGGTTTTTATATCGAGGCCATATGTTGTTGCTGCATTACATTCATAACAATTTTGATATGCCACAACTTCTCCTTGAGAATTTGTATATGAGTATACACAGGCATCTCCTGTACAACCTGGAATTCTACTTCCTACAGGTTGAGTGGGCACACCTGGCAAAAGTGTACCTGTTACAGGCACTGTCGGTGCAGTTATTTTTGGTGCAGTTATTTCAAGAGAAAAAGTAAGCAGAGCAGGATTGATTGTATAAATAATCGCATATGAAGCGATAATAAGAAGAAGACCTTGGACAATCTCCCATAACTTTGCACTATTAGCCATTTTGACCGATGCGCTATCTGAAAGTGCATATTGAAAACCATAAAAACCAATCATAATCATTGCAATCACTGCTCCTATGCCGATAGCAAGACCGAGGAAACCACTAAGATATGAATTAATATCAGCTTTACAGTTTGTTGTCGTACAGTTATCTTTAGTCGTACCAGGAAGTGGTGCAAGAACGGTGTATTCTCCTATAACCGGTTGTACGGCTACTGGTGTCTCTGCAAAAGAAACAGGACTTCCAAGGAGTGCAATCATGTAAAGAAATGTAAGAATATATCGTTTCATAATGTATGTTATTTCAAAAAGTCGATTGCAAGACTGTATGATGCAAATTGGAGCAGCTTGCTTTCTTGTATTACCTTAAGACTAACTTCTGATATTCCAAAGACCTCCCCTACTTTTCTAAATACTCGAGTACGGGTATTTTGTCCATCGGATATAGTTGTTCCGTTAATAGACCAATTATACGATACACTCTCTGCATTGCTGAAAAAGTAAGGAACAGCGGTGAGAGTTACTTCTTTTCCTGTAAGTCGCAGTGTACCCCCGATTACCTTATTGTACTGTGTTCCATAGAGAGGGTCGACTACATAAGTCGCTACCTCAGGGTCTACTGGGTCTACTTGGATCACTCCAGAGGCAGTGGCACCAGTGGTTGGGTCTTGAACCTCTACCAGTATTTTCATAGAACGAGAAATCACTGACCCAGTGAGGGTAAGTGTTTGTTTTCCGTATCCATTTTGATTTCCAAGCACCGTCCCGTCCTTACTCCAGGTGTAAATTAGATTTGAAGAGTTTAAGGTTCTACCCCTTACAATAAGCTGTGGTTGGGCCATAAAGGTAATAGTACTCTGGTGAGAAAAGAGCGCTTTTCCTTTAAAAAAAGTAGGTGTGTAGGTTTGTGCTTCCCACATAATAGTTACGACGTTCGGAGTTATTGAAATATTTTTGATAAGTTGGCCTTTATTTGAGTCGATCACAATCCGTACATTGCTTGCTTGGCCAAGATTTCCTACTTGAAAGGTAAGTGTTTTAATCCCCTTCCCTTCTTGGGCCAGGTTACCATTGACGTACCACCTGGTATTGGAATTATCGAGATTAAAAGAATATGTCTCGATAGTTACAGTAACAGGATCTCTTGGTTGAGGATTTTCAGGATATATACCGAGCGATACATCACTTTCTGTAATACCAACAAGTTGTGCCCGAAGTGTTTGAGGTACAGATAAAAATATACAAAACAATAAAACAAAAAGTGTGATACATCGAGGAATCATTAAACATATTTTATCACAGAGTGTATATAAAACAGGTAGAGGTTGTTAACAGTGTGGGTAGAAGTCAGCTATCAGAAATTAGAGATGAGAAAAAATAGAGAGTTAAGCAGCTTTTTGTTGATCCTCAGCTTGGTCATCTAAGTTTTCCTGTGTATTCTGTGGATTTTTTTCTTCCCCATCATCATATTTTCTTTTTACACCTCTCATTTTGTCTATATCAGTCATCTGAGTTTTCCAGCCAGTGTATGCTTTGCGCGCATCTGCTAATTTTTGTTGCTCTGGAGAAATAGGAGGAAGTTTCTTTCGAGAACGCATTTCTTCAATTGATTCAATTTTTTCAAATTTTTTTGTTCCTAAATATCCTTTTCCTCCACCTGTAGGTATAGCCATCATACCTTCACCTGTATTTGAAATTGCCTGTGCTCTCGATGCGTTAGTTGCAGCCATTTTGGACTGTGCGACAAATCCCACCACTTTTCCTCCAGGGAGTTTTTCTACAGTCTCAAGAATTTTAGTAGTTGAAATTGTATACCACACTGCTGCAGTCCATACAGGAAGTGCATTGAGGCCAGGAATTATTTCTATAAAAAACCCTCCTCCCATAGCAGCTAGTCTTTTTGGATTAACAAAACTTATGTCATGCATTTTAAACCACACACTAAAAGTAAAAATAGCAAATATACTTACAAAACTATCGACAACAATACCGAGGCCGAAAACAAACTCAAGAACTATTTGAAGTCCGTCAAAAAACAATGCAGTACAAAGCATTAAAGCGACCGTGCTTTTAGGTAAAGAACTTTTAGGTTTTTCTCCCTCTTCTTTTCGATCAGGATTCCATCTATTTTGTTCGCGTATAATTTCTCGTTCATCTTCCATGAACTCATTTTATAGTAATCCTACTGTGATAACAAATCTGACTTCGCTTTTTTAATAGCGAGAATCTGAGACGGATCAGAGGTAATGATCTGGTCTTCGGTATATGAAGCAATAATCTTGATCGCTACATGCTTGAGGCCAGCAAAGAAGATACCTTCCCCCACATCAGACTCGAGAAGAAGATATTTTTCTTCGTCAGTCAGGTTAAATGTCTGCTGAAGCTTGTCCATTGAAGTTGCTGATTGTTTGAGAAGGATTTGGATTGAAGAGTTTGTAATAATCGGCATTCCATAGGGAGATTTGAGGAAGTCATCCACGTCTTGAGTGATCGTCGCAAGTCCAAGGAAATATTTTCGTCCTCGCTTTGCAAGTGAAAGGAGGAAAGATGCGGTATCTTCAGATTTCATCATCCACCATGCTTCGTCGATAACAAGTAAGCGCTTCTTGAGCTCTTTTCTGATTGCAGCCCAGATATAATGCATAATAATATACATTGCAATCGGCTTAAGCTCGTCTTCCATATCTCGCACAGAAAATACGATGAATTTTTTGTTGATATCGATGTTTGTTGGGCGATTGATAAAACCAGCCCAGGTACCTTTGGTATACTTTGTGAGTCGCTGGGCCAAGGAGTCCCCTCCTTCCATACCAGAGAGTACGAGTTCAAAGTCAGAAAGAAGCGGTGGCTCGATATTTTTAAAATCAGAGTCAGGGGTAATGTCTTTAAGCGCATAGGTCTCGCTGATCGCACGGTCAATAATTGCATCTTCTTCGGGAGTCAGTCCTCCCATCATAATACGGAAAAGACCGACCAAATTGATGATATTGCTTCGAAGGATACTTGCACTTGATTCACCTTCTCCGGGGATCGGAAGATCAAACGGGTTGATATGATGCTCTGAGTTAAGAGAAATTTTAAAGAAACGTCCCCCCACTGCTTCTGCCATGTACTCATATTCATTTTCAGGGTCGATCACCATGACTGATGTATCGAACATAAGGGTACGCAAGATCTCGAGTTTGGTCGCATAGGAATTATGTATAAACATCCCTGCTGTTCCTGCTAAAAATATTTCATTATCTACAGTGAGGTCATAGACATATTTTTCTGTCGCATTTTTCTTTTCTTTAATTGAAACAATCGGATCCCACATAAGGTCAGAGTCTACGAGCCTTTTCAACATAGAGAGTATACCTTTCACGTGAGGTAGAGACTCGCTCATATGTCGATATGTTTCGCTTATAAAATGTCCTGCATCACGAAGCGTATCATAGGAAGTACGATCAGGTAAGTTTTTACGAAAAGCACTGCCGAGTCCAGGTGCCTCTGCAATAATCGGAGAATCAAAGTCTAAAAAGCTCTCGTGAATGCCATGGACTGAGTGTTCTATTTCATTTTTTGCATTTTTACCGAGCACAACTTGTGAGAGAGTGAGGATATTGGCTAATCCGGCTTTACCTTTACGTTTTTTCATCCAGGCCCAGCTTGAGCCAAGTGTGTCCCAGAGTTTCGCATTAAACTCTTTGTTTGATTCACCAAGTCGAATAAGAGTCTCAACATCTGGTAATGCAGAAAGTGCTTCCATTGCAGGTAATGTGCGTTCAAAACGTGTAATACGTTCTTCTACGGCGTATATAAATTTAGAGAGTTCTTCTCGAGATGGGTTGTATGTATGTTGTGAAAGAGGTGAAATGTTTGGAATATTATGAAGCTGGCTTCCAAAATGCATTCGAAGTTCGGTAATCAAGGGGGCAATATTTGGAATTATATCTACATTGGTGTTTCCATTTTTATTGCAAATAGAAGCAAGACTTTTTTGTTTACGTCTTGTTGCAAAGCCTATTTTTTCCTGGAAAGACTGTAGTGCAGCTTGTCCTGATACTGTAAGTACCCAAAATGTTCGTCGACCACCAGTTTTTGCATAAGTGACTGTTTTTTTGCGTAACCGAGCAACAATGCCAAAACCAAGTAAGAGATAAGAGATTTCAGATAAAAGTTGTTTGGATTTTGATGTGGCAGTTACTTGTAGACCATCGATACCCCCATCTCCTTCGAAATAGCTTCGGAGATATGCCGCAACAATCTTTTGAGGGAAATTAAACAATGCCGGTGAGACGTGTTTATCTTTAGATCTACCACCCGCCTTTAGTGCGTAAACGAGGGCTATAAAAGGACGATCAGAAATAACAGTATCTTTTGGTGTCGTGTGATGGAGTACACCTAATGTAGTACAAGATTTTTGTATTATATTTCGAACATCTGTATCTAGATTAGAGATTTTAATTGCATCGGGGTTTACGGTACCCTCGGCACTTATATATCCAAGTAGAGTTCCTAATTCAGTAGTTGCTTTAGTAACTACAGGAAGCTTCCCTGCTCCACTCGCTGATGTAATATGTAGGGAATGTAACTGTTCTGGAGTAAGCTCTACATTCCATTTTTTAATTAAGGTATTGAAATAAGTAAGCGGAATACGGCGCCCTTTTTTGTACACAGGAAGATATTGGTCATATTGGGAATCAATTGTTTCTCGAGAATAAGCTTTGTGTATTTGTGCAACGATAGTACCCCCACCCAATACATACATTCGAGAACTGTCTTTTAAGAGATCAAGCAAATTAAATGTTACTGGTGTACTCTCTGAAAAAGAAACTGTACGAGGAAGTGGTATATACTCTCCCTCTTTTAATTCAGTACTTTTTGATACCACCACTTGTCCATCTCGCAATACGAGCATGTTGTGGTCTCCTGTTGTTGTTATTTCTCGACCACTTTGAGTCTTGAAATGGTAATATTCCTTTGGCGCATCTTTTCGGGCTGCTACTGTTACATCGCTCCATGAGCCCTTCAGTTCTTTATCAAAACTCCACACTTGAAACCCAGGATCAATTGCTCCCTCCATTTCATCGGCAAATTGCACACAACCATATTGCTTGATCGTTTTTTCTACAAGAGGACCAATTTCTCGAAGTTCAATCTGGCCATTTTTTCGAATAAGTACTGGTTCATTGCCTCGTATACTTTTACCAGAACCCGATTTAGCGAAGGTAATCGAGTTGTAGTTTTCCAAAGAAAAGCGGTCGAAGAGAACGAGAGATGAATTGTGGCGGTTAATACCGTACAAGATTCCCTTGTCAGAGGTAAGGTCAAAAGAAATAAAAGGAAAAAGACTTGAAAGCGGAGAGGAATTAAGCTTGCTGTGTACTTCCAAGAGGTCCGTACCGAGAGGAAGGACTGTCTTGAAGGCTTGTTCTTGCTGAAAGAGTGCAGGCTTTACATACACAAGCTTTGCTTCCAGGATTGACTTGATCTCAGACTCTACCTTGTCGAGTTCTGAGTCAGAGTCTCCGTAGAGGGTAATATAGAGCCCTACATCAAAGAGCTTTTCCTGGGCTTGTTGGAGTTGGTCGCGGAGAGCTTCGAGGTCCTGGTAAGCAGTGTCAAGCATCGGGTTTCTCACTTGTCCCCTCGCTTCTCGAGCCATGATTTGGCTCTGTACTTCAGCTACTTTCTTTTGGAATGTACGGAGCACATCTGAAGTCTCGATCGGATGGATGAATATAGAAATATCAAATACTTTATCGAGATTGATGATGGGTGAAAACCAATTCTCGCCCAAAAAACGAGGATATGAGATCACAAAGAAGCTACGGACTACTTTTTCACCCAAGTTTATCTCTTTTGGGGATATCTTCAATGCACTGGGTGCAATAATATCCTGCAGCTCAAGAGTGCCTGCTTGGTAGATTTCCTCAGGAATTATGGAAGAAATTGAAGGCTCTTCTTTTTTTTGTAAAAAATCAAATAGTGACATGGGGTTGAGATATTAGCTCACTTGAATCGGCTTCTCTGTTTCACCTGGGTTAAATATCTTGTAAAATAATTCTACCACTTCTTCGGTTCCAAGATGCGCCACACGGATACCACATCGCACGAGTCCTTGCTCTACGATAGCGAGACGCTGCTCAAGCTGAGTTCTGTTTTCTTCAAAATTTTCCATACGCTTTTTCATATCCCCTTCCTCATCTTTCTTACTGAAAAGGCTCGTAGGACTCATGCTTTTTCCTTGGATTAAGGCAGGGCTGTAGGGTACAACTACGAAAAAGCTTTTGGTCATGATGTTTGTCGACTCGGTAAAGTTTTTGATAAACTCGATGTATTCCTGGGTCTGTATCTTCATCAGGTCATTCATTTGTTCTTTATACCTGCCTTCAAGGAGTGCAATGTAGGGCCTAATATCAAGCTTTCTTGACTGGATGAATATCTGTAAAGGAAAATCAAGAGAGTTTAGGAAGTCTTGGAATTGATATAGGATACCTTTCCGTTCATCTTCAGATTTGAGAGAAAAGTTCAGAGATGATGCGAGGAGCACAGCACGCATCGAGTTGTCTTTCAAAAGCACCACTCCATCGCGGACTTCTTTGATCGGAACAAAGTCTTGAGTTGCTTTAGAAGGAATAGCCATAAGAAAATTATATCACACTACACACAATTTCTACTTTTTTAAAGCTTGAATTTTAAAGGATCTTCCTTTTCTTCTCGAGTTACTGGATTCGTACTTTCTTTACTGATATCAAGGCTCCATGTCAGTTCTTTTAGTTTACTGTCGGAGAGTCGTGGCACGTACATCTGAGGTGGAGCTTTGCTTACTTCAGTTACTTCCACCACACGGTCTCTTTTTTTCCAGATATACAGTTTTTCACCGAGGTAGTACTGCACTCCTGCTTCAAGAAGGTCCACAAACGGTTTATTATTGTATTTGAAAAAAGCGAGAGCCATGGAAAGTGAGGCAATGACGGCAATAACAATGATTGAAATGATAAGTGGAAGAAATCGATATGCAATAATCGACATACCTGCTCCTCCTGCAATGTAGAGGAATTGCTTCAGAGTCAGTGGTCCGACTATCTTGTCTTCTATTTCAATGAATTGAGGGACTTGGAATCTCATACCTTTAGTATACTACATTCAGTTATTCAATTGGTTCTCTGTATGGGTCAGCGGTGTATATTTTTGGTATTTCTACTGGAGTTGTTGACTCTGGTCTTGTTGGTTGTGTGAGTTTGTTTGCTATAAACGACATTGGTGGAGGAGGTGTAGAAACTATGACAGGTTCTGGTTTCATTTGAAATGCTACTACAGACTCAGTTGACTGCGCTTGTGCAGGAGCGAAAAAGTCTTTCACCTGGTCTTGTAGAGGCACTGATTTGACTACTCCAAACTCCTCCTCTATTACCTCTCCTGGAAGGTTTGCCGGGGGTATGTCGAGGGAATTAGCTGTTTCAGAGGTTGAATCATTCGAATTTAATTTATTAACCCATGTAATAACTCTTTCTTTAATTTCTTCCGCTAGCTGTTCGGCAAGTATATTTGATACAACTAGTTCACCTTCTATATTTTCTGCAAGATCTTCTTCAGATTCAACTGTGCTCAATATAAATAAAGTTTCAAAAATCAAACTCAGTATTTGTTCTTCAGTAAGGGAATATTTTAATCCAATTTCTTTCACGCGTTTTAACCATTCTGATGAGGTTATTCTTTTCTGTACAGATTGAGGAATTTGCTTTATAAAAGATACGAGATCCCCAATCTCTTTATTAGCTTTAGTTTCTTTAAGTATATCAATCAGCTCATCTGCTTTAACTGTTTTTTTTACAGCACGTATGTTCTTTGCCAGTCCGGTACCACCCTCTTGTTCGTTATCAATATCTCCTGTGATTGACTGTATCTTTTGATGTAACGCATCAATATTATGAATAATTTTTGAAGAAATATCAGTAGAAAGAGGTCCTGATACTGTCCTATCAAGCTGCACTATTTCTTGTATTTTATTAAAAAAGCTATCTTCTTTTTCTGTTCCAACCATCACATGCACAGTAAGTTTAATAATCTGATCAACTTGATTTTCAGTCAAATTATATTTATCAATAGCTTCTTTTACAAACACATCAAAATCTTCAAATGCAATAACCTCTCTTGTTTTTTGAGGTAATTGTCTGTACAGATTCCTAAATGATGTATTTTTTGGATCCATAAATTTTATATATGCCAATTATCAGAATTTGCAGCTTTGTTGATATAAGCATACTGTGCTTTTTGATAAGTGTATGTTGTTGCTGGAGGTGTAGCAGTACCCCCACCTGCTGGTGTTACATAACCTGCTTCTACAACACTCACAATATTTCGAATTGTCGCATCATCTAGCTCATCATTATTAGCCATAATGTCAGCAAGATGTTGAGGTTTTAATCTGCGGATAATATTTGGATCATTAAGTGCTGCGATACTTAGATTGCGAGCATTTTTTGGAGAAAATACATTTCTTCCAGCACCGAGCAAGAGATCGTCATATGTATATGGAACGCCAGCAGGTGTGGTGGGGGTAACAGTTGCTGGATTAATAGCAGGTGTCCCAACCACTAGACCTTCAATAAGTGTAACCAAATCGGTATCTTTCTTTACTTTAGCGGCTTTTTTACCCGCTTCTTCTGTCTTCTCTCGTTCTTCAAGGGTTAGTTTACCTCGCACCAGTGTACTTACTGGGTTTGTATAACCAGTAGTTCTATATTGTGTATCAAGAGCTTCATCAACTGCAATTCTATCTCTTGGAGAAAGTTTTTCGTATATATAGGACTGATCCGCAGGTTTTTGTTTAGATATAAACTCAGCAACTGTAGCCCAGTCTTTTGTTTTTCTATATCGCTCAACCACTTCATCCAGATTACCCCTACCTTTATCTTTTGTTGTTTTTTGAGAACCTTTATAACCTCCCTCACCAACTTTGTTGTTCCAGGGCATACCTTTTCCAAAAGTTCCAACCTCCCCAGTAATTTTATCAACAACTTTAGTATTTCGAACATCAAAGCTGCTTTTAGCACCGAATTGGGCTGCAGCTAATTTTAGTCGAGCACCTCTATCCCCCATATCAGCTTTTCTTTGGAGGTCTTTATCGTCTGCAATCTTTGTAGCAAACCTTCCTGCTGTAGATCTACCAGCCCACGCTGCTCCCCCAAACACTGCTCCACCAAGATACGACTGACCTTTATCAATAATTTTACTGGTCACATACCCACCTTTTGTTGCGACTGATTTTGAAAGTACAAGAGTTTGAATAAGCAGTCCGATAATAATAATGTAATTGATAATGACACTGATCGTGTCTTTTCCCGGATCAGTTAATGCTCCTACTAAAGTTTGGGTTGGAGAGAGGTTTAAGAAATTAGTATCCCCTGCGAGAGTGAGCATGACCCAGGTAAGGAGCATAAAAACAGGCCCAAACAATGATTGACTTATAAGAGTTTGAAGAAACTTATCTTTTAAACCACTGAGGCCCGGTATTGCCATTGAGGCAAAATAAACCGGAGACATAATAAGAAGTAAAATAAATGCTATGTAACGTATTACAAACATAACGGTTATCGATAAGAATATGAATACCGCTATAAGAAGAAAAATACTGTTGGCTGAAAGTATAAATACACCCGGTAGTCCTGAGAAAATTGTCTCAAGAGCACTTCCGGGAGCGTAGAGGCTGGATATTTTTAACGCGCTCATATACGCACCGGTCAGACCCGCATTGAGCCCTGTAGTAATTCCGCTCGCACCAGTGCCTGATGAGACTATAGATTTATAAAAACCAAGGGTTATAATGTTGGAAGCATCTATAATAACCTTGGTGAAAAACAAACTGAAGTTTACCAATATTGCAGACATAATAATGCCAGAAACTACTTTTTTTACGCCAGTTCCGCCAAGACCAAGCACCATACGAATACCTTCATAAAGGAGTATGAAGATGAAACTCATGTTTGCAAGATCTCGAATGACCTTCCATGTTCCATTTATAGCAGCAATCGCGTTTATATTTTTTGAAAGATCAACAATCGTTAGGTTGATTATTCCATCAAGGATCAATCCACTGAATCCAAGTAATGCAGCTACTACACTCATGAAAATGTAAAGGGATCCTATAATCGGAAATAGCACAGGAGCCAAGATTACCCCACCTACTTTACCAGCGGTATTTGCGAGTTGTGTACTCACAGTGGATGCGGTAGTTTGTGCATCAACAAAAACAGGTATTACACTCAGCATAATGAGTGTAATACATCCAAAAGTTATGAATATTTTTTGTGCGACGGATTTCATTGAATGCTATGGGTTTTCACTACCTGCTGTATTGGAAGGACAGTTTGCAGGGTTTTGGACACAATATTGTTGTCTAAATCGCGCAGTCTCTTCATCAACAGTTCTTTGTATTGCAAGAGGATCTGGTGTTTGTGATGTAGCTCCTGGTTGGAACTCTGTTGGTATAGTGTCGATTGCTCCTGCAAGAGCATCTGTTGTATTTACTACAGTATCAAGACCAAGAGTTTTATCGCTTGCGTTTACAGAATTTTGAAGTTGTTCAGTTGGACTTTTTGTACCAGATCCATTTGATGAACTTAACCCTCGGAGACCATTGCCTACACTTGTAAAAGTTTTACTAATAAGCTGAACCATAAGTGCATTTACAATTTCATTGAGTTCATCCGCCGCTTCAAGTTGAGCAAAAGGAGAGCCGAGAGCTTTTCCAAGCTGTTCATTAATCACACTTCCGGGTGTAACAACTTCCTTTTCGCTCGCTGGACACTTTGCTTCCTGTCCATCCGTATTAGATTCTGCAAAAACAAGACACTGTGCTTCTTGTCCTGCCACCAAAGGTGCCCATTTAGCACAATCTAAAACGCTTTTTTTGGGAACATAGTCTCGTCTGCACCGTTCGTATGAGAGAAAACCCTTACCATTTGAAACTTGAGTCTGGTACTTATTTTGCTGGGTACCGATTTGGAGTGAAAGTTGTTGTTTTGCTTGTACATAAGCACCATAGGGATTGTTTTGCTCCTGTTGTGTCATTGTAAACCAGCCGTCCCACCCTCCCTGACTGAAGTCTCTTGTAAAATTTTCAAAATTTCTCCCGATTGCTGCAAAGGTACACTGAGACTGGAATGTATTTTCTTGAAGATGATTTTTTACCAAAGCAAGACGCACTTCTACTTTAAAAGGACTACAGAGTTGATTGAGGGGAGAATTTGCACCAAGAAGATACTGAGTAGCCACCTGATCGCCAATATTACCAAAAAATCTCTCAGGGTCAGTCAGGAAGCTTGGATTACCTTGGAAACCAGTGTTGATCCAGTTTACGGTTGATGCAGTTATTTTACTTAAAATTGCTTTTGCAATAATATATCCAATTGCATCAAGACCTTGCTCCTTGACAGTATTAACTACATTGGCAGTGGTGTTAGGTACTATCGATGCCCAACCTGCTACTGCTGTGGCATTATTACCGGGGTCCCATACTACCCATTGAGCGTGGGTGGTCTTCGGATTTAAAATAAGTCCGAGAGGTAAAATAACAATTGCCAGTAAAACACTTGACAGTACTTTTTTTGAGAAAAATGAAGGGTACACCATATACACATTATATAGTAGTAGTGATGCATAGTGCTACTCCTAAAGGACATTATCTGTTGAAAACAATTTAGACGCCGGAAGCTTTTTTCAGATTTTCAAATGCAATTGAGATTTTAATCAGGAAGTTAGAATAATGTGAGTATGCGACGTATCCCCTAATTGGGTCATTGTTTAATTGGTCTATTTCGGCCAAATTTGAATAGATTGAAGAAAGGGTATTGATATATACAAGATGCTCGGGCACAACTCGGTTTGGCACCTGGATTAATAGTGTCTTGGAAAGTATGGTTTTATAGCTCGCAAGGATTGTCGCCAGCTTCTTTCTGTCACTCTCTGTAGGGTTTTTTATGATACGACCTATCACCTCAAGGCTATTTTCAGTAAATTTAGGTGAATTGTTTATAAGGATATCACTCATCTGTTTTGCATAGGAAAGGCGGCTTTGCTCGGAATCTTCTTTGCTAATATTGATATCTTTTGTTCCGTATACTTTTGCATCAATAGTTGAAGGAATATTCGCAACCACTTGTTGAGCAATTAAAGATGCTTCTTCGGGTGAAATATTTTTGTTTTGCTGTTTTGCAATTAAATATCGACTGAAAAAGTCTCGGGACACTCTTTCAGTAAGAGTTTCATTAGTTACATTTGCCTCCACCACTATATTTTGAGGTGTATCTTTGTCATTTGGTCCTGCTTTTTTAGGGTCTCTGCCTACAGATACTTCATCTCCATCAGAAGTACCATCATTATCTGTATCCCTAGTCTGTGGATTGGTACCAATTAAGCTTTCCTCCCAGTCTTTAAGCCCATCCCCGTCCGTATCTGCTTCAGGAGTTTTGTCTACCATACCTACCAGATCTTGATTTTGTTTAGTCACCTCCTTTTTTGAAGAGTCTCCTACTTTTGATATAATAAAAACAGAAGTAATAATCCCTATACATATAATAAAAGTTACTAACACTTTCGAGTGATTCATATGTTTTTAAGTATAACATAGTGGTATAATCAACAGTAATTAATATTTATGGAAATTATGAAAAAAATTCTTTTATATAGTTTTTTACCGTTACTTATTTTGATGCCACTTATTTCAAGTGCTCAGACAACAAGTACAACAATTGGCACCTGTACTGGAGAAATCCGTACAGACATTGTAGCTGCTCAAGCATGTGTAGACAAAGCAGTTGCGCAAGGTACAGCTTTGGGGTATCAAATGAGCTGTAAAGTAGAAACGGTTAGTTTCCTGGGTTTTGTAGACCCCAATTCAGGTAAAACCTATTATCTCAATGGGGATTGTACGGTCAATGGCTCTACAGGTCATGGTGCATATTTACTTGCAGGCTTTACCGCAGCAGCTGGGTCTAATGCAATCATTCAGAGTGTAAATCCTGGGTGGGATATTTTGAAAACAGAACTTGGGTACGAAAAGGCAGCTACTCAGTGTGGAGGAGCGCCGTATGGTTCTGTGGTAAATGGAGTTAGTGTCTATTCATGTACTGCCCCTGCAGGAACTATTCCCGCTCAAGCACCACTTGGATCTACCAAAATAGCGGGTAGTACCTCGGGAACAGATATTTTAACATATTCAAGAACAGCTCTGTTAAATTCACTCACTTCGTTATATCAAAAACTTTTAAGCACATATAAAAATACGTATGGAATTGATCTTCAAAGCCTTATAACTGGAGGGACAACATCTTCAGGATCCAGTACGGGCACAGGGGTGACAAATCCAAATTCTCAGTGTTATGTATTCACTCAGACTCTACAGAATAACAGTACAGGTACCGAAGTGTTTGCGCTTACGTATGCCTTGAAACACGAAGGATTTCTTACACAGACTACCTATGTATTCGACACTACCGTAATGGTGGCCGTAAAACGCTTCCAAGAAGCACATGCAACAGAGATATTAAACATTCTTGGACTTACTCAGGGAACAGGAGTGGTAGGTCCAAAAACTCGTGAATATCTTAATTCAAAATGTATTGTACCTGCTTCGGTTATCACTACGGAACCAGTTACACCAACCACCCCCACAGCATGCACCGTACCATCTGCGACTGCTCAGAAGACTGGTAAATATGCATATACGTTTACAAAGAATTCAAGTGGAACCTATAGCATAAGTTTGAACAATCCTGCCTACAGTACTCCCTCTGATCCCTACTATGTACCAGCAAACTTCTCATTTACCGCACCGAATGCCCTCGACCTGAACCGTCAGAACCAAGGTAAGTTCAACTATCTTCAGTCGCTTCCCGGTACGGCAGCAGGAAATACAGAGTATGCCAACCTTTTTGGCTCATTCAATAATGCGTATTACGATTGGGATATTATGATTAATAAATTGAATTCAACAGTGTGTCCAACAAGTACATCACCGATTGTTCCGCCTGTCTCGACTCAAACAGCGACTGCTGGGACACGGTACATCAAAGTATCAGTAGCAGATTGGAATGCGCTCCCCCTCGCGCTTCGAGAGATTGTGGTATACGGTCCGAACAATACAATTATTAAGCCGACAACCATAAGTGCTACGAATTTTGATGTAGCAGGTTATCAGCCGCCACTCAACCTGCTTGACGGAAATGAAAATACTATTTGGCGTGCAACCAAAACTACATCAACCTGTGTTGATGGAAGAAGTCCATGTGAAGTAGATGGTGATCTCCAGGTGATTACTTTAGATCTTGGACAGGTGTATGCAGTATCGCGAATTGCAGTGATGAACTATGGACTCACAGATACCCGAGTATTTGTGATTGAAGTAAGTACTAACGGAAGCACATATGCCCAGATTGCCGAAGTTCGAGCTCAAGCAAATGCGCCGATTGCTGATAAGAGTGTTGTAAATGGGTATGTTACAAGTGCGAGTTCAGTGGGACCATCATTTTCTCCAAGTGTAACTCCACTTACCACCATTTCTCCAGTTTTAACATCTGAACCAAATAAACAGTGTTATGTTTTTTCTGGTTTTCTAAGGTTGGGTAGTACAGGTGAGGATGTAAAAGCACTTACCACACAACTCAAAAAAGAAGGTTTTGTATCGGAAGTAACAGCTTTCTTTGACCAAACTGTTGAAATTGGAGTAAAAAGGTTCCAAGAAGCTCATGCGAAAGAAATACTTGTACCAAATGGAATTACTCAAGGTACAGGTTTAGTATTTGGAAAAACAATTGATTACTTAAATAGTATCTGTGTGGACTATAAGACGTATAACTAAGTTAGTGTAACAATTTAATTATGTCCAGCCACTCCGTGAGAGTTGTGTCTTGAGCCCTCATGTTTAAGTTGATAGATAGTACGGAAAAGGCGTGCGCAAGTGCGTCTTTTTCGTACACCGATTCGAGGTTTGAGATAAGCTTCTTTCTCTTGTGGGCAAAACCTGCTTTTATTGCAGTGAAAAATTGCGAAATAGTAAATCCTGAAATATTTTTATGTGAAATGTCTGCAATGTGAATGATAGCAGAGTCAACATTTGGTATTGGGAAAAATGAACCACGCTTAACGATGGATACGAGAGATGGAGTGCCGAATACTTTAACCGAAAGAGAAAGAATACTTTCTTTTTTATCTTTCGCCACAATACGTTCTGCTACTTCTTTTTGCACCAGAAGGGTCATACTTTTTGGTTGAGTGTCGGATTCTAAAAACAGGCGCATTATCTCCCCTGTAATGTAGTACGGTATGTTTGCCACTACACTGTAAGGTTTGTTTTCGGTAATTTTTGAAATATCTATATTTAAAACATCCTCATGAATAATCATGAGATGTTTATTTTTAATTTCTGTTGCAAAAGTCTCTGTTAGAACTCCCATCATACGGTCATCTTTTTCAACCGCAATTACCTGTGCGCCAGTTGCAAGCAG
>JBKJHK010000004.1:0-12295 GCA_046599035.1 Parcubacteria group bacterium | reverse complement strand
CAGGAATGCAATACGGGTCGTAGTCGCCTCCGCTCTTTTCACTGCTTCACCCATTGAGTATGCGGATCCGAACAAAAATGTATACGGAGTGATCGCATACTCAATGGGTGAAGCAGTGAAAAGAGCGGAGGCGACTACGACCCGTATTGCATTCCTGGGTGCACAGCCGATCGCCTCTACCTCGCCTCGGCTTTACAGCAAGCCTTCGTATCCACGTACCAAGCTCCGTCCTTGGCTTCAAGATTTCAGCTATGGAGGGACGTACGGACCGAAAGAAGTACGAGATCAAATCAAAGCAACCTACGACGTGAGCCTGAATTCTTGGATGCTTTGGTCTGCATCAAATGTATATACAAAAAGTGCCCTTGAACTAAAACAATAAAAGGAGTATTCTTCATACAGAGAGGAGAGTTGCATGTTATGCGTATTAATTGAGCAAGGTTATAACCACTGTGATTTCGATGCGCTCAGTACTGCACTACAAGATGGAGCAAGATTTGACGTCCGGCGTCTTAACGGATATCTGATTTGTTCAAGACCAGATATCCAATCCTGGGAAGAAATTCTCAGGGTTATCAAAAAAGTCGTAAATTTGAGTGTGTTGGCAAACCTCACACTCCGTCCAGGTACCCGCGCACAATGCGTCGCGGGTACTTTTCATGTATGTTATACCCTTTATATTAAGCAGGTGTGTGTTGTATAATGTTTCTATAATGGACCCTCAAAAAATAACCTATTTCGGCGAGACTGACGCTCGGGGTAAAAAGATAAAATTTGGCATTAAAACGAAAGATCGTTTGAAGCACATGTACATTATCGGTAAGACCGGTATGGGTAAGTCGACACTTCTTGAAAACCTCGCAATACAAGATATTCAAAACGGTGAAGGTTTGGCTTTTATCGACCCGCATGGAGGTACTGCTGAAAAACTTCTTGACTATATACCTGAACATCGTGTCAAAGATGTGCTGTATTTCGCACCGTTTGATATGGAGTATCCAATCGCTTTTAATGTCATGGAAGATATGGGAGCAGACAAGCGTCACCTCGTGGTCAACGGTCTCATGTCAACATTTGAGAAGATCTGGGTAGATGCCTGGTCTGCGCGTATGGCGTATATTCTAAACAACACGCTTCTCGCACTTCTCGAGTATCCGGGCTCAACGCTACTCGGTGTAAACCGTATGCTTTCTGACAAAGAGTATCGCAGAAAAGTAGTGGAAAATATAAAGGACACATCAGTCAAAGCATTTTGGGTGGACGAATTCGGCAAATGGACTGAGAAATTTATTGCAGAAGCGATCCCTGCGATCCAAAACAAAGTCGGACAATTTACGTCAAACCCTTTGGTTCGCAACCTTTTGGGTCAGCCTCAGTCGTCTTTCGATATTCGCAAGATGATGGATGAAAAAAAGATCCTCATTATAAACCTTTCAAAAGGAAGAGTGGGAGAGGGGAATGCAAACCTTCTTGGTTCGATGCTTATTACAAAAATTTATCTTTCAGCAATGTCGCGTGCAGACGCAAGCGAAGCAGACCTTAACAAGCTTCCAAATTTTTACCTTTACGTAGATGAGTTCCAATCTTTCGCCAACAAGTCTTTTGCAGATATTCTCTCTGAAGCACGAAAATATAAGCTCAGCCTTACTATTGCGCACCAGTACATCGAGCAGATGGAAGAAGAAGTGAGAGATGCAGTGTTTGGAAACGTGGGTACCATGATCACTTTTCGTGTCGGAGCATTTGATGCAGAAGTTTTGGAAAAAGAATTTGCCCCGGTTTTTACTGCGGAAGATTTGGTAAATCTTGGTTTTACTCAGATCTATTTGAAACTCATGATCGACGGTGTGTCTTCGCAGCCTTTTTCTTCGAGTACGATTGGACCGATCGCACGTCCTGAAATTTCCTTTAAGAAAGAGGTGATAGATGCTTCGCATGCTCAATTTGCGCGCCCTCGAAAAGAAGTGGAAGAGATAATTACAAAGTTCCATGAAGAAGGTCGTCCTGACCCATCGGCCCATTCTGGTCAAAATATGGGACAGAACAGGATGAATGGAGGAAACGGAGGTCAAGGGGGAGGTTTTGGAGGGGGTGGACGTAATGACTTTAGACCCAATGAGAGAAGAGACGATCGTGGAGGATACCAAGGAAACCAACAAGGAAATCCATCTGGAAATCAGCACGGAAACCAGCAATCATTTCAAAATAACAGTCAGAACCAAACTCGGCCTGTAGAAAGAAGATCGGACTTTTCTCGACCTGAATCTCGACCTGAATTTGTGGAAGTACCATCCGAAGAAACAGTAAATATAAAAACTGAAAATTCTGTGGTGAACTCTTCTGCAGCCAAAGAAGATGCAAACAAGCTCGCTTTCTTGAAAGCATCAGAAGAGCTCAAGATAAAGACAGAAGTAAAAGCAGAGGTAGTCGTCCCTGTTCCACAAGTTGTTCAAAAAGCAACCCCCCAAAATATCCCTGTAGAATCAAAGCCAAATCATGAAAAAGCTAAAGTGCCGACAGTTGAAAATATTTCTAGCTTAAAGAGTGCGCTTTCCTCCGTTCTATCAAAATCCGTGACTCCTATAACAGCTACAGCACTTACCTCTCCCGTCACTGCTCACTCCACTCCAATAGCTCAGGTCGAAACACCCATACCAAAAGTGACCGAGCCAAAAAAAGAACCCGAACTACCACCACAAAAAGAAATACCGGTCGAGCAGGCAAAACCTAAAGAATATGCTAGTGTTGAACCATCACTAAGGGAAGTTCCAGAAAGCGTTTTACGCAATCTGTTATCCATGGATTCATAGCATTTACATGCTACTAGGAGTATAAAGCTTTCAGATTTGAGACAAGGTCGCATATAAAATGGAAGAAATATTCGTAGGCGTACTCGTTGTACGGTGGAGAATATTTCTTCCATTTTAGATGATGAGATTGGCCAAATATGAGAGCTTAAACATTATGTCTCAACAACGAAAAAGAGTTTTAATATATTCGATAGCTTATTATCCGCTTGTAGGCGGGGCAGAAGTCGCCGTCAAAGAAATTACCGACCGCATGCCAGAGATCGAGTGGCATCTGGTTACGGTATTGTTTGATAAAGCACATCCTCGGTACGAGATGATTGGAAATATTCATGTGCACCGAGTACGCTGTCCAAAGATACTTTTTCCTTTTGTAGGTTTTTTTAAAGGTAATCGGCTCCACAGAGAAAAACCGTTTGACTTGGTATGGGCTGTAATGACCTATGCGGGTTTTGCAGCACTTTTCTTAAAACTTTTCCATAAGCGTATACAATTTCTTCTCAATCTTCAAGAGGGGACTCCATTTTCAGATATAAAGAGAAAAGCGTTTATTGTGTATCCACTTTTTAAACTTATGTTTAAAAAAGCCGATCGGATACAAGTACTTTCACAATTTTTAGCGAGACAGGCACACGACTTGGGAGCAACCAATGAAGTAATTGTAATACCAAACGGCGTTGATCTCTCTCTCTTTTCGGTTGAACCTGCACGGAATCAAGTAATGATGCTTTTAGAAAATCTGGGAAAGAAAGAAGGCGATGTGTATGTAGTGACTACTTCTCGGCTCACTCGGAAAAATGGAGTTGATGATGTGATCCGCGCATTGGAATATCTGCCAGAGAATATTAAGTTTCTTGTCGCTGGTGTCGGTGAAGATGAAATGATGTTGCGAAATCTCGCACAGTCTCTCGGTGTCAGAGATCGAGTGTGGTTTCTTGGACTCGTGGCACAAAAAGATTTACCAGCTCTTTTGCGCATCTCAGACATTTTCATTAGAGTTTCGCGTTCTGAAGGATTTGGTGTTTCTTTTATAGAAGCGATGGCTGCAGGCCTACCTGTTATTGCCACTCCGGTTGGTGGTATTCCGGACTTTATCGACGACAGGGAGACAGGACTCTTTGCCTGTGCGGATAATCCAAAAAGCGTGACAGAAGCGATTCTCGAACTGGTTTCACATGAGGATCTTCGGGAGAGTATTGCAGTGAATGGTCAAAAACGTGTTTTCCTACGCTATAGCTGGGATACTATCGTACCTGATATGAAGGAAAAGGTGTTTGAACCGCTTCTTAATGTTAGAATAGATACCGAGACAGTCTGATAGATAATCTTGATACTATGAAGCCACTCACCATCACTATCGCTACACCGCTCATCCCTCCTCAGGTAGGAGGCGGAGCTCTGTATGTGGACGTATTTAGTGGAGCATGGAGAAAAGCAGGGCATACCGTACATGTAGTACCTTTCGGCTCACTCCTCCGTTTTCCTACTGGCCTTCGTCACTTGCTGTACCTTTTCAAATTGATTCCAAAAGTACTTCATTCCGATGTGGTGTACGTACTCGATACATTTTCAGTCGCTCTGCCCGCAGTATTTCTCTGTCACATCCTAAAGAAAAAAGTAATCGTTCGAGTGGGCGGCGACTTCCTCTGGGAGAGCTATATCAATCGTACGCGAGAGAAATTATTACTCTCAGAATTTTACACAGAAGAGAGAAAGTTTACGTTCAAAGAAAATGCTATCTTGGATCTGACTAATTTTATATTCCAATACGCAAGTAAGATTGTGTTCTCGACCGATTGGCAGAAAAATATCTGCATTGATGCATTTAAGCTCGATATGGCAAAAGTTCATATGGTTGAAAATATTTTTGCCGCTCGTACGAAGCGTAATATCGTTCCCAAGAACAGAATTATCCTTTCTCCCTCTCGCAATATTTTTTTGAAAAACAAGGTCGGCCTTATGCAAGCATTTGCACTTGTAAAAGAGCGTTTTTTTGATGCAGAGCTTGATACAGAGACTTCTGCTCATGAAGAGTTGCTGAGTCGCATGAGCGATGCCTACATGGTCGTCGTACCGTCTTTTTCTGAAGTGAGTCCAAATACGGTGCTTGATGCCCTTTCTCTTGGGGTGCCAGTCGTTGTGACGAGTGACTGCGGTATGAAAGAGCGTCTAGAAGATCTCGTGGTATGGGTAGATCCAAAAAATCCCGAGGATATCGCTCGAGGAATTGAGATGCTTATGGATTCAAAAGTCTACAGCGAATACATGGCTCGTATGTCAAAATTTTCCTATATTCATACAGAAGAAATGTGTGCAAAAGAATTTTTAGATCTGGCTCTATGATGCATATTCTCTCTATCGGCAGTGACAGAAAACTTTTTGAAAGTAACAGTGCTGTGGCAACACGCACTATTCAATACGGCAAACGATTAGGACATCTTTCTATTGTTGTTTTTTCGCTCAAGTCTCACGGGTTTGCTCCGCTCACGCTCTCTCCGGAAGTCACTGTCTATCCGACCAATTCCAGCAATCGCTTCATGTACGTATTTGATTGTATACGGATCGGAAAAGAAGTGGTAATGAAAGAAAATTTTGTAAGAGGAGAGAGTGTGGTTACGTGCCAAGACCCATTTGAATCGGGTTTTGTTGGTTGGCGCATCGCGCGTCATTTTAATTTTCCATTGCATCTGCAAATTCATACTGATTTCCTCAGTCCATATTTCAAAACAGGAACCATTCAACGTATTCGTGTCATGCTTGGAAAGTTTTTAATTAGAAAAGCACAAGGAGTGAGAGTTGTGTCAAAACGCATCGTGGACTCGCTTAAAAAAAATAATATAGTTTTGAAATGCGAGCCTCAAATTCTACCGATCCGCATTACACTGTCTGTACCAAAAGTTCCCGATGTAAAGCCTGATCCTTTTCCCGAATTCAAATTCACTATTCTTATGGTGAGTCGTCTTGAAAAAGAAAAAAGGATACAGGACGCTTTGACTTCATTCAAAACTGTTTTAAGAGCATATCCGTATGTAGGTCTTGTTATCGCAGGTGATGGTTCGCAGAAATCAATCCTCGAAAAATTTGCCCATAATCTAGGGTTGGCAGAGTCAGTACGTTTTCTCGGGTGGGTCTCTAATACGGCCGATCTTTTTGCTGCAGCCGATGTCTTTCTCTCCACCTCAGAATACGAAGGCTACGGCATGTCAGTGATTGAGGCGGGGCTTTTTGGTGTTCCTGTGGTGACTACAGACGTGGGTGTAGCGGGGGAGGTTTTGGTCGACGGCCGTAACTCGTATATCGTGATCGTCGGTGATACAATGGGTGTTGCCGCGCGGATTATTGATCTCATTACACACAATCAAATGAGATCGGTCCTATCCCAGGCTCTTCGTGAAGACATTGCCGTGCTGATACCATCTTCGGAAGCCTATACAGATGCATATGTACGTGGTCTGGAAGAGACCGTTAAGAACTCTACATGAAGAGATTTACAAAACATTTAATCGTCCGCTATATTATTTCCGGAGGAACCAGTGCAGTGGTCAACTTAAGCGTGCTTTCATTTCTCTATTATATACAGGGAGTGTACTACCTTCATGCAGCAATCATTGCATTTATTGTTTCTTTTCTCTTTAGTCTTTTCCTGCAAAAATTTTGGACATTCGAAGATCATTCACGAGAACATATGGGGATGCAGGTCGGAAAATATTTACTCTCATCGATTTTTGGACTTTCACTTAACACGCTCTTGCTG
This sequence comes from Parcubacteria group bacterium, assembly GCA_046599035.1. Lineage (GTDB taxonomy): Bacteria > Patescibacteriota > Minisyncoccia > Phycocordibacterales > DATDWN01 > UBA910. Next base: position 5,734 of record JBKJHK010000004.1, on the reverse strand, counting down.
TACATTATGGTCGACCACCTCCATTTCTTTGTCTACATCGGACAGATTATTGCTGGTGGACTCGTTGCATGCGTGACATTTTTTATTTCCCGCAAATTCATATTCAAAGGTCAAGTGGATATGTTTACTTTCGACTAACGTGAAGATACTTGTTATTACACAAACAGTAGATATCCACAACACGACTCTTGGTTTTTTCACGCGCTGGATCGAGGAGTTTGGAACTCGTTTCGACGAGGTGAAAGTCATTTGTCTTTTTGAAGGTGCACATTCACGCCCAAGCAATATCACAGTGCATTCTCTCGGAAAAGAAATTTTGGTAGAAGAAAGAAGTCAGAAGTTAGAAGTTAGAAAGAGAATACACTATATAATAAAATTTTATCAATATATCTGGAAGTATCGAAATGAATATGACACGGTGTTCGTGCACATGAATCAAGAGTACGTTGTCCTCGGGGGGTTACTCTGGAAAATACTTGGTAAAAAAGTATTCTTTTGGAGAAATCATCCGTATGGAAATATCTGGACGCGTATCGCTGTATCTTTTTCTGACCGTGTTTTCTGTACGGCAGCAGAGTCTTTCACAGCACGTTACAGGAAGACCCGCATAATGCCCGCAGGAGTGGATACCAAGATTTTTAGGTATTTTAATCTCGTAAAGAGAGATCCAGGTAGCCTTCTGGTTTTTGGACGTATTGCTCCGGTAAAGCGGGTGGAAAAAGCCCTGGACCTGACAGAGAGTCTCCTTGGAGAAGGGCTTTCTGTTGAGCTTTCGATCGTAGGGGACGCTTTACCTCGGGACCAAATATATATCGAGGAACTTAAAAAACGAGTCAGAGAGGGCCGTCTAGAGGCCCACAGCCACTTTGTAAGGGGTGTGGATTTTGTGAATGCTCCTGCAACATACCAAAGTCATGAGGTATATCTCAATTTTACAGAATCAGGAAGTTTTGATAAAACTGTAATAGAAGCCCTTGCCTGCGGTGCAAAGGTGCTTGTCTCAAATACGTCCATGAAAGATCTTGTACCCGAGGGCTCATATACGACAGGTGAAGCAGATGATAGTGTAGAAAAGCTTAAAGCATTGCTTACCCTTGATCCTGAAAAAGAAAAAAATTACCGAGAGGAGGCAAAAGCTCTTGTAGAGAGTCAGAGTCTTACGGTACTTATGGATATGCTTCATAAAAATATTACATCCTATGTATAAACAGAAAAAAGTAAGCGTCGTTATACCGACATACAATGAAGCACAGACGATCAGAAAAGTGATCGAAAGTTTTTTTGCGACAGGGTTCGTCGACGAAGTGGTTGTGATCGACAACAATGCAAAAGGCAATACGAAAGAAGAAGTGGCAAAGACACCAGCCCGACTCATAGTAGAAACTAAACAAGGCTATGGTCATGCGATTATGAGAGGACTTAGGGAGGCAGTTGGGGATTTAGTAGTAGTTGTTGAAGCAGATGGTACATTTGAGCCGCTAGACTTGCATAAGTTTTTACTTTACAGCGATGATTTCCCAGTAGTGTTTGGTACACGCACATCCCGGGCAGCCATTTGGTCCGGAGCGTTCATGCCGTTTCCCGTACGTTTTGCAAATTGGCTCTGGGCAAAAGTGATCGAAATTCTCTACAACGGTCCTGTACTTACCGACGTCGGATGCACATTTAAACTCTTAGACAGAAAAACGCTTGAGAAAATAAAAAAATATTTCAACCACTCAAAAGGCGACGGTACGTTTTCTCCAGAACTCATGATCTGGCTTGTGCGCCTCGAAAAGAAGATTATTGAAATCCCTGTGATTTACAAAGAACGAGTCGGTGAGTCTGGCTACACCGGCAGCGTATGGAGAGCAGGAAAGCTCGGTTTCAAAATGCTCCCGCTTATTTTTAGATATAAGTTTAAAAAGGTCTAGCTTTCAAATTAGCGAGCGTTTGGTATTATATTGTTATGAATTCAATCAAAAATTGGCTGAGCACACATACATGGGTCATGCCGCTTTGTGTGCTTGTTTTTTTCCTTCTGCTTCGAGTTCCAGCTCTTCACTTGGCGTATCACCAAGACGAATACAAATGGCCGATGTATGCAAACCCAGGCATTTACGCTCCGGGAGCAGTGCCGCATCCGCCACTCACTGAGTTCATTTACAGAAACTTCGGCCAGCTTGTTGGTTATGATAATTTCAGGACAATACCTTTTACATTTAGTATTGTCAATCTCTTTTTGATTTTTTACCTTGCTTCGATCGTATTTAACAGAAAGACAGCTTTTTTTGTCAGTTCGTTATTTGCCGTAACTTTTTATTCGGTTCTTGCCTCGCTTATGGTGGACGTCGACGGATCAGTGATGCCAATGTTTTTTCTTCTTTCTCTTGTCGGATATTTCAAATTAAAAGATTTTGATTTCAACATCTCTAAAAAAAGTGTCCGTTGGCTTGCATTATTTTCCCTGGGAATAATCGGAGGCTTTCTTATTAAAGTGGCTTTCATTATTCCAATCGGTGCTTTTGCTCTGGACTTTTGTCTTGAAAAAAAGGTATTCGGAGACAGGAAAAAAGTTTTTAAATCTATCGGTTTTGGTTTTCTTGGTGTACTCGGACTCGTGGGTATACTCTTGCTCGCAAAAGTAGTCTTTCCATTTTTCAGACTTGAATGGGCACTTAACTATTGGAAACATTTTGCGGTCTTTGCCGGTCGCGGCTGGTTTCAAACATTTATTCAGTTTGCAAAAGCTGTCCTCTATTTGTCTCCACTTCTCGTTCTCGCACCTTTTTTACTGAACAAAGAAGAAATAAAAAGAACTCGAGTGTTCATGTTGTTTATTGCTCTCGGACTCTTTTTCTATCTCATTGCATTCGACTTTTCGATCGGCGCATTGGACCGGTACTTTCAGTTCTTAGTCATACCACTCTGTATGCTCACTGGAGCTGTCCTTTCTCGCATGTGGTCTGAGAAAAAATTTGCCTCAGGTATTCAGAGTGTATGGATCGCTCTTGTCGCGATAGTTCTTTTTGCACTGCAGTTTGTAGTTCACAGTGTACCCCCGCTTCACCCAAAGTCAGAATGGATCAATCGAATCCTTGGTCTCAAATGGAATTTCTTGTATCCATTTTCCGGAGGATCAGGACCGACAGGTTTTTATATTTCTTTTGCATTTATGGCCTGCATCTGGGTCATATCACTCGCTCTTATACTCTTTGCATGGAAGCGCTCGTCTTTTCGACCAGTTGCAGTATCTGCGCTTTTAATCCTCGGACTTCTCTATAACGGAGTGTTTATCGAAGAATACATCTGGGGTAATATAAACGGTAGTCCCTATGGACTTCTCGCACATGCAAAGACAATCATTGCTGAGCGAAGTGATATAAAAAATGTATTGGTCTATAATGACATCGGAGGCTATGAGATCAAATCAACCGGCAAATACGAACGCCGCATCTACGCAGCCCCAATGTTTGAAAGTTTCTATAAAGAATTATTTGCAGGTTTTTCTGGACACATTCTCTACATCAACATCCCACGAGTAGGGGACGGTAATCTTTTTTCCGACTATTTCAAATCATGTACAATTGTGCACGAAGAAAAAGACCGGTACATTGAATCAAAAATATTAAAATGCGAACCACTTGTAAAGATTTAAATTTACTGAGAACACCTTTTTCTAGCCCCCGCAGGGTCTGAGCCGGTGTTGTCAATGACCTGAAGCTTTGCTGAAGGCTCTTGACAACTCAGGCCCGAGGACAGCCAAAAGTGCTCGCTGGAGACTTTTGGGCAGCTAGAAAAAGGTGTTCTTGGGAAATTTTAAACAAACAATTAATCACCATAATCATGGAAAAAAGAAAAAAGATTATTTTAGGTTTCGTCTTTGCTTTAGGAATATTTCTCACTTTTTTCCAATTCACCGACACGCCAAACGTATGGCTCGATGAAGGAGCTTTCACAGAAACTGCAAAAAATGTAGCACTCTACGGAATAGTGGGTCTCCAGACTTCTCCCGGAGTCTTTTTCCAAATGAATAGTTTTGTGCTCTCGACTGGATATCCTGTCATTTTCCCCGTAGCTTTGAGCCTAAAAACATTTGGTCTTGGAGTGTGGCAAGCGAGACTACCAATGCTTCTCTACATGTGTCTTCTTATATTACTCTTTTACATCTTTGCAAAAAAGAAATACGGCTTCTATCCAGCTATTACCGCAGTCCTCGGCCTCATTTCTTTCTCTCCATTCTATGGAAATGGAAGACCTGTCCAAGGGGAAGTGCCCGGACTTGTATTCTTAGTCCTTGGTGCATTACTTCTTCTTTTATGGGAAAAATCAGGTTTTACCAAAAAAAAATACCTTATTTTCTCGGGACTTTCTTTAGGTCTTGCTGCAGCTACAAAACCCATTTTCCTTTTAGGAGTACCTCTGGCTCTCTGTATTACCCTCGCATTCTCTTGGAAGAAAATCCAAAACAAGAAAATACTTGCGCTTTTTATATCTGGTTTGCTTGTACCTATTATTCTTTGGTTTTTCATCCCACCACCGACACTTGATTCATTGTCTAAAATTATTCCAACATATGTCTATCTCGCAAGTAATCACGGCTCTAGTGTATCCACATTACAGACAATATGGACTAATGCATTACGTTTCTTCACCGAATCAACACCAATACTCTTCAGTATTATCTTTATTGCAATCGTTGTTTCTTTTGGATTTCGTCTTTTCAAGAAAAACAATATAAACATAAGTATCGCAGAAATATTCGTCGGTGCGTTTATCGTGGTGAACGTAGGAGGATACTTGGCAGGCACGGGCTGGTATCGTTACTTCTTCCCGGCGCACGCATTGCTCTATATTTTATTTGGGCCAAGTATTCTCGCCCTCGCGGAGAGTGGCGTATCCAAGATATGGAAAATCAGCCTCTACATATTTCTCGGGGGAGTATTAGCTTTCCAGTTTTATCATCTCATCTTTCTTTCGGACACTGCATATGTAGTAGAGCGTACGCGAAATGTAAAAGTGGCAGAAGTGCTCTCGCATATCGACACCTCACAGTCAGTCCTTTTTTACGGCAGTCCTGAAGTACTCATTATGTATCCAGGGAGAGAGTATTCTCACTACTTGGCAATCGCAAACACACTTGATACCGGTAATATTGATATTTTCAAAACAGGTTCATTTGACGTAGTCTTCACACGTCGCGACTTCCACGCTCCCGAGGACGAAAGCAAAGCACTTTTCAAATGCTACAAAAGAACAGTTGTCGACCGATACTTTTTGTTTGAGAAAATTAAAGGATGCAAATAATTACTGTATAATTTAGGCTTATATCTATATATGAATAAAGGAAACTTTCCACAAAAAAAGAATAGCACTGCAGAGTTTCTTGTTTTTAGTACGGAGACAGGAAGTCCAAAGATTGAAGTACGCGTTGAAGATGAAATGGTATGGCTTACTCAGAAACTTATGGCTGAGCTTTTTGATGTAGATATTCGTACGGTAAGTGAACATCTTCAAAATGTTTTTAAAACCAAAGAATTAAAGGAAAATTCAGTTATCCGGATTTTCCGGATAACTGCCGTAGATGGTAAAGAGTATGATACAAAGCATTATTCTCTCGATGCTGTAATTGCAGTAGGATATAGAGTAAATTCGAAAACAGCGACTCATTTTCGTATTTGGGCTACTAAAATTCTTCGAGAGTTCATCATTAAAGGTTTTGTGCTTGATGATGAGCGTCTTAAACAGGGTAAAA
>JBKJHK010000051.1:0-16221 GCA_046599035.1 Parcubacteria group bacterium | reverse complement strand
ATATGTATGTTGCAAAGGGGAGCGACTATTTGGTTTCAACTACAGCTCATTTAAAACAAATCATATGCGAAAAAACACAGGTACCTGAAAGCAAGGTTCTTGTGGCATACGGAGGAGTCAGTCTCAGTTTATTTGATGTAATTACAGAAACAAAAGAAGAACTTCGTATGCGGCTCAACCTTCCGCTCGGGGAAACTTTGGTTGGGTATGTTGGGTTCTATAAGACAATGGGTATGAGCAAGGGAATTGATACGATGCTCAAGGCTCTCCAGAAACTTCCTGATCCAAAGATTACAATGGTTTTTGTTGGTGGGAGGAACAATGAAATAGAAGAGTACACAAAAATTGCAGAGACACTGGGGGTTTTGGAAAGAGTAGTGTTTGTACCTGCGGTATCTTCTAGGCTCATCCCTGCATATGAAAAAGCAATGGATATGCTCGTCATACCGTATCCAGACCAGCCCCATTTTAGAACCTATGGTTTTCCAATGAAAGTCTATGAATATATGGCAAGTAAAAAGCCAATTCTCTATTCGAACTTGCCCATTATCGGAGAAGTATTATCGGACTGTGCTATGTCCTTTGAATCAGACAATGCAGAAGATCTTGCTCGGAAGATTGAACAGTTGGTTTCCAATGGACAACAAAGGGAAGATGTTGCCATGCAAGCTCTTAAAAAAGTTGAAGGTTTTACCTGGGAAAAAAGAGTGAGTGCTATTGTCTCTTTCATGAGTTCTAGATCCTAAGAAGACACTTGAATAGTATTTTAATAGAGTCAAATATTTTTTTATCTTTGTATAGAGGTGAGTGAATGAATTTACTAAACACAACAAGGCTTTTTTTTGAATTGAGTCCACAGAGTGTGTACCAGCGTATGTAGAGTATCTTAGATAGGGAATTATCGTTATATATATGAGTCTGAGTATTTGCACGCTGTATTTCTAAAAGCCAAGACTCTTCTTTATTTAAAAATACTTCGATGTTTTCACCCTGAGCTGGGTACAGTGAATTATGAATCCGCATATCTTCTTCACTTGGCCGGAGGCCAATCCACTCAAGTTGTTTTTTTCGTATTGCCGACACTCCGCTTTTTCTGTCCTCAGTATGAATTGATGTGACACTTTTTTTATGTATCCTGTAGAAGAGGAGTACTTCGGGAATGACCGCAAACTTATTTTTTCTCGATAACTCCACCCAAAGATTATAATCTTCTTCAAAATACTTAAAGGTAGTATCGTACTGCAGATTGCTTTCGTTCAATGATGATTTCCTCATGAGTACGGACGGGTGAGCAAGAGATGTGTTGAAGAGTAGACTTGCATGTATATCATCGTGTTTTGTAAAATACTTTTTTACAAAACCTGCGTTCTCTCCAATCGTCTCCACCCATGTTCCACAGACTGCAATATCTGAATGACTCTTCATAAATGCAACTTGTTTCTCTAACCTTCGAGAGTCACTTATATCATCGCAATCCATGCGAGCTATAAATTCTCCTTGTGCAAGCTCCAACCCACGATTAAGAGAATAGTGAAGACCTTTGTTTTCTGGGTTTTTTACATAACGTATTCGCTCGTCTCTGAAAGACTGTATAATAGGCGCGCTTTCATCCTGTGATCCATCATCAATAATGAGGAATTCGAAGTCCTGGAATGTTTGAGTGAGGATACTATTAATAGCTTCCTTAAGGAAGGCCTGACCATTATATACAGACATGAGCACAGTTACATAAGGTTTTTTCATATTTGTATCCAATCTTTAGGGACGCTGTCTTCAGGACTATCTTCTGTAAACCAGTGTTTTGGAGCGATAACAATCTTTTCAGGGTTTTGGTTGAGCCACGCTCCCCACCAACTGAAAGAGCTATTGGCGATAATATTGTGCTTGCACATACTCATTAAAATAAGGTCATCGTGTGGGTGGCCCGGTGTGATATATGTCGTCTCTTTTGGAAAGTCGAGAGTTTTCGTCCATTCAATGTCATTGGAAAATATGAAGAAATGAGGGTTTGCTACTTTTTCTTTTATGGTATTGATCGCACTGTAAAAATATTCAGGTGTGCATTGGTAAAATATTTTTGCATATTTAGGTAGGGTATAGTCACCACGACGGATATGGATCGAAACAGAATTGGTATGTTTGATTTGTTCCACAAGAGCAGAAGTTTCTGAAGGAAGAGGATCTTTCAGCGTGAGTTCTTTGAGGAGAATTTCTTGTATGTTTTCAAAATATTTTTCCTTCTGCCAAAAACCTGCGAGGTAGGTATTGTCGGGGATAGTCAGCGCGCTTGGGTGAAATTTCTTATAATCATATTCAAGACAGACTGATGTTTGTTTCTCACCAAAGAGTCTTTGGACTATAGTATCAAAAAAACCATCATGCTTGAGTTTCCGTATTTCGTCCGGAGTCGCGATCTGCGCAGAGATATTGAAATACTTTAAACCATACTCACGCTTCGTATCTTTGACGTGGTGTTCAATGTCGAGTTTGAGAGGGACACCGAGTCTTTCGCTTTGGCTTCTGCCGATCGCATATTGAAAGAGCTGGTTTCCGAGACCTCCTGCGAGTTTGGTGATGATCATGTGACATTCTTAAGTTCCCAATTTTCCCATACAAAATCAGATTGGTAGGTGACCTTGTGAGTTTTCTCGAGATTTTTTCTTATTGTTTTCATCCGCTCCTCTGCTTTTGGTACAAAATCATGAAATTGAACCTGAATATTTTTGAATTTCTGTATCAATTGTGATTCAATCAAGTGTTCTAAAAGGTCGTATTCACCACCTTCTATATTAATCTTAATAAGATCTACTGTTTTTATATTGTGCACATTTAGAAAATCTGCCGCTATTTTTAACTTCACGAGTTCTTTATTTGTCGACGTACTGTTAAAAGTAGAGGATCCATCATTATCCATCCCTATCTCAATCTCAGCATCTTTGCCTGATAATCCAAATTGAAATACTTTAATATGTGGATTTTTTGAAAATCTCTCTTTAATATCAGTGTAGTAGCTCTTTACTGGTTCAAACACATATACGGTAGAAAGGTACATAGAAAAAATATCACTTGACCATTCTCCTTTATACCCACCCATATCAAAAACTATTGAATGTTCGTCTAGGTTATATCTATATCGCAACTTTTCATTGCCATTTTTTTTCCATTGTCTAACTCGTAGTTCTCTTTCAGTCGGGGGAGTTATAAGTTTTTTTATTTTTCTGTAAATACGTGTAAGCATATGTTAATATTCAAAATATTTTATCATATTTCGTTAAAAAAAACAGCTCCGAGCGTATGCGGTCGGAGCTTGTTCTGAAGGTATTTAACTGCAACTGATACCCTGTCCCGTAAGGGCGGGGTTGTTCATTTTGGACGGCGTGTTCCCGCTTTGAATTCTTCGAAGTCTCGGATGTAGTCCTCTTCTCGATATGGGTTTGATGCCAAGGCCATAAGCGAAGAGTTTGGCCGAAGTATGTATGTATGCCACACACCGGGACCGATAACCAATGGGTTGGCGGGATCTGACAGGACGATTGTTTTCTCTTCCACCCCGTCATTCAAATCGAATATTACTTGTCCAAATGTACAGAAATGAATTTGCCATCCTACGTTATGCGAATGGCCGCCTCGAGTTACGTCCTCAGATGTGGGATTAATCACACAAAAGGGACGAATCATATCAAAGGGGACAATGCCAGTCCCATCCCCTCGACAAATATACATTTCACCTCTTCTCAGCTGGTCGGTAACGCGCTTAAAGTCTACTTCCCACACGTTTTTCATGTGTTTTCTCCTTTGCCCATACTACCAGTCCATATCATTTATGCAAGGCTTTTTTAGCAATTACTCTTAGGTAGAATTTAAGGGTCTTTTGGGTCTTTCGAGCGAGGGTTTTTAGGTAATCAACTGGCTGACTAAACCCGCGGTTGAAAGTAGGGTCTACGGTACGGGTAAGTATCAGAGCTTCTTCGAGAGACTTTTCGTAAAGGTCATAAATATATCGAGCATTTCTGTCGAGGGCAATGTCATAGGGGTAATAAAACGCTTTTACTTTTCCAAATATGTAGTAAAGACGAGTGCTTTGGAAATGATAAAATATAAGACTATCTTCTACACTCGTTTCTTTTTCTTTTACATATATTTTGTTGTCCCTCACAGGAAAGTTGTATCGGTATACATTCCAAGGAGCAACACCTCCTCCAATATGCTGCATTACGTGCACACCAGGAAAACGAGTGGTCCAGTCGTCGAGATATTTCTGATCCCCGAGCTTTCCATCTTCAATTCGAGCGTAACACCATTCAATACAGCGGTCTCTCCACCAAGAGAGTGCTCGGATGCCATTTTCATCATTTTTAAATGGCATAAATTGGACACAATATATACCCGCAGCTTCTATTTTCCAATTTTTGGGAGGAAGTCTGTGTTCGGTCAGTAAAATTGATTTGTCACCCATCTCATCAATGATCTTTTGAGGATTATCAAAAAAAAGCATATCTGCATCTATATAAGTACACATATTTAAATTATATTTTTTGATGCAGTATAAAATTGAAGAAGACGAACATGTCCAGCAATATTCTCCTTCCGTTCGAGTAGGTTTGATGCTTAATAACTCCGGATCCTCAAACTCTTTGAGAGAAATGACGACCATTGAAGGGAGGGCAAGTTTCGATAAAATTTCATAACAAACATCGTCAAATGCAATGACATACAAACGAAAATCAGGGCAATGTTTTTCGAGCGAGGCATAAAGTGCCAAACCTCGAGTCAGATAATGCGAATTAAATAGCGTACAAAAATGTAGTGTATTTTGAGACATACTACTTCTTTTTAAAGATGAAACCTTGATAGTGTACTGGCCCGTGTTCTGTTTCTTGGGTTGATCCGTTGTATGCAGTAAAATCAGAAATTAGCTCAAAATGCCTACTCATTTTTTCTAAAAATGCATTTCGTCCAAAAATCCATACAGGATAGCTCGCATCATAAATCTTTGGTGGAACTTTTTGTATCATAAGGCGAGTAGGGGAGGCAGGTTCGACAAAGAAAGGTATTTTATCAAATATGATGTAGGGAATATTTAGCTCAGGAAGCGATTCAAGAAAATTCATCGGATCGGGAAGAAATTGGAGAGAGCTGGAGATGATCAAAAGAGAAGGCTTAACTTCTGTTACAAGTTTCTCCAAATCCTTTTCATAATGAAACTGCAAGGTCTCGTCTGCAAATTCTTTTTGGCCGATATCGACAAATGCATCTTGCTCCACTATGTGCCATTTGAGATGAGACAAATGCTTGAGGAATCCTCGGTTTTGATAGTAGCTTGTACCTAAAGCCCCTCCAAAATCGATGAGCTCTAAAGAGCCTTTATAGAGACTCGAGACCCACAGGAGGCAGGCCAGAAGGGGCCAGGAGACGTCTATTTTGCCGAAAATGACCGAGTCTCTCTCATACACCGCTTCACCTTTTTTGACCTTTAAAGCACTGTTTTTGACCCGCTCGATTATTGTGTTATTTGAGTATCCAGAGGTTAGTTTCACTACTTCCTCCCAGGTCTTAAAATTACCAAAATATCCGTATTTCTGTGGTGTACCATTTTTCCATTCCAAGACAATCGGTGGAATAAATTTTTTTATAAGTTTCTTTGTCGAGTCGTTCATATTGGGGAGTTATGGTACGAGTATATCATGCTCTAATATAAAAATTAATGCCCATATTTATAAACAGATTACCCTTTACGACATAATTTTTTATATGTATAGTTTAATGGTTGATATATTAGAATTGGTTAGTTAATAATTTAATCATGATAAAAAAATTTATTCCTTTCTTATTATCTTTGTCTTTACTGGTAAGCGCTCCAATACAAGCTTCTGCAGCTTCAGAATGTACTGGAGGCACGATCACATATTCTGGAGGTAATACTATACACATTTTTACCAGTAATGGCTTGTTGGATTGTACGGGTGCTGGCGGAGGCAATGTAAAAGCTCTCGTAGTAGGTGGAGGAGGTGGCGGAGGTGGGTTCTATCGCTCTGGCGGCGGAGGTGGTGCTGGAGCATACCAGTATGACGCTGCATACCCCGTGACTGGTCAAATTTATTCTGTAACTATTGGTGCTGGAGGAGCAGGTTCTTCAAACAATACAAGCCCAGGAAATACAGGAGGCAGTTCCGTATTTGACAGTATCACTGCTGTAGGTGGAGGTGGGGGAGGTTCAGGTGGCTCTTCTGGTAGCTTTAATGGTGTAAATGGAGGAAGTGCTGGAGGTGGTGGAGGCGCTGAGTTTGGCCCAGGTAACATAGGTACTGGAGGCAGTGGTACTCAAGCGGGAGGCAATGCTTTTTCAGGAAATAATGATGGAGGTGGCGGTGGAGGAGGGTCAAGTGGATCAGGCACTACTCCTGGCAATGTAAATCCTGGTAATGGAGGATCAGGTACAGTAAATTCAATCTCTGGCTCATCGGTAACATATGCAGGTGGAGGCGGCGGAGGATATGATGGATTAAATGTATTTGGAATAGGAGGAACAGGTGGTGGGGGAAATAGTGGATACAATAATGGAGTTTCTAATGTGAATCCTACCAATGGTACAGCAAATACTGGGGGTGGAGGTGGTGGGTCGGGAGGAAATATTCCGTGGATGATTGGAGGAAATGGAGGGTCCGGTATCGTTATAATAAGTTACCCAACTAACAGCTTGGTGTCTCCAATATTTGGTTCGGGAATCCTTAATAGAATTGCAAAATTTATCAGCACAACAACAATAGCTCATTCTTTGCTCTCTGATGATGGCTTAAATATCACTGTGACTGCAGGGAACTTATTTATGCAGGTAGGTTCACTGATCGACTCAGTAACAAATGGTGCTTTGAATTTTGGAACAACACTAGCAACTACGATGACATTTGGACGTTCTGGACAGAATATGCTTATAAACAGTAAAGTTGGGATTAGTACTACAACTCCCACTGCAGATCTTGAGGTGAATGGTAATATTTTTGCGAATTTTATAAATGTACTCGCAAACGGTTTGGGACTAGATACATACACTTCTGGAGCTCTTTCTCTTGGTTCAACAACTGCAACTTCAATTAAGATTGGGCGTTCGGGTATTACAACAACTGTCCCTGGATTACTTTCTGTGGGACAGCTTTCTACAGTCTCAAATTGCAACTCTACAGCTTCACCAGCTGTCTGTGGCTCTGCACCAGCCGGTAGTGTGGCAATGGCAACAGGAGGGAGTACTCTTCAGGTGAAAACAACTGCTGTGACGGCAAATAGTCAGATATTCGTGCAAGAGGATTCATCGCTTGGTGCACGACTTGGTATTATCTGTAATACTGGCACAAATAGAAGTTATACTATAACTTCTCGAGCAGCAGGAACTTTTACGATCAGTTCAACTAATAATCCGGTGACAAACAAAGCTTGTTTAAGTTACTTTATAGTAAATTAGTTAGTATAAAGGATAAATGCTCAACAAAAAAACAACACTAGAAGTTGTTTTTTTGTTGCTCATGTGAAAAGTTAGCTATTTTGATGTTTTCAACAGTATGTCAATTATTCTGTCACTTGCTTTTCCATCGTTTAAGTCTATATCGGATATATTTTCACGGCTCATCTTTAGGACTTTATGGATAGTTTCCATGACATGAGCTTCGTCTTGGGGAGGACAAATATGATTTGCCCCACACTCCACAGTGGAAGGTCTTTCTGTGGATTCTCTGAGGGTTATAGTGGGCACTTTGAGATAGGCGGCTTCTTCTTGGATACCTCCTGAATCAGTCAATACAAATGTCGAATTTTTTATGAGCTTCATAAAATCTATGTATTCCATAGGTTCGACGATAGTAATTTGTTTTATTCCACTCAGTACTTCAAAAGCTTTAGGGTACTTTTTCAAATTATTGAGTGTTCGAGGATGAATAGGGAATACAATATTTATATTTTCTTTCGCTACTGATTCGATAATTCGTATCATTGAATTAAGACCGGATTCAGTATCTACATTTGCTGGCCGATGCATAGTCATCACAATATATTTTTCCGGCAACATAAGTTTTTTATCTATGTCAGAAGCTTCTATCTCGGGCATCATGTTAATGAGGTTATCGATCATGACGTTTCCAGCGAGGAATACATTCGAACTGACAATGTTTTCTTTCTGTAAATTTATTACGCCTGATTTTTCAGTAACAAAAAGCCATTCAGAAATATTGTCCGTCAGTATTCTATTTATTTCTTCGGGCATAGCCTTGTCTCCACTTCGCAGTCCTGATTCAACATGGGCTATTTTGATTTGTTTTTTGTTTGCAGTGAGTGCTGCAGCCAAAGTAGAATTTACATCACCTACTACCAGTACGAGATCAGGCTGTTCTTTTTCAAAAATTACTTCTAATTGAGTCATTATCTGAGCTATCGTTCCAGCGGGAGAGGCAACAGTCAAGGATAGGCTATAGTCCGGATCTGGCAGACCGAGTGTTTCAAAAAAAACACCAGACATTTTTTTGTCGTTATGTTGTTGGGTATGGATGAGTATAGGCTGTATAGAATCTGTGTGCTTTCGGTAAGCAACATAGAGAGGAGCCATTTTCATGAAGTTTGGCCGTGCCCCTACGATATTAATGATCTTTATTTTCTTCTCGATATTCTTAGACATCTTATTTTTTTAAAGCATACTCAAATGCCTTTCTATAACCATTTACGACTGTATGTATATTTACTTCATCTCTAATAATCTGAGTTGAATGTTCACCCATTTTTTGCATAAGATCAGGATTCCTGAACAGATGTCGTATTTTCTCAACGAGGCTATCCTTATTGCCATTTTCGAAATACAGCCCATTGTATCCTTCTTTTACTAAAGCAGCCTCAGTTCCGTCGCAAATTGAACAAATGACTGGTCTTCCAAAAACCATAGCGTCATTGATAGAAATTCCACCCATTCCCGCTAGAACGTATATTGAGGAAGCTTGGATGTATTTTCCTAACTCTGCCGGATCATACACCCCACCAAGAAATTTTACAGAATCTTCACAATCAAGGCTTTTTGCAAGACTCTTAAGTTCATCTTCGATTGGTCCGTATCCTGCAATGAGAAGTTCCGCACCGCGGAATTCTTTTTTTAGTTCATTATGTGCTTCAATCAGCATATCCACTCTTTTCCAGGGGATGAGACGTCCGATATGAATCAGTCGGTATGGATTTGTCGGCAATATCGGAGCTTCTTGCTCTATTTTTTCCCTGATGGTAAAGAGTATATCGGTATCAGGAGAATTCTGCATAATAAATATTTTTTCTTTGGATACTCCATATGTCGGAAAGAGTTCAAATGCTTTCCCCGTATAGTTTACATGGGCATCGGAAAGGAGGAGTATCCGTTTAGTATCTTCGAGTTGTTTTAGTAGAACTCTTCTTCCGATAAGTTTCGTATAAAGTTTGCTTAACCCTATAGTTCCAAGAAATTTTCCTACATATAAAGGAAGTTTTCTGAGCTTCAGTCTGTTGCAGAGATTTGCGAACATGGGGACAAAAAAAGCAACATAATTTAGGTCTAGCTCTCCAGCGTGGATCTTCCTCTTGGTTTCAAGGTAGGTATCCATTCTAAAAGGAATATCCTTTCTAATGATCTTTATGTTAAGTTCATTCATTATTTCGATAACTTCTTTATCGTACAAGAATATTTTTAGAAAAGATGATGCAAACACAACACTGTCTGGTTTATGTTCTTTGAGCCAAGAAGCGAGTCCTCTGTAGCTTATATAATGATTATCACTAAATTTATCCTTAATAATCTCATCAAGCTCAACAATATTAAACTTTACGCCATCTTTTGTTTGAAAGACTGCTTTACTTGTTTTGGCGACACCACTAATACCTCCTGATTTTACGAGATTGAAAATCTCCATATCCGCTTCGTCATGGAGCTTGTTGAGTACTTGATTATAATAATGGGTTAAACCCATTCCGATAAATAAGATTTTCATGGGTATTTAAGAAATTATGTTACTTTCTTTGAGTATTTCAATTATTCTATCACAGAAGCTTTGGGGTAGGAATTTCGCATATTTTTCGCTCTGAGCATACTGATTTCCCGCATCAAGATATTTTCGGTATTCGCCCTCATTCATAGAGGTTAAGAAATCTGCCAATTCTTTTTCTGTCTTAAAATTTCTTCGATCTATAAATGTCCGAGCATCCACGTAGTCTTGTATGTTCGGTGCTCCAAGATAAATAGGCACTGTTCTCGCTTGGATTGCGGTAAATATTTTCTCAGAAATGTAGCCGTTCTCACCAGAATTGTTTTCGTAACATATATTGAATTTATAGCGAGAGAGAGTCTCCAGCTTATTTTCGGCACGTCCTCTATATGTATTGTATTTTCTAGTAAGAAAAGGGAAGAATGATTGCAAACGTGTTATGGGAGTATTCCATCGTGTTCCATATAAATCAAATTCACTCGGATAATGTTTGTCAAAATAGGCTACTGATTTCTCTCGAGCAGAGTATAACTCTGTTTTGTATGATGAATGTTTGTGTATAGAGATATTGAGCAAGAGCTTTTTCTCTGTAAAAGGAACAGGAGTATCGATCAGTTTATTCATTTCCATCGGCATTACATAGTGTCTCACCCGGGAGTCTTTTAAGAAATCGTCTGCCCAGGTAAGTATATAACTAAAGCGACCCCATACCTTTTTACTGAAATTGAGAGGATACACTGCTGGACCTTCCCATAGCAGTAAAAGCATCTTATCTTTCAAGCCAGCCGCAAGCCCTTCTTTGTAGAGGTCTCTTGTTTCATCGAGATTTTCCTTATTCAGTCTGAGTATATTTTTGAAAAATTGTCTCACACTAAATTTCTTATTAGGAAAATCATTCAAACTGACTGAATCATGAAAAATAATGCCGCTGCAGTCCGTCAGGTCACGATCATCTGCAGTGACTAATTCGTATCCAAGAGTAGATAGTTTTTCTTTCAGTAATCGCCACCGTATTTGTGAATTGTTAGGATCGGGGTTGGTGAAAATAGCATTGTTATTGAATATCTTATTTGGCATTTGTAAGAATATTTTCTTCATGTTTAGGTTAATTTTTCTGTTTTGTAATCAAGCCTCACTGAGAGTTTGCCCCAATAGTTATCACCAAATAAAGCATGTCTCGGATTTTCTCCGTTACTTATTTCTATAGCGATGTCTTTTACCATGTCTGTACTGTTTCTTCCTTCACTCATATGTTTTAGACTCACCATTAAAAAAGTAGTACCAATTTGGAAAAGGAAACCAGGTATTTCCACGCGAGTTTTGTACGTACCTGGTTCATAGTCTCTATATACTCCACTCTTGTCTCCTTCTGTAGAAAAAAGAAGCACTTCTCCTTGGTAGAAGAAATGGAGCATGAGAAGCTTTTTCTCTACTTTCTTTCGAATATCCAACTCAACTTCAATATAGAATTTTTCATCGATAGGGATTTGGGCTTTCGGCACATTATTCTTGTCGATTATACTGACTTTTGTAATCTGCCCATCCAAGTTATTTTTTACAGGGTAGTTGATGACGGAATTAAGAGTTTTTTCGGTGTGTAAGTAATAGTTGAGCACTTCCGATGTCTCGCCAAATTTTACTATCTCACCTTTTTTAAGCAGGATTGTTTTCGTACAGAGTCGTTCAATCGCATCCAGATTGTGGCTTACAAAGAGGATCGTTCGGCCATCTTGTTTGGTCACCTCATCCATTTTACCAAGGCATTTTTTCTGAAACTCTGCATCGCCGACAGCAAGTACTTCATCTACAATCAAAATATCGGGGTCCATATGAGCTGCGACAGAAAAAGCAAGGCGGACATACATTCCGCTTGAATAGTACTTAACGGGCGTATCAAGAAATTGTTCTACCCCTGAAAATTCTACAATCTGATCAAATTTCTTAGCTATTTCTTTTTTCTTCATTCCGAGGATTGCTCCGTTCAAAAATACATTTTCCCTCCCCGTAAGCTCAGGATGGAAACCAGTACCAACTTCCAGAAGGCTTCCGACTCTTCCACGTATTATTATTTCTCCGGTTGTTGGAGGAGTTATCTGAGAAAGGATTTTAAGGAGAGTAGATTTTCCTGCGCCATTTGCCCCCACAATACCGATTATTTCTCCTTTTTGAATCTCAAAATTCAAATTTTTGAGTGCCCAGAATTCTTCCTTTTTTTCAAGGCCGATAATCGATTGCATCTTGTTTTTCAAGAATGAAAATGGTTTTTTTGCGAATCCCATCATCACTTCACGTAAAGTGACATATCCGCCTTTTGCCCGGTTTATATCATAACGCTTCCCAATATTTTTTACTTCGATAATTGGTTTTTCCATATAGTTATACAACATCCGCAAAGAATCTTTCTACTTTTTTAAATACGTATATTCCAAAGATCATGAGGACAAATGTTGCCAAGAAAGATATTGAAATAAGATTCCAGTTTATCTGAGTAGTTCCAAGGAGCGCGGCGCGTGCATTTTGTATTACCCCTGTCATCGGATTGAGAGCGAGAATAACAGAATATTTTCCTGCAATACTTGCGGGATAGATAACTGGGGTGAGGAAGAGAAGGATTTGGATGAAAAATGGCAGGATATAGCGTACATCTCGATACTTTACATTAACAGCTGCCAAAAATAGTCCAAGTCCGACAGCTGCCATAAAGGTGATGATAAGAAGGAGTGGAAGTATGAGGAGTCCTGAGATATGGGGTGTATATCCGTAGTAAATCATCATCCCGATCAGTATAAGAGTTGCCAAAGCGAAATCTACTAATTTTGTGAGTACTGAAGAAAGCGGTAAAATCAGGCGAGGGAAATAAACTTTTGTAATGATAGACTGGTTGGTCGTAAGTACATTGCTGGTCTCTCCCAGAGAATCAGAAAAGAATTGCCAAAAGAGAAGTCCTACATATACAAATATAGGGTAGGGAACTCCATCAGAGGGTACTTTTACAAGGCCGCCAAAAAACACAGAAAAGACGACCATGGTGATAAATGGTTGAAAAATAGCCCACGCAATACCGATAAAAGTCTGCTTATAGCGTACTTTCAAATTCCTCCATACGAAAAAGTAGAGGAGTTCTTTGTAGCGCCAGACCTCGTAGATGTCTTCGAGACTGAAGGTCTTTTTCGGTCGTATAATAGTAGTCGCTTGACTCATAGACTTGAATAATAGCAGAAGCAAGCCTTTTTTGGAATATTAATGGCTCGTGCTGTCAATTGTTACCAAATTGAGCTCTGGAAGAGGGAATACGAGGGTTCCGCCAGACTTGAGATATTCTTGTTCTTTCTCGATAATGTTTTTGCGAAAATGCCATGGGAGTACCAAGAGATAGTCGGGTTTCATTGCTTTTACTTCTTTTTCGTCGATAATTGGGATCAGTGTGTGAGGTGTGAATGAGCCAAATTTGTGAGGGTTCACTTCGGCAATGTAGGGAAGGAGTTCTGGAGTGATATTGCAAAACTGCAAGAGCACATTTCCTTTGGTCGATGCTCCATAGCCCATGATTGTCTTACCTTCAGTCTTTGTTTGGCCGATAAATGCAAGCAAGTCGTCACGCATTTTGACGAGCTTGTCGTGGAGACTTTTCACTGGTGCATTTGTATGCATTCCATCTTCTCTTTCTTTTTTCAAAATACTTTGAATTTGTTCGGTCGCTTCCGAGAGGGCACTTTCTTTTTTTGCCATGGTGACTCCAAAGCTTCCACCATTGATTGCATTAAATTCAATATCGACAATTTTAAAGCCCACTTTCTTTGCCATCCACTGTATGTCCTGAAGACGGTAATATTCGAGGTGTTCATGACAGACTGTGTCATATGAATTGGTCTCTAGCATTGTTGGTAAATAGCTTTGCTCTACGATCCACACACCGTCGTCTGCCAAGATGTCGTAAATATGTTGTACAAAAGTAAGTGGTGCATCGAGGTCGTAAAACATAGCGATCGAAGTCACTACTTTTGCTTTTTTGTTTGGATAGTTTTTCTGAAATACGTCTGCACTAAAAAAGTCTGGATGCAGAGCAATATGAGAAGGATAGTGTTCTTTGAACTTCATCGCACTCGGGTCGATCCCCACAAGCGTAAGGTCCTCTCCAAAGTTTTTCAAAAAAGTAGCATCGTTGCTTCCAATATCTACGACCACATCACCACTCTCGAGCTTTACAAGATTTTTTATTCTCTCTGCTTTTCCGGCGAGGTGGTCTACCATTGACTGGTTCAGTCCTGAACGGTAGCCGTAGTTGTCTCCGTACATTTCCTCTTTTGAATAGGTGTGTCCAAGCTGCACCAGCCCGCAATACAGGCCTGTCTCATCCTCCTGGCATTTCACAAGTTCTAGCGGTCCTGAAGTAATGTTTTGTGTTTTTTCTTTTGGAAAAACTCCAGTAAGTGCATGGTTGCCTAAGTGAAGTACGGAAACAAGATTTTTATTTCCACAAATTCTGCAGGCTTCGATTTTTGTAAATGTTGGTTCCATAATGCTGTTTTTATTTTTGATTATAATGTTCTTTAAACCACGTGTATGTTTTCAGGAGTCCTTCTGGAAGTTTTATCTTGTATGTCCATCCGAGACCGGTTAGTTTGCTTACATCGAGGAGCTTGCGGGGGACTCCTTCTGGCTTGCTCGTGTCCCAACGCATTTCTCCCGAATATCCGACCTGAGTTCCCACTAGTTCTGTAAGCTCTTTAATACTTACTTCCTGTCCTGTACCAATATTGATAATTTCTGAATCATTGTAATGTTCCATGAGAAATACGCAAGCGGATGCGAGGTCATCTACATAGAGGAACTCTCTTTTTGGAGAGCCGCTGCCCCAAAGGTCTACTCCTGCAGCGTTATTTTCTTTTGCTTCGTGGAATTTGCGAATGAGAGCGGGGATGACATGAGAGCTTGTGAGGTCGAAGTTGTCGCCCTCACCGTAAATATTGGTCGGCATGACAGAAATAAAATTTGTCCCGTATTGTTTATTGAAAGACTGACAGAGGGTAATGCCGGCTATTTTAGCGATCGAATACGGTGCATTCGTCGGTTCTGGTTTCCCTGAAAGGAGATACTCTTCTTTCATCGGTTGAGCGACTTCTTTTGGGTACATACAAGAACTTCCGAGGAAAAGAAGCTTAGTGACCTCGTTTATACGTGCTGCATTTAAGATATTTATTTCAATCAGTAAATTCTCCAGCATATAGGTTGCCGGCTCCTCTTTATTTGCCATGATTCCGCCCACTTTTGCTGCAGCCAAGTATACGTACTCTGGTTTTTCTTCCGTAAAGAAGTCGAGCACTTTTTTCTGGTCAAAGAGATCGAGCTCGGCCCGAGTTTTTACTAAAAGGTTTGAGTATCCTTGTCCTGTAAGCTCTCGTACGATTGCAGAACCGACAAGACCGGTGTGACCCGCTACATAGATTTTTGCATCTTTTTTCATGATGTTGTGGGTGATGTTATGTAGGAGTATACCAGGTCCACTACTTTTTTTCCAACCAGGTATGCTACAATTTTTTGATGAAATCCTCGGTCTATATTCTCGTGCTCTCTACACTTATCTTAAGTCTTGTACCTGCTTTCTCTTTTTACAGAGGTGCAGAAAACGGAGTGGAAAGAATAGTCCCACTTGTTGTAGAAGATGACCACTATTACTATGCCCGCATGGCAGAAGTAGCAAGGGGGCATCTCTCTATTGGGAATCCATACTTCTTTGAATACAGAAAAGAAATCGCACCTGCATTTTTTATACCTGACTGGATTGGAGCTGTACCGTTCTTGTTTGGAACATCGTTTCCTACAACAGTCGCTTTCAATTTTGTATTTTGGTCTCTCATCTTTTCTCTGGCAATGTATATGCTCTATAGGGAGCTCGGTACTTCGCCGTGGGGGGCTACTCTTGGAAGTCTGCTTGCCTATGCCGCATGTTATTCTCTTATTTTACGCCCGGTAATCATGCAGACGATCCTTCCATTTTTTGTCTTTTTTTATATTGCACTGATACGTTGGCTCAAAAAAGCGGTTGAAAAAGATGGGTCAAGTATGCGAGACAACATACTACTTGCACTTTCGGCTGCGCTCCCATTCTATCTCTATGCATATCTGTGGCAGATCGTGGTCGTGACACTTGGAGTTGTTGGCATATATCTCTTCTACAAAAAAAAGTTTCTTCAGTTAAAATATTTAGTACTCTGTGGAGTAAGTGCGATCGTGATTGCAC
>JBKJHK010000053.1:0-6894 GCA_046599035.1 Parcubacteria group bacterium | reverse complement strand
GCATTACGGAGCCTGCGGGCAAGTGTGAAAGAGAGTTACCGTCACGAACTTTTTCCTTTATTCCTCCAAGACGAGCGCTGAATACTATATGAGCTTCAGGGAACGCTGAAGCTATTTGTGCAGCCAACATGCATGTTACACCATAACTTGATCGTACTGTTTCAAATCTCCAATTTTGGGTATTTGATTTTGCAGGACGGATTGAAAATCCTAATGATTGAAGTATTTCTTTCCCTGCCACATCATTCCCAAACACTGAAATTAAATGCATAGGTGTTTTTCCGCGCCTGTCAGCACACAAAGTGACTCGCACATTTCTCCTGATTGAATTGTGGTTTTGAGCTCGATGGTGCGGATACTGATGAGATAATCCAAGGTCAGAAAGTAATCTTTGAGCAGATGCTTCAGTGTCGAAAGAAGAAAAAATTTGCTTTAGGGCATTATCATCATGTACATATCCGTTTACACTCCCACTCTTTCGACTGGTAAATGGTATTGTTGGTATTTGGTATTTGAGTGAGAAAATGTATTCCTGAATTCTTGATTCTTTTTCTGTGGCATGTGTTGCTATAACCCATACATTATCTGCATGTTCTTGCCCTGATCTTTGCATAAAACCTACTATTGATTTCACTTGTCCTTTTGTGTAAATACTGGTGGTACCAATACGCCACCCGACTCCATTTTTATGCATGAGGTAGTTGAGGTATAGCTGAGGTGTTTGTCCTAAACGGTAGCCTGCAAAGTGGATATGTTCCGGGGTGCTTTCAATAATCTTACCGGCAGTAGTGGTGATGCGTATCAACTCACCTTTGTGGTAATGGTTTTGTGTATCAGTAACGAGAGCAGGACGAAAATCCCCACTTCCGTAATTTGAGAGCACAGAGTCTCCATTTTTTATATCCTCAATTTTTCTCTGAGTACCATCTGACATGGTAATGCTTGTTCCACCAACGAGACATTGATCCGTATCCCCTACCACACAAATATTGCGATGCACGTCAGTAATAACATCTATTATTCGCTGTTGAATTTTGTTCGTATCTTGATATTCATCCACATGCACATACTGCCAAAGCTTTTGATAGTACTCACGTATATCGGCGTGTTTTTCCAACAAAAGGAGAGATTTGAGGAGCAGGTCGTCAAAGTCGAGAGCTTTTTCTTTGTGAAGTGTTGCCTCGTATATTTTCCAAGCTCGCGCTGTGATATCAGACGTAAAGTCGTAAGACTGCCGTGTAGAAAATGCCTCCAGAGATACGCCAAGACCCTTTTCTCTTGAAATAATCCCTGCTACTTTTTCTAAATGCTCTTTTGGCTCTACATTTAATGATTCCAGAGCTTTCTTAAGTGCTTTTTTCGAGTCTGTTTTATCAAAAATACCGAAGTGTCTGGGAAGCCCGAGGCGGTCTGCCCATTGTTTTATAATAAAGACGCCGAGGGAGTGGAACGTACTCACAAAAGGCACTGCATTGTGGTGTTGTGCTCGCAGGATTGGGTCAGACACAAGCAAATGCTCCACGCGCTCTCGCATTTCTTTCCCTGCCTTGTTGGTAAAAGTAATCGCGAGAATATTGTGCGGATGCACCCCGTTTTTCATCAAATGCAGTATGCGATGAGTGATTGTTTTCGTTTTTCCTGCCCCCGCACCTGCCACGATGAGTACTGGTCCGTCAGTTGCAAGCACTGCTTCTTTCTGTTTATCATTGAGTCCATTGAGATAGTCAAAAGTTTGGTTCAATTGGTCCATACGAGCCTCACTATAGCATATAGAATGCAGACATCAGATAGATATTAGAAAATAGATGTTAGAATTTGGAAAATACCTTTTAAGAACAAGTTCTTAAAAGGTATTTTCTCTAACTTCTATCTTCTAACATCTAATCCCTTACTTCTAACCTCTAATTTCTCGCTTCTATTACACATATTCTATCCCCATAGGTCCAGTTGACCTCCTTTCTAGGGCAGGTATAATAAATAGGTCCTTCAGAAATTCAGGTCTTATAAATGGCTCAATAGAGCCATTTATATATTATCTACAGACATACAGAATTGAAATTAACCTAAAAAGTATTAGAGGAAACTCGCATGAGTCTTTCAGTCGGCATGGTCTAAAAAACAAAACTGAATCGCAGGTGCGAATTAGTGGAGTTGGGTCAGCAGGTTCAAAGATGAACATAGAAAAGGTCTCAAAACTTGCCTCCAAGCTTGTTTTTGTTGGTTTGTTTGTGTTGATACCGCTTATTGCGTTCGCAGGACTTCGTTCTTTTGTAACCGGTATGTTTAAGAATGCATCGGCAGAAGAGCAATTTGCCGACAATTCTCAAAACATGGCTTTACTCCAAGCAGCAACTGCGCCATCGAACGTTCCTTCTGGTGGAGGTGATATTGCTATTGTAGACGACACTTCTCTACTCGCAGAAAACTCGGGAGTAGCGGTAAATGCGAAAGATCATTCGACTGATCAGATCAGTATCTATGTCGTGCGAAAAGGAGACACACTGGGGACTATTGCAAAGATGTTTAATGTAACCACTAACACAATTATCTGGTCAAACGACATTGCCGGAAACAGAGTGTCTCCAGGCGACCGTTTGGTGATCCTCCCTATTTCAGGTGTACGTCATACAGTCAAAAAAGGTGATACCTTGCAGTCTATTGCTAAAAAATACAAAGGAGATCTTCAGGAAATTGCAGAGTTTAATGATCTGATTGCATCTGCAAGTCTCACAGTCGGCGATATGATTATTATTCCTGACGGAGAAGTGCTTTCAGGTCACGAAACAACATCAAAAGTAGCCACTGCAGCATCCGTCAAAAAAGTACAGCAATATCTTTCTGCTCCAAAGTATGATGGTTATTATTTACGTCCTATTATAGGAGGTATAAAGAGCCAGGGTATTCACGGCCATAACGGTGTCGACCTTGCGTCAGTATTCGGTGCAAGCATCTTTGCGTCTGCAGATGGTGAAGTGATTGTTTCAAAAAGTGGTGGATACAATGGGGGGTATGGTTCGTATATTGTGCTGAAGCATGGAAATGGTACGCAAACACTCTATGCTCACCTCTCAGGTGTGCAGGTTTCAGTAGGAGATAGTGTAAGTCAAGGTCAGGTGATTGGGAATATGGGGTCGACGGGGAAGTCTACCGGAACTCACCTCCATTTCGAAGTGCGCGGCGCTCGTAACCCTTTCTAAAAATCGTCTAAAATCACCCCATCTGCTTTGTTGGGCTTCGGTAAAATAATGTTCACCAGCGCACTCAGGCTGGCTCACATTATTTTCCTCGCCCGCCTTGCATCTGGGGCAATTTAAAACGATTTTTGCGCTCGATTTTTTTAAATTTTCTCCGCGATCTTGCTGAAATTGTGAAAGTTTTAGCCTTGGTTCCTGAATGATTCTGTGCTTAAATGTACAAATAAGGAGATTCTTATATGTCCGATGTTCCTGAACAATCTAAAAATCGGTTTGAACAATATCAATTGAAGCCAGATACAGAGTTCATTGCATTGTTTCCCGCAATCACTTTAGCTGTTGAAAAGGCTTTGGCCGCTCAACAAGCTGAGAGTAAGGTAACTACTTCCATGCAAGATGAATTACAGTGTTTCATTGGTCCTCGTTCTGGCGAAAGACGTTTCTAAAACAATAAAGACTCGGTGTGGCAGATGTTGCACCGAGTCTTCTCTTATTCTTTAATCCTCTAATATCTAACTTCTACCCAACCTGATATGCTTTTGGTCTGTATTGTAGTGCCTCGAGTATGTGATCTTGGGTGATCTCTTCGCTACCTGCAAGGTCTGCGATAGTCTGTGCGGTTTTGATAATACGGTGATATGCGCGGGCAGAGATATCATGTTTTTTAGCTGCAACCTGAAGCATTTCTTTTGCAGCAGAAGTCATGTGTGTCATGAGAACAAGCTGTTTTGCAGAAAGCTCGTTGTTTAATGCAATGCCTTTCTCTGCATAGCGCTTGTTCTGAATATTTCGAGCTTTCTCTACTCGCTCTTTGATTGTCTTTGTAGCTTCTCCTGTCCCCTTCTCAGTCAATTTTTCATGGTCGACGGTTGAGACTTCGACCCAAAGGTCAATACGGTCTGCGATCGGTCCTGAAAGCTTTCGCTTGTATCTTTGGATGTGGATTGGCGAGCAGATACACTCTTTTCCTTTTACTCCATAAAAACCACATGGGCACGGATTCATTGCTCCGACTAAAATAAACTGTGCGGGATACACGACAGTGCCTTTCGCTCTGGAGATGCGTACTTTTCTTTCTTCCAGTGGTTCGCGGAGTGTTTCAAGGACTTGCGTACTGAATTCCGGCATTTCATCCAAGAAAAGTACTCCTTTGTGAGCGAGTGTTACTTCTCCTGGACGCGGGTTCGATCCCCCTCCGACAATAGATACATAAGAGGCAGTGTGATGTGGAGAACGAAAAGGTGCGACACGTACCAAGTCTCCACCTCCATTGTGGAGCGAGTGAATCGATGTGACTTCGAGCATGTCAGTAAAGTTCAGATCTGGAAGCAAACCTTTGCATGCTTTTGCGAGCATTGTTTTTCCAGTACCGGGCGGTCCATACATGACAATATTGTGTCCTCCTGCAGCAGCGATCTCAAGGCCTCGTTTTGCAGTTTCCTGTCCGACAATGTCTTGCATGTCGACATCGTGGACCGAGGTGGTAGACTCTGGAATGCATACTTCGAGCGCTTCAATTGCCTTACTTTCAATTTCTGGCCATTTTTCTCCATGCGGGTTTGTATGGATATGAGCGATCACTTCTCGTAAGTTCTCTGCTGGATACAGCGTAATGTTGGGAATCACTCTTGCTTCGACACTATTTTCTTTTGGAATAATACAGTCAGTAAAACCTTGTTTTTGTGCTTCGATAATCATCGGTATGATACCCTTAACTTTTCGGATCGTACCATCGAGAGAGAGCTCGCCGATGCATACTGTATGTTTCATATCTGCAGTGATATCTTCCGATGCACAGAGGTAGCCGATTGCAATACCAAGGTCAAATGCCGGGCCTTCTTTTTTTATATCAGCAGGAGCGAGAGATACTACCACTTTTTGGTTTTTGCTTTTTGGTGAAGGGAAGCCTGTGTTTTTGATTGCTGATGAGACGCGGTCTTTGGATTCATCGACTGCTTTTCCTGCGAGTCCTACAATAGAAAAAGAGTGGAGCCCTTTTGAGAGATCCACCTCAATCGTCACTATCGAAGCATCGAGGAGATTGGTCTGAGCACTGTAAATTTGTGCAATGCTCATAACGGGTGATTAGTTATTCATCTCTGCTTTACAAGTTCTCGCGGCAGGATTTGCTTCAAGTCTATCTTCTTCGATCGGCAACCCCGATACCTCACAGATACCATAGGTACCGGTATCTATTTTTGCCAATGCATCTTTGACATCATTGTATTGGATCTCAAGCTGCTTCAAAATTGCAGAATTATTTTCATACTGCTCAATACCTTCAGCTATTTCAGCTTCTTCTGCTGTGTCCGTATTCATCTCCCCTTCTTTCGCTTCCCAGTCGAGCGGATTACTTGGGTTTTTTCGACCGACTGTTTCAAGCTCACTCTCAAGTCTTTTTAATTCAGCGAGTAGTTTCTCTTTGAAATGTTCTGTGTTGATTGTCATAGGTACATTTTAGTCCATCAAGTCCATCAAGTCAAAAGTCCATAAAGTCAGAAATGTATTTTGCGTTCACTTTCGACTCTGTAGATTATCGTGAGAGCTTCTGTTGTAAATATCGACTGAGGATTGCCTCAAAAATATTTTCATTGGCAGTAATCACGAGGGTGCTCTTGTCGATGAACCCATACAGTAATACGGTCTTACCGCTTTCGTTGCGGATTACGCGAACATCTTTGTTTTTGTAAGTCTCATCAGTAAAGATAGAGGGGTTTGTGGTGAGATGTTGTTTGAGGAGAGGAAAGAAAGAAGACATGTTTCCACCAAGCGTGCTTTCCCAGTCGAGCATACCGCTGTATACAATGCCGAAATCTTCTGGGCGTACCATTATAAAAATCTCATTCGTATTATATGAATATATTCCAAACATTGCATCCGATATATTTCGCTTTAGAGCATCTCCTGCATTTTTTGCCACTAATCGAAAGAGGTCTGCTGGTTTGACTTCTGTACCGTTATTTGTAAAGGCTGTATATAAGACACTGTTTGCTTCTGATTTGAAAGAACCTTGCTCTTGCAAGAGTACTGCTGCAAGTGATCCCACTTCTAGTGTAGGTAGGACAATCTCTTTCTTTTCAGTAAATGAGATTAGAGTTTTTACTATTTGAACATTTGGGGTATCAGTACTTTTTGTGTGCAGAAAATAAATTGCTCCTGAAATTGTCCCTCCAATAATGAGGCATATAATGCCGACAACAACAAAAAGTCCGCTTCGGGAAGTTTGAGAAGACCTCACTTGTGGTTCTGTATAGGTCGGTTCATTGTGCTCTATCTTTTTCTTCTGCTCGGCAATGGCAATAGTGGCAACAGTTTCTTTCTTTACTTCGATATGTTCCTGCATATCCCCTTGGAATGTTCGGAGGGATTTGAGGTCAGGGTTTGGAACATAGCCTTTTAGAGTTTCGCTTTTGAACGGATTTTCTTCATGCGTCTGAATACCATCAACTATTGATTGAAGAGTATTTTTTTTGTCTGTTGATTCGAAGGACATTTCTATAAGTATAGCAGTATGTCTGGGTAAAAGGCAGTAGCTTTTTCCACTCCTTACGTCGTTAATAAAAGGTATTCACCGCAGGGCAAGCCCTGCACCCAAGGGTTGCGCGGCAAGCCGCCGCGGTATTAAACCTTTTGTTCCAACTGCACTCGAACGCTATGAATGAGATTACTCATTCACGCGCTTCTCGTTTGTTGTAATAAA
>JBKJHK010000028.1:0-5143 GCA_046599035.1 Parcubacteria group bacterium | reverse complement strand
CACCGCTCGGATTTTTGTAAATCCGAATCCCGTCTCCTTCATGGAGAATCGGGAAACTTGTGTTCCCATTGTTGTACTTCTGCGCTGTCTCGGACTTACGCATACTACCTCCTCGGGATCGGGGTTCCCCTCAGAAGTGAGAGGTCTTGCGGGTTTGAATATATTTTCATCCCCTTCCCTTACGAGCTGTATGCGCAACCAGTTACAACGAACTACCTATATACATTAGCATTATTTAAGATAACTGTCAAATATCTGAAATTCTCTAACCGATTCTGTTGCTTACTAGTGTTTGACAGAATGTATTAACAATACTGTATACTTACTAAGGATCGTACAAAAATTATTCACTTATTCTTAATCAATGGATTCATACAATTCACCGAGCACTAAACCTATCTACCGCGGTACGCAAATAGTGTGGTTTATTCTCGGCCTTATTGAAGTATTGCTCGCATTTCGTTTTGTTCTAAAACTTCTCGGTGCAAACGCAGGAGCAGGATTTAGCAGTTTTATTTACGGGCTAACGTATATATTTACCGCTCCATTTCTTGCAGTGTTTAAAGTTTCATCAGTTGCCGGTAGCGTTCTTGAGTGGACAACCCTCCTTGCAATGTTTGTGTACTGGGTAGTCGCTTTCGGAATTATCAAATTGTTCCTCATGGGGAAAACTGTTTCAACTCCAGAAGCAGCAGCAAAACTTAATAATCAAGAAAAGAATTAACAATTTAACTCTAATACTATGGGAATTATAATTTGGATTGTGTTTGGTGCTCTTGTTGGTTGGGTGGCATCACTTCTTATGGGCGGAGGCGGAGGACTCATCACTGATATCGTAGTCGGTATTATTGGAGCGGTCCTTGGAGGATTTATTATGAATTTCTTTGGGTACGGAGGTGTAGGTGGATTTACCTTCTATAGCTTCCTTGTGGCGCTCCTTGGTGCATGTGTCTTGATTGCAATTGTGAGAGCTCTCAGAAGAACATAGGAATACTTGATTCAAAAGCAAAAAACAAACACCAAAAAGGTGTTTGTTTTTTGTTCAGCAAAAACCCCGACTATTCGTCGGGGTTGCACACAATCATTATTTTTAGATCCAAACTGCCTGAACAATTACAACTTTCTCACCGTCCACGGTTGCAACCCTCACCTGCCACCCTTTTACCTGGTGAGGAGACGGGGATTCTCTCGGAACCCATCTTGATTGTGCCATCATCGTAGTTCCAAAAAATTCTTTCGCTGAGTCCCAGCTATTCATGGGTCTTGGAAGAAAGATTGATGTGGAACAGAGGGATATCTTTTTGAAAAAGAAAACCCTACAAGAGCTTGGGCCATCAGTAGCAACATCCATGAGTATGAAGCGCTGCTCAGGATTGCCGGTAGCCCTGTCGAGCACCCGCTCAAGGTCATAAGAATTTGTTGCGGAACCAATAATTTCCGCTTCAGGTAAGTCAGAGTACAGCATCGTGTGTCTCCTTTAGTTTGAACCGTTGCGAATGACTGTATAGCTAATTGTTTCGTACCCATAAAAACAATTGAGGAGCGGACGAACATTCAGCGCATGGTACGCGATCATTTCGCCAACAGCCTTCATTAGCTCCACTTCCGACACATTCTTGGCGCAATTTACTGTGACACCCCCTCGAAAATCAGACTTTTGTGCAACGAGCCGCGTTCCATCATGAGAAATAAACGTGAAGATCTCATCATTAAGAAACATTGCTGTAGACACACATCCTCCGTGAGTGGGAACAAATACTCTGACAGGAAAATACCACACTCATTATCAAATGTCCATATTTCACAAACACCAAGGAATCCGTGGCTTTTCTTTTGTTTTCATTTTAAAACCCAGTCAGTATTATAAGATTTGATACAATATATTCATGAAAGAAAAAGTATCAGGAGGGGTCGCACATACCCTCCCCGCAGATGTACGCTCCCTACTCAATTCTAAAGAAAAAGTTCATGCAGCGTGGGAAGATATAACTCCGCTCGCTCGCAATGAATGGATATGCTGGATTGTTTCTGCAAAAAAATTAGAGACGCGAGATAGAAGAATAAAAATTATGGGTGAAAATCTACTCCTCGGAAAACGCCGACCATGTTGTTGGGCAGGATGTGAGCATAGGTAAAAAAGAAAACCGCTTAAAAATACTCTCTTTTAGTAATGAGGGAATACTGTTATCGTACTGCTGATTGTTGCAGTTGCTCCATAGTCGTTAGTGACAGTGAATACTACAGTATGATTTCCCGCATACTGATACACATGAGTAAAGGTTGCGGATGTGTTCATGGTTGTTGTTTGTGGCGCCATGATACTGCTTGCCATACTTTGTTCATCACCCCATATAACCGAGTAGTGCAGATTCTCTGATGTGTTATTTGTAAGAGCATGCACCGTCCATGTTCCTTGCTGACCGATACTAAGTGTAGTTGGTGCGTCTAAACCATTTACAGAGAGAGGATGCTGGTCACTTGCTCCGACTACGACTGTTGCGTTACCAAGAGGGACTGTGGCGATCATGCAACGAGGGTTACTCCACATACAACCGATATAGTTTTCAAGTGTTGCAATATATGTACCAGAGGTGGAATACACATGTTCTGCTCGCACCCGTGGGCATCCCGCAGGATTAGTAAGAGTTACCATACAGATATTGACCGCACTTAATGGTCCGCTATTAGATCCATCGCCATAATCAACGATGTACTGATTCCCTCCTGTAAGACCTGTTCCAGAGAAAGACACAGAGAGTGGCGCAGTGCCAGACGTAGGAGTTGCAATGAGAGAGACACTCGTTTGCGTGATGGCGCAATGCTTAGTGATAACTGCACGAGTAAGTGGTCCAACATAGCCAGTAGAAGGAAGACCATTGGCAGATTGAAAAGCAACAACAGCTTTGAGTGTTAATGGGCCGAATGGACCACTTCCTATATATGCGCTATTAAAATAACCCTGTTCTCCAAGGAATCGCTGAAGAGAAGTAACAGCACCCTGCGTACTTGCATCATTTGCACCATATCGAATATTCATGACGGGTGAGAAACAGGCAGCAGAAATGGGCGCAACGGACACTCCTTGCGCGGAAACTGTTCCGACCGTGACACTGAACAAAGCGGCAAAAATAAAGAGAAAACTGAGTAATGTATTGTGTAATTTCATACCTATTTAGACGACCAGTAGGTATTTATCTTACAGGACATAAAACGCAGCTTTTCGAAAATACAGGAGAACCTTTTCGAGCCCTAGACTGGGCCGAGGGGTATCCTTATTCGACTTTAGCCCTAAACGATATAAAAGCTATTGGTCTAAAGCTTGAAAAGAAACCCATTCCTACTCCAGAACCAAAGAGGTGGATGCATCTCAATCGGAGTTATCCTGCTGTCTAGAAGCAGCAATCTCCACTTCTCTGAAATCTCGTCCTTGGAAAGGTTTGTGGCCTCTTCTGGAGTAATCACACCCAACAGTACTGAACACTGAGTGATATGGGTATCAGGAGCTATTTCAATATATTCCTTGTTCTTCAACTCAATTTTTCCATATTCTCCAAGAATGAATGACCAGTAGTTGAAAATCTTTGGCCCAGAAAGGTATGGAAACTGCTTTTTATATTTTATCTTTACCAAATCCCTAAGTGTCAGAAAGTCATTTTCAACAGAGTCTATAAAAATTGAGAAGCCACCCCATTCTTTTGCAATAACGTTCGCAATAGCTTTCCAGGTAGCAATGTGTTTGTTTGGCTGAAGTGCAACTTTGTACTTCATCAATCTCTGGCGAAGCTCGTCATCAGACATTTTTACAACCTCTTTGACATCAAATACTTTTCTCGTATCTTCGTCGTTCCAAGTTTTTAATGCACTTTCCCAAAGCTTGTAACTATCTCGCTGATAGTTTAGAGCCATTGGCAAAGTGAAATAAGCTAGCCTCATTTCTCTTTGTTTTTCGTTGAAGCCAGGATTGCAATCTTCGGGCATTTTTGTTTGACCTAAAAGACCGCTTTTATATGCATCGATTAATCTCTTGCAGTTTTGATGAAGTAAATTCATTACTATTCATTATATCAAATTCAAAATAGTTTTTGAGCAAACAAAAATAACCTTGGTTTACAAGGTTATTTTAAGGGCTCCGCGTCTAGGGAGTCTCGGTCGTTACACGACCAGTATCCCGATTGGAGATTTTTATCGTTGAAAACTTAAAAATCTACTCAATCGGGCTTCGAGCCCTAGACGAAGGTGTCCCACACCTTCTCCGCGGAGTAAAACAAAAACCCCTTTCGGGGTTTTTTTGTTTGCTCCCTCTCGTGGGCGAGTTCAGAACTGCAAATTGGGCTGGTATTAAAAGCGATTTACAGTTTAGCGGTATTTTAGAGCTGTTTCCTATGCTTGAGCTTCAGAACTGATTACTTTGCTTTTACTATTATATGTAGCCACTTATTCTCATCGGCATGTGAAATACCAATTACCTCAAATGGCAACCCTGAAAGTAATTCTCTTATTTCTTCCTCATTGTGGTAATTAAAATATCGAGGAGCATCCATTTTTTCTTCGGTAACCTCTTCCCCCTCCCCTGTTTTCAGTGAAAAACTAGCAACCCCATCTGCTTTTAGAACTTTTAGAATATTTGCTACTGCTTTTTCAAAAATTTCTTTTGGTGCATGGAGTAAAACAGCATTTGCAAAAAATCCATCGAACTTGTTCTTCCATTCTTCCTTTGGCTCATCTCTAAAATCAAACTCACTCGTTTCAAATCCTTCCTGTGAAAGTTTTTCTAATGCATCGGGAATAATATCTGTACAGGTCACCTTATAACCTTTTGATGCAAAATACCGAGCATCTCTACCTGTTGCACAACCCAACTCTAGAATAGTTGCGCCTTCAGGTAAATGACTTGAAAAGTTATCCATCCATTCTTTAAACTCCATACTTACTTCTGAGGGAGTTCTTTCCGCGTACTTATCAAACCCTTCTTTATAGGTTTTTATTGTTAAATCATTTGGGTTTTCCATATACTTATCTTACACTTTTTAACAAAATAGTTCTGGACCCTACTGGGATATTAAAAAGCTTGAACAAATGAAAACTGCTCGGTTCCAGCCGAGCAGTTTTTGAAAAAAAAGTGAAGACTACCCGAGACCACAGT
>JBKJHK010000056.1:0-15578 GCA_046599035.1 Parcubacteria group bacterium | reverse complement strand
ATTTTGACTTTGCGTATTGCACGCATTTTGAAAGACACTCAGACACAACCTGAAAATATTTTGGCACTTACCTTTACAGAAGCAGGAGCGGCGAATATGCGCAAGCGTCTTGCGGCTTTGATCGGCTCTCCGGCATATCGAGTGGTGATCCAAACCTTTCACTCATTTTGTAATAGTGTCATCACCACCTATCCGGAATTTTTCCCCAATATTATCGGCTCAAGCACGATTACTGAAGTAGAAAGTGTGGCGCTCCTTGAGGAACTCATTATTAAACTCCCGCTTTCTGTTTTGCGTCCATGGGGTGAGCAGTTTCATTATGTACGAGAGATTGTGAGTAAGATAAGCGAGCTGAAGCGAGAAGGTTTGTCTGCAGAAGAATTTGCAAAACTCGTCTTAGATGAAGAAAATAAATTTGGAGAAAGAGACGATTTGTATCACGAAAAGGGAGCTTACAAAGGCAAGATGAAAAAAGAGCATAAGGACTTTGAGCGGAAGCTTTTGAAGAACAAAGAACTCTCGACTGTTTATACTGCGTATCAAGACGCACTACATACAAAAAGACTTTATGACTGGAGCGATATGATCATGGAGGTGCTTCGAACACTCCGTGAAATTTCTGATCTCAAGCTTCAGCTTCAGGAGAACCATCAGTATATTTTAGTGGACGAACATCAAGATACCAATAATGCCCAGAATGCGATACTGGAACTCTTGCTCGATTTCCATCCGAACCCTAATATTTTTATCGTTGGAGATACCAAGCAGGCGATTTTTCGCTTCCAAGGCGCATCGATTGGTAACTTTCTGCATTTTAAAAATCTGTATCCAAAAGCAGTGACAGTTGAGCTTTCAAAGAACTACCGCTCCGGACAGACTATTCTCGATGGAGCGCACTCTTTGATGAGCTCAAGTATTCCGCTCTCATCTGCGGGTTCCATAGAGAGTGCTTTCATACACTATGCAAGCTTTAGTCGAAGCGAGATTGAACTGCACTTTGTAGCAGAAGATATTAAAAAACATATTGAGGCTGGAGTAGCTCCTCACGAAATAGCGGTCTTGTACCGGTCTAACAAAGATGCCTTTCCAGTGGCACATGCACTTTCGCAGGAGGGAGTGTCTTATGCAATCGAGTCTGATGAAGATTTGTTTTCTGATGTATCTGTAAGAAAGATTTTAGCGATCTTTGATTGTCTCCACAACTACGGCGATGATGCGTGTCTCTCTTCAGTTCTTCATATGGAAGAGTGGGGGATTCCACCGCTCCAAGCGTATCGTCTGATAAAAGAAGCGAGCAATACTCGCACACCGCTCTATGATGTATTGAAACAATCGGAAGAAGAGAAGATAATAAAAATATTCAGTCAAATGGAAACATGGGTAAAAGAAAGTAGGCACGAGCACTTACTGCAATTTCTCGAAAAAGTCTTACGAGAGTCTGGACTGTTGCAGTCTCTCATTGCAAGCAAAGATGCAGCTGCATTTCTCGGCATTGAACGGCTTTTCGAAGAAGCAAAGAAAATATCATCGAACCGACCCGCAGTTACTTTTAGCGACTTCATGCAGTATATACAGACAGTGAGAGATCACAAGTTGTATATCAAACGTCCAAAGCAGCAAAGAACAGGACAGGTACGGCTCATGACCGTGCACAAGTCGAAAGGACTTGAGTTTGAGTATGTGTATGTGATCAATGCAACTGAGAACGCTTTTGGACCGAAAAGTAATCGAGACCATCTACCGCTCCTCGATGCAGTGTACCGACTCGGAGATAGCGAAGAAGACGAAGAGACACTCAACACCGAAGATGAACGAAGACTTTTTTACGTAGCGCTTACTCGTGCTAAGAAGTCTGTGTGCATATCACAGGCTTTGGGAGACAGTAGTGGAAGAGATTTTTTACCCTCGCCTTTTATTCTTGAGTTGCGTCAGGATAGAGTAACAACTCTTGATGTGACTTCGTATGAAGAGAAGTTTCAAAAGAATCCCGAAGTGATGTATCGAGCACCTGTCGTATCGACCGCTACCACACTCGACGCTGACTTTGTAAAAGAGCTGTTCTATTCTCATCCACTTTCTGTGACAGCACTCAACAATTATCTTTCCTGTCCATGGAAATATTTCTACAGAAATTTGCTGCGTATTCCGTCCACTCCAGCGAGGCACCAGATCTATGGCACTGCCATGCACGAAGCAGTGGAGGACATGTTCAAATCTTTTAAAGAAAGGGGAATGGATAAAAAGTTTTTACTCG
The DNA here is from genome assembly GCA_046599035.1 of Parcubacteria group bacterium. Classification (GTDB taxonomy): domain Bacteria; phylum Patescibacteriota; class Minisyncoccia; order Phycocordibacterales; family DATDWN01; genus UBA910. Next base: position 13,324 of record JBKJHK010000056.1, on the reverse strand, counting down.
ACTCCTATATGAGACACTTGGCTGCCTTGGGTATTTTGCGTAAACAGGAATATGAAGAAGCACTCGAGCGTGGGCGGGAAGCCCTCAGTGGATGGTTTGACCAGATCGCGGAGCCCGCGCTTCCACTGATGACTGAGTATAGTATTCCGAATGTAAAGACTGAGTCGGGAATTAAACTTGCAGGAAAGCTCGACAAAGTCGAGTTTGTAAGCGACAACCATGTGTGGGTGACGGACTATAAGACAGGGAAGCCGAAAAGTAAAAATGTGATTGAAGGTAAAACGAAAGATGGGAACGGGGATATAAAGCGACAAATTGTTTTTTATTCCCTCATACTTTCTTTGCACAACAATATGGAGATGGATAAAGGAATCATAGAATTCCTGGAGCCAAACGATAGTGGTAAGTATGTGAAAGAAGAATTTACTGTGACTGCCGAAGAAGTGACTGAACTCGAAGCAACTATAGAAAAAGTAGCAGAAGAAATTACCACTCTCGCATTTTGGGACAAACATTGTGATGATAAAGAGTGTGAGTATTGTGGATATAGGAAATTGTTGGCGAAGTAAGGTAATATTTTTTAAAAAACTCTTCCGAACCATATCCTTTTTAGAGCACACATAAAATCGTTGGTACGATTTTTGCTCCCTCTCAGCTACCCGCTTCCGAGAGTCTCCAAAAAGAATATGATTCGGCGAGTTTTTATAAACTTGCGATTTTACCTCTATTTCAAGGCATTTTTTATAGGTTGTTCTGGTGTGAAAAATACTTGACAATATTTTAGGGTATGCTATAGTGAATGGGTTGGAGGTGTGCGCAAGCACCCAGTCTGACAAAGGGGTAAATCCCTGGATCTTGGGGTCCGAACAGATAAGTTGCCAGTCGATTTCACTGGCTAGGAATGGTTGGCTGAGAGTTTCGTCTAAACTCTTGGGTTGCAACGATATCATTCTGAAATTTCTATAAAGCTCTTAAAGGGTTTTTTAGGAAGAAAAGACATGGGGCGGGTTGTATACACTCGCCAAACCAAAGGCCGGGTCCCTCAAGGACCCGGCCCTTTCTTTTACAAAAAAAATTCCCCTAAGCCTGGCTTAGGGGAATTTGATTAGAAAAAACCCTGAACCTGGTTCAGGATTTTTTTTATATCAAACTTTTTAAATTGTTTAGCTTACTTCAACAGAAGATCGATTGTTCCTTTCAGATTATCATACGGCTGAGCTCCGTTGATCGGGACTTTTGAACCATCTTTCTTTGTGATAATGAGACTGTATGGAGTACCTCGTGCGCCCGCTTTCACTGCATCCTGGTAGTCTGCCTCTACTTTCGCTGCGAACTTTCCACTCGAGAGACAGGTATTAAATGCTCCAACATCGAGGCCAACTTCGCTGGCAATGATTGGCAGTTGTTTTGGATCAAGTGTATTGTTTGAAGTTGTTTTTGCGTAGAGTGCATTTGTGTATGCCCAGAATTTGTCATTACCACCCTGTTCTGCTGCACATTCTGTCGCCTCAGCTTCTTTTCGTGCTTTTGAATGGAGCTGGTCGATCGGGAAGTGTCGGTATACCCAAGCAACGTCACCATTTTTTCCATATGATGTCATTACTTTTTTCATGGTTTCATGGAATTGCTTACAGAATGGACATTCGGTATCTGAATATTCTACAATTACAAGTTCTGCATTTGGGTTTCCGAGAATGTGGTCATTAGCATCGACAGCACGCATACCTTCTGCGTTGACTTGGGCAGGGAGGGTAACTGCTGTGGTTGGAGTTTTGCTTCCTGAAAAGTAAAGTGCGACAGCAATGAGTGCTCCTGCTACAATGATAGCGAGTGGAACTGAAAATTTTTGTAATACGCTTTGTTGCACTGGTGATTGATATTGTATTGTTGGCTCCATGATGAGTAAAAATTTAATGTTAAGTTGTAGTACTTCCGTAGCTGGCAAATTTCGTTGTTGGACTGCAAAAAATAATTTTCACCGTACATTAGTACGTCTGCAATTATTTTCTTCGTCCGCCGCGAACTTTGCTCAGTTACGAAAGTCCTAGTACAATTAGATATATAATATACTATGACTTACACTCATGCAATAATACTTGGAGCAGTCCAAGGTTTTACGGAATTTTTACCAGTCTCTTCATCAGGTCATTTGCTGATTGTACGGGATCTTTTGAGTTTGCCCCTTGTTGGTACTCTTACATTCGATGCAGTGCTTCAGTGCGCCACAGTGCTTGCAGTCCTTGTTTACTTTGCGCATGATCTGTGGGGGATTATTATTTCTGCCTTTCGCTACGTATTACGTAAGCCAATTTCGGAAACAGAAAAAACATATCTTTTGGCAATCATACTTGGTACGATCCCGGCAATTATTCTTGGTTTGTTACTTGAATCAAAAATGGACAGTGTATTTCGAAATATACATCTCGTAGCAGGGGCCCTGCTCGCCGGAAGTATTCTCATGTATGCTGCCCAGAACTACGCACAGCGCTACGCAGAAAGGTGTCAAAGTGTCTCTTTGACACGGGAGAAAGTGTCAAAGAGACACTTTGACATAACTGAACAGTCCGCACTTTCAATTAAAAAGGGAATTATTATCGGCTTCTTTCAAAGCCTTGCTTTAGTACCAGGTATTTCTCGTTCGGGAGCAACCATTTCCGGAGGACTCTTCATGGGACTTTCACGGGAAAATGCCACTCGTTTTAGCTTTCTCCTCTCAATACCTATCTTAGTCGGATCCGGCCTAAAAAAGCTCCTAGAGGTCGATTTTACGGCTCCAGGCAGCAATCTAGGCCCTCTTTTCCTCGGATCCCTCGTTGCCTTTGTCGTAGGTCTGGTTGCAATCCATTTTTTCATCCGCTACCTCAAAACCCACAATCTCTCAATATTCATTTGGTACCGGGTTGCTCTAGCTATTGCCATATTTATCTTTATGTGAGATAATATTTGAGGAGGGCTCATATGCCACTTTTCGTACTACGCCACTGGAGAGGACTCAGCCTCCTTTTCATTATGGCAACGATTTTCTTTTTCTGCAGTCAGATATTTTTTCCGTTCATACAAAACAGCGGGGAAATCATCAGTCACCACCAAAAGCAAAAGGTGTGGGAGGAGTCGTTTCGCCACGCAGCACTGGTGCGCGAATTTCGCTCGAGCGAAGTTCTAATAGAAGCAGTTTGGAAGGAGATCAACAAAGACAAGAAAAAAAAGTAACAATCCGCTTGCGGGCAGAAGATTTGCCTCCAGCGGATTTTTTGCAAGTAAAAATTAAAATTAAAACCTTTTCTCGACATAAGTTTCCTGGAGCAATCTATCTAGCCCTGCTGGGCTAGCGAACTGCTCGTCACTCAAGAAAATTATGAACAGAATACTGTTTTAATTTTCTAAGCTCCTGTGCAAGGCTCCATAAAACTTACGACTCGACAGGTTTTAAAAACTCGTCGAAGCATATCTTTTGAGGAGACTTCGCAAGCCGGGTAGGCGAGACTTGAGGAATTTTTCAGCAGAAAAATATCCGTGCTCCGAAAAAGATGTGATGAGAAAGAGTTTTGAAACTAAAATAAACTTTGCGTTTTAATCTCTTCAACAGGCTCCCAATGCTTCGTATCCAATTTTATTTCTTTATTAAACGGACCTTCTTTAAATAATAGTTTTTTGTTTTTGAGAGCAAACTCGTATACATCTTTGGTTATCTTCACATCGTCCAAACAATACTTGCGTATCTTTTCTACTTCTCCCGTTCGCCACCATGCCACCGCTTCCAAACCATTTCCACTTTTGTGTATCCCAAACGTACCTTCGGCCACTTGGTCGAGCTTCATGCGTCTGCCATATGCATTTCGGATTTCTTTTAAAATGTCGAGACTTTTTATTGTACTCAAATCACCTCGTCCTTCTTTTTTAAAATATTTATTAAGAAGTGGAATATCAAAATGGTCTCCGTTGTAAGTGATCATTTGATCTGCTTTTTCAAAAATCGGCCACATGAGAGGGAACTCTTCTTGAGTGTACGAAGTGTAGAGACCTGTTTCATATTCGTAAACACCGACGATTGAAATATCCAAATCAGCAGGGTTTTGCGACCCGACATCACTGAAAATATTGCGAGTTTCGATGTCGAAAACAATTTTACGCATTAGTTTTGACTGGAGCTTTAAGCATTGTCACAATTTGTTCCACTTTCAATTTCTGCTCTTCTCCGGTTGTGAGATTTTTTACACTGAAGATACCGCTTTTGACTTCGTCTTCGCCGATAATGGCAACGAAAGGGATTGATTGCTTTGAAGCGTATTTGAGCTGGTCGCCGATCTTCTTGTCTGAGAGGTCAATCGAAGTATTCAGACCTGCTTTTCGCAGCGTATCAGCGAGAGTTTGTGCAGTCGGTCGCTCTGCAACACTGAGTGTACACAGATGTATTTCCGCTGAAGAAACGTAAGCAGGAAGTAATCCGTGAACTTCCAAAAAATCTTTCGCAGTGACGTCTCCCATACCAAAGCCGACAGCGGGGATCTTTCGCGTACCAAAAATGTCGAGAAGGTCGTCGTAGCGTCCACCGCCAAAAAGAGAACGGTTGTTTTCTGGGTGAGTATCAAAGAGTTCAAAGACCACACCTGTATAGTAGTCGAAACCACGCATGAGGGTCGGAGAAAACTCTACATTTGTAATACCTCGCAGAGCGAGCTGTTCGATCAAGTTTACGATTGCTTGAGTGTGAGGATTTTCCTCACCGAGGAAGGTGATCAGGCGTTCGCTAGAAGAAAGTATGCGTTCAAGTTCTGTTGCTTTCTCTACTGAAATCGCATCAGAAAGTGCTTGCAGGTAGGTTTCAGCGGAGACTTTTGCTTTTTTATCGATAATCTTACTTGTCTTTTGGCGCTCTTCTTCAGTGAGTTCAAAATGATCATAGAGTGCATTTAGAATTTTTCGACTATTGATCTTCACCACAAATTGATCATCTTGTGCTCCAAGATTTTTAAGAATCGTATGTGCAACAGATATTATTTCAGCATCTGCGTCCACTGAGTCCACTCCAAACATGTCGATGTTGAGCTGCCAGTGTTCTCGAAGACGTCCTCGCTGAGGTTTCTCATATCGAAACAAGTTGGGGATTGAGTACCATCGGAGAGGAAAGGTGATTTCTTTTTCTCGGCTTGCTATCATGCGCGCGATTGTTGGAGTCATTTCTGGACGCAAGGTCACTTCACGGTCGCCGCGGTCTTTAAATGTGTAGGTTTGTTCATTTATGATTTCTTCGCCGGACTTTGCTTTATAGAGTTCTGCTGATTCGAGTACTGATGCATCGTATTCAAGGTATCCGAAACGCTCAACCGTCTCGCGCATCTTTTTAAAAATATAATTCTGGATAAATTTGTCTTCGGGATAAAAGTCGCGAACGCCTTTGTATGATTCTGTTGAAAGTTTTGTCATTTCAGTATTGTAACATATTGATTTAAGACTTCCATATTTCGTTAATGTAAGGCTTTTTTATGAATACGTAAAAAAAGGGCGGGAGATTGTGTATATATGCTATCCTGTACTCATGAACGAAGTTGTTGCAATCCAAAAAAAGCTTGGGGAAACTCCGCTTGAAGCACTGACTCGTCTTCGAGCGGAAAAGTCTGAATACAAAGACGAGACACTTTCATATGCCGGAAGGCTCGACCCGATGGCTTCGGGGGTCATGCTTGTACTGGTCGGAGACGCTAATAAAGAACGAGAGAAATATTTGAGCTTGGACAAGGTGTATCAAGCGGAAATTCTTTTTGGTATTTCGACAGATACATTTGATACGCTTGGACTGGTGACAGAAGTAAAAGCAGTGGAGCTTTCAGAACAAACTATACTGGATGCAGTGGGGAGTCTCACCGGTACTTTTACGCAAAAATATCCAAGCTTTTCTTCAAAACCGGTTGACGGCATTCCGCTTTTTGCTCATGCGAGAGCTGGGAAGCGTGTGCCGGTGCCAAGTCACGACGTGACTCTCCACGAAGCCAAACTTTTACGTCTGGAGAAATTTTCATCGACTAGTTTACTTAAAAAAATTATAGATCAAGTCGCGCTCGTGCAAGGGGACTTTCGTCAAACAGATATTACTTCCGCTTGGCAAGAAAAGCTCGCTAAAGATCCCGAGGAAAATATAAGTTTCATCGTAGCCGAAGTTACACTCCATGTATCCTCTGGTTTCTATGTTCGTCAATATGCAGAAGACTTGGGGCGACTTCTTGGCGTCCCTGCCTGCGCACTTTCGATCACTCGCATCGAAGCCGGTAAATGGGGTTTGGATGATTGTGTGATTTAGATTACTACATCAGACTCTTAAAAAACAAAGAGCACCTTCCTCCAGTTGCTTTTTTTTCACAATAGGAGTTTAATAACAATAGGTGTTCGTAATTTAATTTCCAAGAAAGTGAGACAATTTTGAAAAAGGCTGAGCAACCACAAAAAAGAGGTAATCCCAAGCAACAGTTTGGGAGATTGGTTCGAAGTTTTCGTGACATCCATCACTTAGACAGAGATCAGCTTGCACGATCGGTCGACAAGAACTTGAAGAAAAACTTTTTAAATGCTGTGGAGCATGGGTGTGCGCCTCGGCGAAGAAAGGTGCTGGTAAAACTCATTGATGTTCTTTGTTTACCGGAATCTGATCGAATAACTGCGCTTGATTTGCTCGATAAATTTTGTCCGAAACGTTGGAAACGATTTAAACTACACTCGAACTTTTCAGTCCGTACGCGGAAACTTCCTCATTGGAAGATCAGACAGAGCCTTCATCGTTGAATTTTTTTGGCCCAGGCACAAGATTGTGCCTGGGCTTTCTATACCCAAAACTTGCAATTTCATGAAGATATGGTTAAATGGAGAGAGTAGTACATTCCTTCCTTAGGAGATCAAATTGCCTTTAACCGACGTATCTACGCGATTACGTAAAACTTTCGGATCGCTTTTCAAGAAAAATTCAAGGGTTAATCCGAAAACCCTCACCAAGACTTTTCCCTTTAAAGTCGATAAAGAAAGTCATTGCGGGAGACATATCAAATTCCGCAACACGGCTTGTCGTCGGTAGTTTGGAACTTAAAACCCAGGTGCGCTTCTCGTGCTTGGGTTTTCCTTTGCAATATCTGCAAGGTATGGTTAAATGGTTATTAGAAGTTTATTTCACCTGAGAGGTGTTTGATAATGACGATTTACACTGCCCAGCGCAAGCTCGGTCAGATGATCATTGACCTGCGTGCGCAGGTTAAGATCGGAGTCAAGGAATTGGCATACAGAAGTGGTGTTGCCAAAAAGAAGATTCTTCATATCCAAACGGGTGTGAAGACCTTCTCTCGAGAAACCATAAAGAGCATTATCGCTGCTCTGAAAGTCACAGACGAAGCTGTGCTTCAGAAGATAGCAGAATGCATCAACGTTATTTATCCGCCTCGCCGTCTGGTTTTCCGTTCCGCTCTCGCCTAGTCCTAAAAAAGGGCGCCCCGATGTAACATCGGGGCGCCCTCTTCTTTTTCTCTATTTTCTTATTTCTAACCCTTACCCCTAAACCAATTGAGTACAATTGGTCGGGCGAACAATTTTAGTAAAAATTGTTTTAGCCTTTAAACTCCTTCTTCCTTAGTCTCGTCGATACAGGAGTAATTTCAATATATTCATCAGCCTGCATAATTTCCATTGCTCGTTCAATGTCGAGCTTGTATGCAGGAGCAAGATACACTGTTCCATCAGAACCAGATGCACGCATGTTGGTAAGTTGCTTTCCTTTGGTAGGGTTTACAAACAAGTCTTCACCCTTTGAAGAATTTCCGATTACTTGCCCTTCATAGACTTCATTACCAGGCTCTACATACAGCACTCCTCGTTGCTGAAGGTTGTCGAGTGCAAATGCAAGGCACTTTCCTTTGATCATTGAAACCATCGCACCAAGATGCGTTTTCTGGATTTCTCCAACGTATGGTTGAAAGCTTACAAATCGAGATGAGAGAATACCGAGACCTTTGGTGTCGATCACAAACTGTCCACGATAACCGAGGAGTCCTCGTGTTGGCGCTTCAAAAATGAGTCGCTGGTTTCCATCGCCCTGTTTGATATTCATAAGAGTCGCTCGTCTAGCAGAGAGCTTTGCGATAACCGAACTTGCAAACTCGTCTGGTACGTCAACCACCACTTCTTCAAATGGCTCACTTGAGACACCTTCAATATCTTTAATAAGCGCCTGAGGTTGAGAAACCTGGAGCTCGTATCCTTCGCGTCGCATGTTTTCCAAAAGCACTGCAATATGGAGCTCGCCTCGGCCGTAAACATTCATGCGGTCGCCCGTAAAGTCTACTTTGAGCCCGACGTTGACCTCAAGTTCTTTTTCAAGACGCTCTCGGATCTGTCGTGAAGTTACAAACTTTCCTTCTCGTCCTGCAAAAGGGGAGTCGTTTACCAAAAATTCAAGAGAGATGGTCGGCTCATCGATGTTGATCGAAGGAAGCGGCTCTGCGTGAGCATCTGTAGAGACAGTGTCACCAATATAAATATCAGGAATACCCGCAATCATCACAATATCTCCAGAAGTGGCCTGGGCTTCTTCTTTTTTTACGATACCTTCAAACGTATAAAGCTTTGTGAGCTTGCCTGTCAATCCTTGTCCGTTTGCTTTCTTTACGAAGACTGTATCATTTGCTTTGAGTGTACCCTGGTACATGCGACAGATAGCCATACGTCCGAGGAAGTTGTCGTATGCAAGGTTGAATACCTGGAGCTTTGCCGGACCACTGTCTTCTGTTGCCGCGTTTGGAACAAGTTTAAGAATTGTATCAAGAAGAGGATTGAGGTCTGTTGCAGTATCAGAAAGATTCATTTTAGCAACACCTTCTCGTCCGATCGAATACACAGTGGTAAAGTCGAGCTGTGAGTCATCTGCACCGAGGTCCATGAAAAGTTCGAGTACCATTTCGTGTACTGCTTCTGGTCGAGCTGCTGGCTTGTCGATCTTGTTCACCACCACGATTGGTTTCAGTCCGAGTTCAAGTGACTTTTTGAGTACAAAACGTGTTTGAGGCATTGGACCTTCTTGAGCGTCCACTACTAAAAGCACTGTATCGATAGAGCGGAGTACACGTTCTACTTCAGAACCGAAGTCAGAGTGGCCTGGTGTGTCTACAATATTAATTTTTGTATCTTTGTAAAAGAGGGAAGTGTTTTTTGCGTAAATAGTAATACCACGCTCTTTTTCGATCGTGTTAGAGTCCATTGAGGCACCTTCTTCAGTCATGCCGTTTTGACGCAAAAGAGCGTCGGTCAGAGTTGTCTTGCCGTGGTCCACGTGGGCGATTATCGCTATGTTCCTTATTTCCATAATAGTGAACGGACGAGTCACATTTGGGCAATCTCATCGTCTAAAATGTAAAAACAATTGTCACCATACCATTAAGTATGTCTCCAATTCTTTGTACATTTTATACGCGACCTTGCCTCAAATCTGCCTGTCCAAGTTATTGTTTAAATTTTGTCGATTAATCTGTAATTCAAAAAACCGAGAATACGGTCATGAAGGGCTCATTAAAGCATATTTTAGGCCTATTTGTCAAAAAAAGGACCGGATGCATGTCTGGTCCTTTTCTAGTACACTCCCTCAATTGATTGTAATCAATCGGTTGGGCGACCAGTTACTACTGGTTTAGCCCTTTTTTCTTACCGACTTCATGGAGAAGCTCAGTCGCTTTTTCTAAGATCATATGATGTCGGTTTCTTCCAGCTTCGGCAAGGGTAATGAGATCAGTATCATTTTTCGCTTCGGCTGCGCCTTTCACAAGAGCCCAATGCACAGTGGCTGCACCTTCGAAAAACCCAGACCACTCAAGAAGCTCGGTTGCATTGTCCCATTGGTCACCGACATACAAGTCGCGCATAGCACGAAGTTTACCCCCAGTCCCTTCCAGTTTTTTCATCACAACTTCACTCACACCTTCCTTTTCGGCAATGGCTCGAATCGTGTCTGCATGAATCTGCGACTCTTCGATAAAACTCTGCACCATCTCTTCACCGAGGACAGAAACAAAAGCCTCTCGTCCTCTGTCAAAAGTCTCCATGCCGACCTCGGCAAAGGCCAACACTTCACCTAACTTTTTGGCTGTAAATTCATTCATAAGTTTTATTTTAGGATTTAATTGAAAATTTAAGACTTGTTTGAGTTCACACTTTTTTGGAGACTTCGCAAGCCGGGTAGGCGAGACTTGAGGAATTTTTCAGCAGAAAAATATCCGTGCTCCAAAAAAGTGTGAATTCAAAGACAAGTCTTTCGTTATTACTATACACACAATCTTACCAAATTTTGCATTTAAAGAAAGTGTTGTACAATATCTCTATGCTTACTTTCGATATTAAAGACGTACCATTTTATCACTTTGGAGATGAAATCCCTTTTTTCAATCGGACACTACCTCAACTCTCTTTTGCGATTAATGGCGACTATGTAAAACTTTTGTTCCTCGTCCTTCTTCTTTTGTATTGCATCGCATACAGCATCATCTCTGCTATCCTCTTTTATCACTGGAATACCTACGGAATGCAGACAAAAAATATTTTGCTTGCAAAAGCAGTATTCACTACAATCACACTTGCACTCGTTGCTTTACTGCTTACCTTAATTCTCTCTCTTTAAATATATGGCAAATTACGAAAGCTTACATTTAGATTCGGACGAGCATGTGATCCTCGAAGTGCGCAGACACTGGATCATATTTCTCGGTAATATCATCTCTTTTACTTTTTTCTCTGTACTACCGATCATGCTCTACATTTTGGCGCACATTTTCTCCGTGCCTTTCATAGAACAGCTGAGCCAAGGACCAGCGGTAAAGATCATCACTATCTTTTACCTAGTTTGGCTCCTTTCTTTTTGGCTTTCATTTGCGATCACCTGGACTAAATACTACCTCGATGTGTGGTATGTCACCGAAAAACGAATTATTGATATAGAGCAGAAACGGATCTTTCATCGTGAAGTCTCAAACCTCCGTTTCGACAAGATCCAGGATGTGACGCTCGAAGTTCAGGGTTTTATTGCAACCTGGCTCGACTTTGGCAATGTAAAAGTACAGACCGCTGCAGAAGACAGCAAGGATTTCTATATGACATTTGTATCGCGTCCTGAAGAAGTGAAAAGAGTGATTTTCATGCAACATAACATTGTTGGAGACAAGGACAAGATTAATGATTCAGGATTAAAGATTAAGGAATAGAAAAGATTGACGATAAGAGATAACATGATACTATGTCTACAACGTCGGAGTAGGCTTTAGAGCCGAACAACGAGGCGTTTGTGGGACGCCTACAATGAGACCTGCAATATACAATATGAACGTGTCTCAAGAGACCGATTCCTCCGCCTATGGGTTTCCCATGGGCGTTTTTGTTTGTATATTTTCTTTTTCCATTACGCATGTTAAAATGCTCGGGTTGTTTAAAAATTAACCTCATACATAATGGCTAAAATTTCAAAAATAGTTGCACGAGAGATTATTGATTCACGAGGAAACCCAACTGTCGAAGTGGACCTCACTCTTTCTGACCGATCTTTCGGCCGAGCTGCAGTGCCAAGCGGCGCGTCAACGGGAAGTCATGAAGCGGTAGAGCTGCGAGATGATGACAAGAAGAGATACGGTGGCAAAGGTGTGCTTAAGGCAGTTGCAAACGTAAACGGACCAATTCAGAAAGCTCTGAAAGGTAAAGAGTGGAATCAGAAAACTCTGGACGTTGCGATGATCGCACTCGATGGAACTCCCAATAAAGGAAAACTCGGTGCAAATGCAATCCTCGGTGTTTCTCTTGCTTTTGCAAAAGCACAAGCAGAAGCACTGAAGAAGCCTGTGTGGAAATATTTTAAAGATATTTCAAAAACAAAAGAAGTACGTTTGCCTCTCCCAATGATGAACATCCTCAATGGTGGAGCCCATGCAGCAAATTCGACTGATCTTCAGGAATTCATGATCCAGCCAGTGGGTGCAAAGTCTTTTGCACAGGCGCTCCAGTGGGGAACTGAAGTCTTTCATGAATTGAAAAAACTTTTGAAAGCAAAGAAACTTAGTACGACTGTAGGAGATGAAGGTGGATATGCTCCAACCCTTCCTTCAAACGAGGCGGCGATCGAGCTCATTTTGGAAGCAATTAAAAATGCAGGATTTGTTGCAGGTAAAGATATTGGTATTGCAATCGACGCTGCTGCAAGTGAATTCTATAAAGATGGAAAATATCATTTGACTACAGAAGGCAAAGTGCTTTCTACAGAAGAAATGGTAGCGTTCTACGCAGAGTGGGTCAAGAAATATCCAATTCTTTCAATTGAGGATGGACTTTCAGAAGACGACTGGGCAGGGTATGCACTCATGACCAAAACTCTGGGAAAGAAAATTCAGATTGTCGGAGACGACTTGTTTGTCACAAACATTGCACGACTCAAACGAGGAATCGAGGAAAAGTCAGGTAATTCAATCTTGATTAAGCTGAACCAGATCGGTACGGTGTCAGAAACAATCGACGCGATCACCATGGCGCGAAATGCAGGATTTACTTCTGTTGTGTCACATCGATCAGGAGAAACAGAAGATACAACGATTGCAGACTTCTGTGTGGGCCTCGGCACAGGGCAAATCAAGACAGGTTCACTCTGTCGTTCAGAGCGTACTGCAAAGTACAATCAGCTTCTGCGAATCGAAGAATCTCTTGGAAAAAAAGCGGTCTTTCCTGGCAAAAAAGCCTTTACAATCTAGTTAAAAAAGAGAACAGCGGCGGCACCAGAGTGCCGTCGCTGTTTTAAATACATAGGTTAAACCTATGTATTTTTCTTTGAATGAGTTTGCTTTTAATGTACAATAACTTCTTATGCAAAACAAAACTTTTAAGCAAGTGGCTTTAATTATCCTCGACGGTTGGGGATATCGAGAAGACCAGAAGGATAATGCAGTCGCACAAGCGAAGACTCCGAACTTTAAAAAATATTGGGACATGTATCCACATGCGCTTTTAGAGGCGAGTGGGCTTGCAGTAGGACTTCCAGAAGGACAGATGGGAAATAGCGAAGTGGGACATATGACTATTGGTGCAGGACGACCGCTCGACCAAGACTTGGTACGTATTCAAAAAGCAATTGATACCGGAGAGTATGAAAAGAATCCTGCGTTCACTGCACTTTTCGAGCATGTAAAAGAAAACAATTCAGTACTTCATGCAATGGGACTTGTATCCGACGGGGGTGTGCATTCACATCAAGAACATCTGTTTGCATTCCTTAGGGCTGCACAAAAAGCAGGGGTAAGAAAAGTTGCCCTCCATGTTTTTACTGATGGGC
>JBKJHK010000037.1:0-8158 GCA_046599035.1 Parcubacteria group bacterium | reverse complement strand
TCCTTCATATCAGCTTGGTGGATTTAGTTTTGGTTATACTGGTCCTCAATCTGGCTCTGTAGGTATTAATATATGTAGCCCAACAACAGGAGATCCAATTTTTTCTACAGGATCTACCATATTACCTGGTACCTATACTGTTTCAATGAACTTACCTGCCGGATGGGTATCTACCGGCCCAAGTAGCGTAAGCACTGTTGTGCCGTCAAATAGTTTTGGAGTTGCTCTTTTCTATGCGAAAAACAACCTCCCAAACCTCACCGCAGGAGTTGTATCTCCATCTTCTGCTACTGCAGGCACAGCTCTTACCTTCTCAGGAACAATATCAAACGGAGGTGCTGCAAGTACCGGAGCTTCCTTCAATAACTTCTTCCAAGTAGCGTCAGCTTCAAATGGTGGGGGAACAATTACTGACCTCACTTCTTCCTCAATGACTGCTCTTGCTTCCGGAGCTAGTAATACAGCTACCTCTCCATCATATACATTTGGATCTTCAGGTACGTATTCTGTCCGTGTTTGTGCAGACAAATCAAATGCAGCAAGTGCAGGAACTATAGCTGAATCAAATGAAAATGATAATTGTAGTAGTAGCTGGACGAATGTGACGGTAAGTGATCCATTGGCAGCATGTAACCCTACTACTGTAGGTTCAAATCAAATGTTCGGTTGTGCATATTCTGGAACAGCATTTAACTCACTCGCATCAATTTCTGGTATTACTGGCCCGTCACTATCAAGCCCAGCATCTGCATCAGCAACACCACTTCCTCAAGTAGACTATGGTTCAGGTGGTCCAGGATCTTTAACAGATAACTACTCTATACGATGGAAAGGTACATTTACTTTAACTGCTGGTACATATACATTTAGCACATGGTCTGATGATGGTTCAAGAGCTTATTTTGACAACAATAATGATGGTAATCCAGATAGTGGGTATCTTGTAAATGACTGGTCAGATCACGGTCCAAGAACAACACCGGGTTCACCAGTAACTGTCGCAGCTGGAACATATACACTTGTATACGAAATGTATGAAGCTGGAGGAGGAGCTACCTATGGTTTATCTTGGACATCAACTGCAATTACGCCAACAACAGTTACTCTAAATAATACAGGTACTACAGTGATATGGAACACAACAGGAAATCCTGATTCGTGTACAGCTACTGGATCAGCTCCGTGGGCTGGTACATCTATGAATCCTGTATCCAGTGGAAGTGTTAATTTAGGTGTCCTAGCGCCAGGAACGTATACATTCACAGCTACTTGTACAAAATCTGGTGTACCAACTTCTACAAATACAATAACTACTACGGTGGCAGCTACTCAATACACATTGAGTGTTAATAAAACTATAGGAGGTAGTGTAAACAGTGTAAACGGGTCCGGTAACCCTGATGGTCTTATCTCTTGTGGGGCCACTTGTGTACATTCATACAACCAAGGTTCAAGTGTGACATTGCAGGCAGTACCAGACAGCGTTCAATGGAGATTTGTCGGTTGGGGAGGGGCATGTACAGGGACCGGTACATGTACAGTAACTGTGGACGGAAACAAGACAGTCACTGCTCAGTTTAGACCTCGGTCACTGCTGTATCAGGAGTTTTAGGCTAAATCAGACATTTGTCTGATCGCCCGATTTTTGCTCGATTTTTACTTTTGCAAAAATTTAGGGGGTAGAAATTAGAAGATATTAGAAGTTAGAGGATAGAAGTAAGAGAGAAATCCAAACAAGTCCCGAAAGGGGCTTTTTGCTTTAACATACCTAGTACCTAAAGCATCCTCCCAATCTCCCTCATCACCTCTTCCCCTACTTCTGTAAACGCTTCTTTTGTTGCGAGGTCAGAAATTGGCAGATTTAAAGGTGTTCCGACTGTAAGAGTTAATGAACGCTTACAGAGGAAAAAGTCCTTAAGTGAGAGCTTGTAGAAGCCGGAAACGGCAACAGGGACCACTTTTGCTCCTGTAGCATACGCAAGATACCCAATGCCTCCGTGGGCAGGACCCACGTTTCCATCTGGAGTGCGCTTACCTTCGGGGAAGATGCAGACACTATATCCCTTCTTTAAAAGCTCTTCGTGAGACTGAAGTGCGTAGGCATAGTTGTGATGTCCTGAAAAAACTGAGTATGCACCGAGCGCATTGAAAAATTTCCCTCCATATAGAAAACCTCGCCATCCAAATGTTTTATATTTCTCTGCAGAATGAGAAACAAAGAAAAGTGGAAAATGCCGGGACCAAAAAGGTAGGGCAAGTGGAAAGACAGTAGCGTCTGCTTCGTGAGTATGATTCATGGCAAAAATAAAAGGGCCTCGATTTTCTTCTATTGCTTTTTCAAGATTACCTCGTCCTCTTACTTCTAAACGCATGAAAACTTTATACATTATAAAAAACAAAACATATCCGACTTTCTGAAGCATAAATGGGAGTACCGCTGCTTTTTTCATTAGAGTGTTTTTTGAAGAACAGTTTGTTCACACTCCAGACTGCAGAACACAGCTCCCTCCTCATTTCGACAACTCTCACAAGACAAAATTTTCTTATTGCACTGCTTGTTACGGCAATTTGCAAACTTTTCGGTTTTCGTGCCGCATTTGTCACAGGTTCCGACTACTTCATGCTTTTCTTTCGGGTCAAAATCCATTGTGATGCGTCTATCAAATACATAGAGCGTACCCTTAAATTCTTCTGCCGGAAACTTCTCCATATAGGACACGATCCCGCCATCAAGTTGATACACATCGGAAAAACCCTCTCGTACCAAAAGTCCTGAGGCTTTTTCACATCGCACTCCGCCGGTACAGACAGGCACTACAGTCTTCCCTTTCAAATGATCTATATGTGAAAGCGCACTTGGAATATCTCTAAAGTTCTGTACGGGCATAAGGACAGAATCTTTGAAATGTCCGACACGGTATTCATAGTCATTGCGCATGTCGATCACATAGAATTCCTTTCCTTCCTCATACCACTGCTTGAGTTCTTCTGGTTTCAAATGCTTGCCTGTAATTTCATTTGGATTAATATCATTTTCAAGGTGAAGTGAGACTATTTCTTTACGAGCTTTTACTGAAAGCTTTGGGAATGCGTCCCCTGTACCCACACTTCGCTTAAAGTGAATATTTAAAAATCGAGAGTCTTTCTCTAGTTCTTCAATATATGCTTCTACATTTTCTTTTGTGCCTTCAAGAGTAACGTTGAGTCCCTCTTCTGCAAAAATAAGTCTCCCCTTCAAACCTAAATCCAGACAGAGCTTTCTCTGTGTATCACGTACTTCTTCCGGATTATTGATGTGTACGTATTTATAAAAAAGTAAGATGGTAAATTCTTTCATTTTTGTATGCTATTCTAAAAAACGTAAGAGTAGTCTATCAAACACACTATCAACCTTCCGCATATCATCTTGTGAAAATTGATTCATAATCCCCTCCAGCTCCTCCTCCAATATTTCCTCCGCAGTCTTCACCACTCCCTTTCCGTAAATTGTTACTTCAAGCACATGCTCTCGCTTGTTGTGCTCACGGTCAAAGCGAGAAATAAGTCCTGAAGCCACAAGTGCCTCTATGTGGCGCGAAACTGCAGCAGGCGTAATATCACGCTCGCAGGCAACGTGATGCTGGGAAATCTGCGGATTGTGCGCCACATGCACCAATATCATACACTGGGAAAAAGAAAGTCCCACGTCGTGTTGCAAACGACGGTCGAGTGCCTTTTCAGCAAGGAATACGAACTTATGGATTTTTAATATTGATTCTCCTCTCATTTTTTTTCACCTTACTACACTCCATCTATGTCACGCTTGTTTGAATTTCTGTTTTTGTAGCCCCCGCAGGGTCTGAGCCGGTGTTGTCAAGGCATTCCTTCTTGACAACTCAGGCCCGAGGACAGCCGAGAGGGCTCGCTGGAGCCTCGAGGGAAGCTAGAAAAACAGAAATTCAAACAAGCTATAACTTTCAACTACTTATTTAACAAAACCAAAGTATCTCCCTCATTAATTCCAGACAAAACCTCCACAAACCCATCAGACCCCTTAAAACCAGTAGTGACTGCGACTTCTACCGACTCTTTACCCTCTTTTTTCGTGACAAATGATTTCCCTTCTTTCTTTGTAACTGCATATGTAGGAATACGAAGCACATTTGTTTTCTCTTCGGTAATGATTGAAAGATTGGTCGAAAGTCCAGTCTTCACTTCTTCATATTTCTCACTGAATGCAATCGTGATTTTAAAATTAACCACTCCATCAATAATTGTCTCACCTGGCTCGATATATGTCACTGTCCCTTTGAATGTCTTGTCTGCAAAAGCATCCATAGTGATAAGCACTGTGTCTCCTACCTTTACCTTACCCACACTTATTTCAGAAACGTTGGCTTCGATTTCCAGATTACTATTGGAAATAACAGAGACGACTGAAGTTCCCACTGACACTATCTGTCCGACTTTTGCATCTTGCTTGGTCACCACACCGGTCAAAGGAGATCGGAGCGTCATCTTCCCCAGTTGAGCGCCCACTGCCTGAAGAGATGCTTGGTATTGAAGTACTCTCGCTTCTTGTCCTCGGATATCTTCCTCTGATGTACCGACTTTTTTAAGCGCAAGGTTTTTCTCTGCGATTAGGAGTGTTGATTTTGCTAAATTAAGTTTTTCTTCTGCACTCGTGAGGGTGGCTTGAGCAGAAATAAGACTAGTTCGAGCCCCCGAAACCGATGCTTTGTACCCATTAATAGTAGCTATCGAAAGCGAATAGTCAGAAGTGAGGGAGTTTGCCGCAATCGCCACCTTATCTACAAACATCTTCACGGTATTAAGATCATTTGATATCTTCACGATATTTCCACGAGAAATATCTGTAGGATTCTTATCCCAAGCCATCAAGAGCGCTTCTATTTGAACACGAAATGCATTGATATCAGTCTTTAATTGCGTATCGGAAACTGAATTGATAATTTGAGGATTCGAAGTCCGCGCATTTGAAAAAAGTTGATCGACTTCATTTCGGACCGCATCATCAGCGTGGACAAAACTTTCAGCAAGTGCAGCTCGTAATTTGTCTTCTGCATTTGAAAGGGCAATCTTTGCATTTGATACTTCACTCTCATTGATTGCAATCTCTTCAGGACGGCTTCCACGTCTCAATTCATCAAGACTTGCTTGTTCTACTGCTACGTTTGCTTGCGCCCTTAGATATTCAGCATATGTTTCCGAAGAATCAAGTGAAACCAAAGTCTGTCCTGCGGTCACTTGGGTTCCAACTTGTGCAGAGACTCGAGCAACCTTACCTCCACGGTCAAATGCCAGATTAACCTCATCTGCAGGCTTTACTTTGCCCGTCACGATCACTTGTTCAACGATGTTTCCTTTCTCTACAGTCACCGTTTCAGCCTTGGTCGAGCTGCCCCCAAAAATCAAATAAAGCACTCCGAGAAGTATGACAAAGCCAACTCCCGAAGTCTTCTTATGTTCCCGTATATACTGTCTAATGTTTGTATTAATTTTTTTGATCATATGTGTGTCCTTTGGTTAATGTATCTTCTATAATTTTCCCATCTGACAGAACGACGATGCGGTCCGTGAGTTTTGCGTATTCTGCCTCATGCGTCACCATCACAATCGTCTGCCCTTGTTTATGTAAGTCGAGAAACGCTTTGAGCACAGTGTCGGACGTTTCTGTATCGAGGTTTGCCGTAGGCTCATCTGCAAAGATAATCTGTGGTTTATGCGCGATCGCTCGTGCAATAGAGACTCTCTGTTGCTGTCCTCCAGAAAGCTGACTCGGAAGATAGTGCATACGATCTCCGAGTCCGATACGCTCGAGGGCTTTTTTAGCTTCCCCTTCTGCATGCACTCGCTCCTGTCCTTGCATGAGAAGAGGAATCAAAACATTTTCCAGAGCTGAAAGTTCGGGAATGAGAGCATAGTCTTGGAATACATAGCCGAGCTTGTTGAGTCTAAATGTCGTCCGTGCATCTTTGTCCAAAGAAGAAACATCAACTCCGTCGATACAGATATCTCCGGTATTCGGATAATCCAAAAGACCAAGTTGATACAGGAGTGTTGACTTACCCGAGCCCGATCGTCCGGTAATCGAAAGAAACTGGCCGTTTGGTACAGAAAGAGCAAGGTCCTTTAGTACAGTGAGTACTGTTTCCCCACTTTTATATGATTTTGTAAGATTTTTGACTTCTATCATTTTTTTAAAATTTGAATTTTTGAATTTTTCTAACTTCTATCTTCTATCTTCTAACCTCTAATTTTTATCTCCCCAATATTGCATCCAATGTATTTTGCTTCACCACAAGACGTGCTGGAATGTAGCCTGCAAAAATCGTAGCAATCATAAGGAGTCCAGCACGAGCAAAAGTATTTGGAATTTCCGCTACCAAGATACCGTTTGAAAATGGAAAGTTGATCGGGTGCACGTCGATGAACGGAATGAGGAATCCATACAGAATCACCATACCGACAATGACTCCCATAAGGGCATAAAAGACTGACTGCAAGATATATGAAAATTCAATAGCTCGTGAGTCGATGCCGATACCTTTCATAATACCGATGAATTTCCGGCGAGTGATCGCATTGATGTAGATCACGATGAAAAACGTGATTGATGCAACGACAAGGCCAATCGAACCGATCGCATTACCAAGAAGTCCAAATGTTGCCTGAATATCTTTGAGGAATTTTGGCAATGCTTCATCTGCGGTCTGCACGCGTGCGTTTTTGTCTACACCACTTGCAATGAGTGCATTTTTTACAATCTGAGGATCCGTCCCTGGTTTGATTTTCACTGCAATCTCATCCACGTTATAGTCAGAACGACCAATCAAGGTACGCAGTGAACTGTCGAGCATCACGATACGCTGATCAAACTCACCTTTATTTTTCATAATTCCTACAATGGTCACTTCTTTTGTAAAGCCATTTATTTTTAGTCGCACACGTGAGCCCACCCCTACATTTTCAAGAAGCGAGAGTCCTGGTGCTTCGATTGGGAGATATTTTTTAAGTAAATTTGCTCCAATCAAAATTGAATCAGTATCTTCGGAATTAAGGTATCTTCCCTCTACGACCGCATCAGAAAGTCCAGTTGTATTTTCTTCAAGTGTTGGGTTAATACCCGTCACGATTCCCCCGGACATGTTTGCACTTTCAGTAAAATCGGTACGCTCTTTATAGGTACCCTCTATCGTTCCACTCTCAGCATACCGAGGAGAATAAGTAGTAAGCCACGGAAGGTTCTTTACAATATTGATGATGTCGGTACTGCCTTCGATATAGTCTTTTTTAGGAAGCGATGAAATCAGGATATCACCCGCATATCGCTCCTTAAACATATCCGCTGAAGACTGAATGAGCCCCACAAGCACACCGCGGATTACTACCAAGTTGAGAAATGTAAGCATCATGACAAAGATAATGAGGGCTGTTGTTCCAAGGCTCGAACGTCGCACCTGTCGAAGTGCCAAAAAAAGCCCAAGAGAAAGGGATATTTTCATCGGTGCGCGTGTGTACGTAGGAGTCTCTGCCATTACTTTTTCATCATATCATAAACAGTTAACATATCAACAGTTTGGGTAGATACTAGAAGATAGAAGTTAGATATTAGAAAAAATCCTTGGCTTTTCTCGTGTCCTCTAACTTCTTACTTCTAACCTCTAGCTTCTACTACTTAGTTCCTTTACAATTCGCTGCTGGGCTGTACCCTTTCTCGCGAGCCAGAGCAGCTGATGCAAAGACCACACGGTTTTCAGGTTTGATACGACTGAGTGCCCCGCACCAGGGCAAATAGTACTTGGTGCCGTTTTTGGAGCCAATGACCTCACTCGATTCCCCTATGGCTGTTTTGGCCCCGAGTGTAGTTGTGCTTGAAGTAGCGCTGGTACTTGCCTCTGGAACACTTGTTTGACCTCTTACAATAGAAACCGGAGAATACTGCTTTTGGAGCGCCGAAAGCCTTCCGAGACCAAAGAAAAGTGCTGCTCCGAGCAAGAGGAGGAGAAGGGTGAAAAAGGGCTTGATTTTTAACGCAAAATCTTTTATACTATCCATACTAATATTTTAACAGAGAATTTACTATAAAACACGAGTATGGCAACAAAAAAGGCCGGTGGGTCCACCAAAAACGGCCGAGATTCTAATCCAAAGTATC
>JBKJHK010000027.1:0-25078 GCA_046599035.1 Parcubacteria group bacterium | reverse complement strand
CTAAAATTTATAAAAGTCGACAAAAAGACTTCGAGTAGATGATTTGGATAATCAGTATTGCATAGGTTAAAATTTGTATTTATCCTAAAAATCAGTAGTATTTTAAAAGGAGGAATTTTATATGGATGATCGGCTTAAGGAGCTCATGCAGGATCTCGGAAGTGCCATTAACGGATCCTTATCCGAGAGTGATCGGATCGCAGAGGCGATTGGGGAGATAAAGAGAGCGGGATACGATATTTTTCTTGTCTTGGAAGCTGTAATCGGCTTTAATAAGCGAGAAGAATTCAATGACCGAGAATCGCCAGCTCAGCCAGTAGGGCGAGCTACGTGGAATTCCCAGGATAAGAAATTTCTGAAAGCTTTGAAGATCAAAATGGATGTAGAATCTAAGTAGATGTCTCAGATATCGCCACGCCGAATTAAACTTCGGCGTGGTTTTTTGTTAGAAACATATCCGTATGGCATAGTCTGTAGAAGATTCTCCACTTATCTTCATCTGATTTTTATATTTTTCCTGTATACTATATGTATATTCACTAACAACAACATATATGAATATTCGAATCCATGCTCCGCATTTGCCTTTAACAGAAGCGATCGAAGACTATGTATTGAAACGGATCACTGCATTAGAAAAGCTCCTTGCTGATCCGAGTGTTGTGTGTGAGATAGAGCTTGCCAAAACTACTAATCATCACAAGTCAGGTGATATATTCAAAGCTGAGATCAATATGGTTTTGCCGGATAAACATATTTATATCGTTTCGGAAAAAGCAGACTTATACCAAGCAATTGATCATGTGAGAGATCAGCTCGACCAGGCCCTGTCTCTCCGAAAAGAAAAAAAACAAACATTGTTTCGCAGAGGGGCATCACGGATCAAGGATATGGTTAAGAATTTTAGAAGAGCATAAAAAAATAATGAAAATAGGAAATTTAAGATCAACCGCTTCTCGTTCGTTGTCGGTATTCGTACTTGCATGTTCAATGGTAACTGTCGGACTTCTTTTTTTAATGGAAAAAGCAGAAAGAACAGGGGAAGCAATTAGTTTTAAAGACATGAGCTACTATTCGTTGACTGAATAATTTAAAACCTCTTTCTCCTCACAAGCTTCCCACGGCAATCTGTCTAGCCCTGGTGGGCTAGCGAACCTTCTTACAGAAGCTGTACACCTTTCACATCTTGATTACAAAACGTTCAAGGTCTTGCGAAGTGACAAAGTCACTTCTCACTCGCCAATCAAGAAAACAATACACGGACTACCGTGTTTGTTTTCTAATTGACTGTGCAAGGCCCTGAGAAACTTGTGACTCGACAAGGTTTTAAATTCAAGATTAAGAATGTTTTCCTCGGAGAAAGTCGGCATACGACATTTCTTTCTTACCTTCTGGTTTGACGTGGGTGATAACTAAGGTGTTATTTTCAAAATCTGCTTTTGTGATGAGTACACGAATTCGCATGCCGTTATAGTCTGTAAAAAAGTACGTTCCTGGCCAGCCACTAAAAGCGCGTACTTTCCTGAAAATCTCATAAGGATCTCCCGACACAAGATCGACTTCACCGTCGGTTTTTTGTATCTTTTTGCATATGGTCGCTTTGCTGTGATCTTGCTCTGTTGACTGTATTTCTCCGCGGATCCATTTGGGGATTATTTCCGCAAGTATCCTGCCACCGCGGTGTGCGAGGATTGATTCCAGTTCTTCTGCATATGGTGGCCACGGGGTGACCTCTACTTTTTCTTGAACAAGGAGCGCTCCGTGGTCCATCTCTGCATCGAGGAGCATGATACTAACCCCCGTTTCTTCTTCTGTAAGGATTGCGGACTGGATTGGACTCGGGCCGCGCAGGCGTGGGAGAAGGGAAGGATGTACGTTCAGAGCGCCATGTTTTGGAATATCTAACATTGCCTGAGGAATAATTTTTCCATAGGAAGCAACGATAAAAAGATCGCAATTGGGTACGAGGTTTTTTATTTTCTCCGTAATGTTCAGTTCTTTTTCTTCTCGCAGGGTTGCCGGCTGGAACACGAGGATACCTCTGTGTTCGGCCCACACCTTTGCAGGTGGAGGAGTAATGATCATTTTTCTTCCGACAGGCTTGTCTTCTGCACAGATAACTGCTTTTGGAAGAAGACCGGCTTTTTGGAGTTCTTCGAGTACTGTCACCGAAAGTTCTGATGTTCCAAAGAAGAGCATATTCATACTATTTTTGGTTTTTTGAAGTTATGTGTTCAGGAATGATCTCTTCTATATTTTTTGCTTTATCAATAAAAAGAATACCATTTAAGTGGTCAATCTCGTGCTGGAATATCTGTGCAAGGAGGCCCGAAGAACTCATTTTAAAAGAAGTACCACTTTCGTCTAGTGCTTCTACAGTTACTCGGTGAGAGCGGGTTACTTTGCCGTACAGGTAGCGGACAGAAAGGCAGCCTTCCTCAAGGTTTTTCTTGTCTTTAGAAAGCTTGGTCAAACTCGGATTAATAAAGACCATATTTTTTCCTCGCCTTTTTTTGTGCCCCGGACTGATCTCAAAGACTTTATGAGAGACGATAAATATACGATAGCTTTTTCCTATCTGTGGTGCTGCGATCGCTACTCCATCGTCTTGAGACTCTAGGGCAGATATCATATCCTCAATTATCTTTTTGATCAGAGGACTTGCAATCTCGCCCAAAGGCACTTCTCTCGACTTAGTTCGTAGGGTAGGATGTTCTTTTTGAATTATAGTTACCATATAGGAAATCTGATTTGTACTTTAAACTATAAAACTCTTCCGAACCATGTCCTTTTTGGAGCACGCATAAATTTCTTACTGAAATTTTGCTCCCTCTCGCGCCGTCGCGCTCCGAGAGTCTCCAAAAAGAACATGATTCGACGAGTTTTATAAGATTCCTAAAATCTATCACAAAAGTGAATCAGGGTCTATTTTGATCTGGAAGTCCGGCGGTAAGGCTTTGAGTTTTGCAAGGAGAGTCTTATCGACCCATTCGTCGGCTGGGAGGACGATCAGACCATGCACGATGTAGTTTGTATCTGTCTTTTTATGGAACGACTCAAATAAAGAAACGTCATAAGGAGCAAGGAATTTCTTAGCTTCCTCCATTGCTTTACGAGCCTCCACTTTTTTTCCTTCACGACTCACTTTGATGAATGTTTGAAAGGGTGGGTAGCCAAGGTTCTTGCGCAGAGCGATTTCTTCTCGGTAAAAGTCCGATAAGTTTCCTTTGAGCGCATACTCAAAGACGCTTTGTTCGGGTTGCCGGGTTTGCACGATGAGTGCTTGTTCGGCCATGGTGCGGAGCGAGAGGAGGATGTGCATTATCTTTTCATTGATGCGGAAATCAGGGATAGCAAAAAATGCATCGAGCGATACCACGCCTGCATTATTTACTTTCTTATTGAGATACGTCAGTGCCATTTCAGTACCGAGTAAAATACTTCCTGGGTGATCGTAGAATTTGTCAGCAAGTGCCACGGCTTGCTTGTGGGTCTTCACACTGTTCTTGTCCATCACGAACACTGTTGTGTCTGGAAACAAAGTTTTCAATTCTTTTTCTACTGTTTCGATACCGATTCCAAGCGTTTGGAGATTCCAGCTTCCACAGCGTTTGCAGATCTCGTGTGCACTTCTTTTTGTTCCGCATTTATTACATACGAACATGTGCATTGTCTCGGATCCCGAGCGTTTTGAGTAGGTTGTCACCGGTGCGCCACATTCCTCGCAGGTCACGGTTTCTCCACAGTCATGACAGACTGAAAGAGGTGCCAGTCCTTTTCGACCACAGAACAGAAAAAGAAGTTCATTGTGCTCTTTGTTCTGCCGAACGAGTTCCTTGAGTGCAGGAGTGAGGATATCAAATTTTTTGCTCGGAGCATTCTTCGGCCGACGAGCGTCAATGAGTGCCGACTCAGTAGAGGAAAGGGAGCGGAACTTGAGTGTGGAGAGTTCGGTATACACGTCGTTTTTTTGTTTCCAGACAGTCTCGATGCGTAATGCCATATCGCCAAATATGAGCTTTACGCCGTAGGTGTGGGCAATGATTTCAGCTGCTTTTCGTACGTCTATGTACGGACGCACATGTCCGGTGTATCCGCGCGAGCTTTCATTCTCCACAATAATCGTCCCGAGGTCGTGGCGGGGGACGCACAAGAAAGAACCGGTGCAGAGGACGAGGATAGGGTGCTCGGAGGAAACTACATTGTTCCAGGTCTCCACAATCTCTTTTTTCGAAAGCTCATTGTGAAAGATGTAGGTGTATTTCTCAATACCTTTTTCCAAACTTTTTTTTGCATTTTTGATATCTTCGATTGTTGGTAATACGAAGAATACGCTACCGCTCCGAGCAAACTCTTCGCGGATATAGCTTTTGTACATTGCATAGCGTTCTTCGTCACTTGCTTGGAGTACGAGGATGTGTGGATTTGAAACTCTTTCTCTCACTTTCGGCTCTCCGAGAGAGCGGACAGACTCTACGAGTACTTTTGGAACGAGAGCAGAAAGAACTGCACCAGTAGAGGAAGCGGTGTATTCGGCAATCTTTTCTGCACTTTTTATGAATTCAGGAAGGAGAAATGTCTTTTCATGGACCGCATCGATTTTCTTGATCTGGTACGAGAGGTTCTTGATCTCACCTTTTTTTGAAGAAACAGGCTGTGAGGAAACGACAATGCCGTATATTTTTTTGTTTCGGAGGGGGATATGTGCGACCGATCCCAGGGGAATAGAAGCTGCAGAAAAATACGTTAGTGTTTCTTTCGAAATCGCTTTGGCAATAGGGATGACTTCGAGGATGTTCATCCTTCGATTATATCACGACCATCATGAGGTTTTCTCCATCCTGCACATAGAGGAATGCATTGTCAGTTTTGAGGAAGACAGGCTTTGTTCCTCTGTATATTGGCAGGAAATTTGCTTTGTGTTCTGCTGCATTTTCGATTGCATCAAGAGCATATACGCCATTGTCCGAAGCAAACATGATCACATCTGTCCGGTCTTTATAAAAGTCGAGAGAACGTATTGTTTCTATTGTTGTAATAATTGTTTTCTGTATACCTCCTTCTTTCATGTAGACAGTATTACCTGTTACCCACAGTGTCACCCCACCTTGGACACGAGGATTTGTTTCTGTGGGGAGGGCTGCTTTTTCGACATTGCCGCGAAGCTTCCAATATTGAGGATCATTTTTAGTTATTAGCTGTCCTGTTGCATTTGCAGTGATAAAGATTGGCTTAAGCACGACTGTAGTATTGGGCTCTATCACTATATCTTTTATCCACGGCAAGTAGCCCAGTCGCCCAACAAGAACGCTATGAGTTTTTACAGAAAGAGATTTTGTTATTGTTTCATTTTCTGTATCTGTGGTCGTGATCTTTTCAGTGTCTATATATACTGTTGTACTTGCAAGAGGAAGAAAGATTTCAACGTTACCGTTTTTTGAGACGGAAAGATTAGGCTGCAGGCGAAAACCTGTAGCTAAAAGGATAATGACGATGATACTAATAATAATAAGGCTCAGGAAATACGGGTGTTTTTTTGCATAATTGGTCATATTTGGATAGTATAAGCGATATGAGTATTTTCTCCAAAAAATTAGGAATTGATCTTGGTACTGCAAATACATTAGTCTATGTTCCCGGACGAGGTATTGTGCTAAATGAGCCTTCAGTTGTGGCTGTTTCTGAAGTTGATAATAAGATACTGGCGATCGGTATTGAAGCGAAAGATATGATTGGTCGTACACCTGAAGCGATCATTGCATACCGGCCTATGAAAGATGGAGTAATCGCGGACTACCGGGTGACTGAAGCGATGCTCCGCTACTATATGGACAAGGCACTTGGAAAATGGAATTTTTTTAAGCCAGAAGTTTTGGTGTCGGTGCCTGCAGGAGTGACTTCTACAGAACGTCGTGCGGTGATCGAGGCTGCGATTAAAGCAGGGGCAAAAAATGCATATGTGGTGAAGGAGCCGATCTTGGCTGCGATCGGTGCAGGTATTCCGATCCACGAGGCGATGGGACATATGATCGTGGACATTGGAGGAGGGACCACAGACGTTGCTGTCATTTCACTTGGAGGAATTGTTTCTTCTACATCAGTAAAATGTGCGGGCAATAGACTCGACCATTCGATTGCGGACTATATAAAAAAGACATTCAATCTTGCAATTGGAGACAAGACAGCAGAGGATATTAAGATGAAGATCGGTTCTGCAATACCGCTCGATGAAGAATTGTCGATGCAGGTAAAAGGTCGTGATTTTATCTCAGGGCTTCCGCGGAGTGTGGAGGTGAAGACCAATGAAATTGTGAAGGCAATCTCAAAAGATTTGCGAGATATTATTAAAGCGATCAAGGATGTGTTGCAAGAGACTCCTCCAGAACTTTCTGCCGATATTATCGACAAGGGTATTATTATGACTGGAGGGTCCTCTCTCTTACGGAACTTACCTGAGCTTGTGCTTAGGCGGACAGGGGTGAAGGCACAGCTTGCAAAGGATGCGCTTTATTGCGTGGTAAAAGGAACGGGTATTGCTTTGGAACATCTGGACACCTACAAACGATCTATCATTGCAAAACGATAGGAATATTGTATATTATGTGAGGAGGTGGCCATGCCACAAGAATATATTCGAGATCAACTACTGATCCTTAATCGTTTGAATGAACAAAGTCCCTGCTCTATCTTAGACTTAAAGTCTGTATTACCGGTCTGGTCGGACAGTATTCTGACGAGGATGCTTCAAAAAGGTCTCGTTGCAGAGGGTCTTACATCAGAAGTAAGTTGGAGCATAACTCCAAAAGGGCGGACGTGTTTGTTTTCATTCTAATTTTAAAAAGTTTTTCAAAGGCGCCGATATCACATCTCGGCGCCTTATTTGTTATACTTATCCTTATGTTTGAATTACTTCAAAAAGAAAATAATCTGCATCATGCATATGTGTGCGTAGGGGATGTCGAGACTCTTTTTCCTGCATTTGAAAGTTTTTTGACTGAACACCTTTCTGTCGCTGTCGTCGGGAATCCTGATTACCGTATTTTTACAGAACCTTCATTTTCAGTTGCTACTGCGCGAACACTCGGAATGCTCCAGAGTGGGAAAAGTTTGGGAGGAAGCAAACAGATTTTTGTCGTGAAGACGGGTTACATGGGTGAAGAAGCTCAGAATGCGCTTTTGAAAATATTTGAAGAGCCGACTCCAGATACTCACTTTTTTGTTTTCCTTCCACAAGACACACTCCTCCCGACACTCCGTTCTCGCGTGCGTATGCTTCACGACTCGCAAGGTGAGAATAATCACACTTCATTTTTAAAGCTCTCGGTCGCAGACCGCTTGGCTCATATTAAAGAAATGACTGACGATATCAGTGATGAAAAAAAGACAAAGCAGTCAGCTATTTATTTGCTCAATAATATAGAAGCCGAACTGTACCAGGACGGGGGAGTTTCAGCACATGCAACCGAGCTTACCCTCTGTGAAAAAACCCGCACTGCGCTCTTTTCTCGTGGAGCGATGACAAAAATGCTTTTGGAACAGGTGGCGCTTTCTGTCTGATTTGCTATAGTAAACTCATATGGCATACGATTTTAAGGACTTAAAAGCAGGTATCAAAGGAACAGAAGAGTGGCTCAAGGCAGAGTTTGCGGGTATTCGTACTGGACGGGCGACTCCTGCACTTTTGGACTCCGTTATGGTAGAAGCGTATGGTTCGATGATGCCCATTAATCAAGTGGGTAGCATATCAGTCGAAGATGCACGTATGATGCGAGTGACTCCGTGGGATATGTCTTTAGCAAAAGCAGTGGAAAAAGCAATCATGCTTGCAGATCTTGGCCTTTCTCTCGCAACAGACGAAAAAGGTGTTCGTATCAGTTTTCCTGACCTGACCTCAGACCGCCGAGCAATGCTCGTAAAGCTCGCAAAGCAAAAGCTTGAAGAAGCGCGCATCACTCTTCGAGGTGAGCGAGAAAAGACGATCAAAGATATCGAACGAAAAGAAAAAGAAGGGGAAATCTCTGAAGATGAAAAGTTCCGACTCAAGACCGAGCTTCAGAAATATGTAGATCAGGGTGGACTAGCCCTGGAAGAATTGGTCGCAAAGAAAGAGAAAGAAATAGCAGAGTAGCATTTTTTTCTTACGTCTATTATCTAACTTCTATTAGTATGTCCATCATCATATTCATCATTATTCTTGCTGTTCTTATCTTCGTCCACGAATGTGGGCATTTTATTGTTGCAAAGAAGTCGGGCATCCGCGTCGATGAATTTGGTCTCGGCTTTCCCCCAAAGATCATCTCAAAAAAGATCGGGGAGACTACGTACACCCTCAATGCGATCCCTTTCGGAGGGTTTGTAAAGATTTTTGGAGAAGATCCGCATGCAGAGGAGATATCTCTAGAAAATAAAGGGAAAAGTTTTTACTATAAACCAAAGTATATTCAAGCTCTCGTGCTTGTGGCTGGTGTTGTTTTCAATATTTTGTTTGCTGCACTACTCCTTTCTATTGGTTTTATGATTGGTCAGCCTGCAACAGTAGACACCTCACGTTTTGGAGAGATACAAAATCCAAAACTTACGGTAACAGCTGTTCTTCCGGGTTCTCCTGCACAGAAAGCAGGTCTTGCATCTGGGGATGCTATTCTTTTTGTGGAAGCTACCGGTAATGACAAAGGTGCTCAGCTCGATACAGAAGGGAACTTGACTCCTGAGCAAGTTTCTAAAGTGATCAGTGAGTCAGATGGAGAGAAGATTACGATGCTCTATCAAAGAGGGGGGAGTGCACCAATGACTGCATTCATTATACCCACTGATACGCTCGTACCTGGCCGAAAAACGGTGGGGATCTCAATGGATACAGTAGGTATTTTGAAACTGCCCGTTCATACCGCTATCCTCCAGGGAATAATGACCACCGCACAGCTTACGTGGGCGACTGCGGCTGGACTTGGACAATTTCTGTGGAATGTCGTGACGTTTAAGTCTGACTTTTCTCAAGTCTCAGGACCGGTTGGTATTGCAGGTGTGGTGAAAGATGCAAGTAAGCTTGGCTTTACGTATCTCCTTTCACTGACCGCACTTATTTCGATCAACCTCGCTGTGATCAACCTCGTACCATTCCCAGCACTCGATGGAGGACGACTTTTGTTTGTGGCGATCGAAGCGGTGACAAGGCGGAAGATTCCAAGCAAGGTGGCTACGTGGGTGAATGCTTCCGGATTTATTTTACTGCTGATTCTTATGGGAGTAGTGACTTTGAATGATATTATAAAATTGTTTTAAAAAAAGAGCCATGATCCCTAAAATTGTTTTAGTGATCATGGCTCATATTAGTGTCCTCAGGTTGCTCTAGTCTGTTTTTCCAGTAGTGCATTCGTCGCTGTGCGTATAAGAATGCACTATCAGGTTTAGAACCTTTTGTGTACTGACAATAGAGCTTCCAATGGCCAAAGGCTTTACCTTTTTGATCGAGTCTTTCGTAGGCACTCGCAATATTGAAGTGTGCGTCGGTGTATAAAGGATCGAGCTTCAAAGCCGCACAATAACATTCCACAGCTTTTTCAAGTTCTCTCTGTTCATCAAGGCAACATCCGAGATTGTAGTGAGCCATCGCATACTCTGGGTCTATCTCCAAAGTCCGTCGAAAACATCTTTCAGCTTCTGTAAGATTGTAGAATTTTGAGTTGAGGAGGATAGAACCCCGATTGAGCCATGCCGATTTCATGTTCGGATCTAACTCAACAACTCTCCTGTAGAGCACTTCAGCCTCCTCATCTTCACCTTTAAATACAGCTTCTAAAGCTTTAATATACAAAGCTTCTGCAGTGCAGAGATCCGCCTTTGTTTTCCCAGGAAACTGCAATAATTTTCCCATCGAGTTCTCCTTTCTTTGGACTTTTCCTTTTTTAGAATAGCAGAGAGTTCTAAAGTGTGCTACTTTCATAGAAGAAAGGAGGACTGAGCTTTATGAAAAAAGCTTCCGCTCTGTTCGGTGGTGTTGTTGTCTATAACCCTTGATCCCCCAGGTACGAATGCGCCCTGCGTCACACGTTAGGACAATTACACCAAAAAAGACGGTTTCCCCCCTGGAGCCGTCTTTTTACTATATAAATTATTTTTAAATCAAAGGGAATACATAGGGGAACCCTATGTATTTTGTGTTTTTTTGTAAAAAAACGGGCTCTGGGATATGATGGATGGATGAGACAAACACAACTGTTTACAAAGACTCGAAAAGAAGCGCCTGCAGATGAGGTGTCTTTAAATGCACAGCTTTTAATCCGAGCAGGATATATTTCTAAAGAAATGGCGGGGGTTTACACTTTTCTTCCTCTCGGTCTCCGAGTTCTCAAAAACATTGAAGAGATCATTCGTGAGGAAATGAATGCGATTGGTGGGCAGGAAATGCTTCTCACTGCACTTCAAGATAAAGAAGTTTGGGAAAAAAGTGGTAGATTTTCAGATGACGTTCTCGATGTGTGGTTTAAAACCGACCTCAAAGCAGGCGGAGTGGCAGGACTTGCACCGACTCACGAAGAACCGATCACACGAGTAATGACAAACCATATCAGCTCATACAAGGACCTTCCTGTATACGCGTATCAATTTCACACAAAATTCCGAAATGAACTGCGGGCAAAAAGTGGCATTATGCGCGGACGAGAATTTTTAATGAAGGACCTATATTCTTTTGATGCAGATCAGGCAAGTCACGACGCATATTATGAAAAAGTAAGCGGCGCATATAAAACAATATTTGAAAGAGCTGGTATCGGGCATCTGACATATAAAACATTTGCTTCCGGTGGAGCATTTTCAAAATACAGCCATGAATTTCAAACAGTATCTTCTGCTGGAGAAGATTTGATTTACGTGCACGAAGAAAAAGGTATTGCAATCAACAAAGAAGTATTAACTGATGTTATCCTTACAGATCTTGGTATTTCAAAAGATGACTTGGTTGAAAAGAAATCAATCGAGGTTGGAAATATCTTCAAGCTCGGTACTCGGTTTTCAGAATCTCTTGGACTTACATACACTGACGAAACTGGGAATGCTATTCCTGTGGTGATGGGCTCCTACGGTATCGGACCTTCACGACTCATGGGAACAATCGTTGAACTACTTGGAGACGAAAAAGGAATTGTCTGGCCAGAGGAAGTGGCGCCTTTTCGAGTGCACTTGGTAATCCTCGGCAACTCTCCAGAAGTAGCTGTGGCAGGGGATTTGTTTTATGAAAAACTAAAAACTCTTGGAGTGGAAACTTTGTACGACGACCGCGAGTTGCGTCCGGGAGAAAAATTTGCAGATTCAGACCTGATCGGTATTCCAACTCGAGTGGTAATTTCGGAAAAAACATTGCAAAGCGGGAAGCTTGAAGTAAAAAAAAGAACAGCGACTGAAGCAGAAATGATGGAGGAAGAGGAATTCTTGAGAAGTCTGTAGCTTAATCACCCAAGTGAGAGCTTTTAAAGCATCACTTTTTGGGAGACTCTCGGAAGACGACGGTCTGAGAGGGAGCAAAATTTCAGTAAGAAATTTATGCGTGCTCACAAAAAGTGATGGTTTAAAGGAGCTCGAGTTTTGTTAACAAATAGACTTAAAAAAATTGCACTAGTGTGCAATTTTTTCTCACTTCTTACATCTAGCTTCTCATCTCTACCCCTGCTATGATGTGGTTATTATGCTCGCTATATTCGAACGATTTAGACATATGGTCTCCAATGACATCGGTATCGACCTCGGTACTGCAAATACGCTCGTCTATGTGCGTGGAAAAGGTATTATTATTACCGAACCTTCAGTTGTCGCAGTCAACCAAAAAACCGGGCGTGTCGTCGCTGTAGGAACTGATGCAAAAAACATGCTTGGACGAACTCCTGCACACATTGTGGCGGTCCGGCCACTTGTCGACGGAGTGATCTCTGATTTTGAAGTGACTGAAGAAATGATTACGTATCTTCTGAACAAAGCTCAAAAAGATAATAAGAAGCTCATTGGTCCTCGAGTGGTGGTGGGAGTGCCGTCTGGCATTACGAACGTGGAAATTCGCGCGGTGCGAGATGCGACAAAAAATGCAGGAGCAAGTGAAGTGCATATCGTCGAAGAGCCAATGGCTGCCGCGATTGGTATTAGACTTCCAGTCATGCAACCGGTCGGCAATCTCATTGTGGATATTGGTGGAGGGACGACAGACATTGCAGTCATTTCTCTTGGTGGTGTGGTGCGTTCAAAAAACTTACGGATCGCCGGAGACAAACTCAACACCGATATTATTTCCTATGTGCGCAGCGAATTCAAAATTCTGATCGGAGAGAAAACTGCTGAAGATGTAAAGATCAAAATTGGCGCAGTTCTCCAGGGCAGCGTACCACTCGAAGCGTCGATCAAAGGTCGAGACCTGATCACTGGCCTTCCTCGAGAAGTGATCGTGACAGACTCTGATATTAGAGAGGCAATTTCTCAATCGATCGATACATTGGTCGAGTCGATCAAAGAAGTGGTCGAGATCACTCCACCTGAAATCATCTCTGATATCATGCAGCGTGGTATCTACTTATCTGGAGGTGGAGCTCTTATTCCTGGTCTTGCACAGGTGATTGAAGAGTATACGAAGATGAATGTGCATATCGCTCCAGACCCCTTAACCGCTGTCTGTCGCGGTACAGGAGTAATACTTGAAAATATTGAATTATACAGAGAAGTATTAATCGCAAACGAAGATGAACTCCCTCCTAAGAAGTAAGCCGAAAAGCAATATAAAGAAGGTTTTCGGTACGATTCTTTTCGTACTTGCATGTTTCTTCTCACTCCAGTTTTTCTTTCCAAATATTCTCTCATCTACTGTACTTTCAATCGCAAAGCCATTGTGGATGTTTCGAGATGCTACCATGAGTTCATCTTCAGGTTTTTTTGGTTTCTTTTCTCGTAGCAGCACGCTTCGAAAAGAAAATGAAAAGCTGCGAGATGAATTGTATGCTTTTCGTGTGAGAGAAGTGGAGTTCAATCAGATGCAGACAGAATACACCGACCTAAAGACGCTTCTGGGTGACTCTGCTTCCAGCTCAGTAAAAAGCGGGGTCACACTTGCACGAGTACTTTCAAAACCACCCTTTACTCCCTACGACTCTTTTGTGGTGAACAAAGGGACTTTTGCCAGAGTTTCTGTTGGAAATCTTGTCTATGCCAACAAAGGGCTCGTGATTGGTCGAGTGACAAAAGTGACCTCAAATGCTTCTTTCGTTACTTTGTTTTCTTCGGGAGGCGAAGCACAAGAGTTCTTGGTAAGTCGTACAGGGGTCTCTCTTTTGGTGACGGGAAAAGGAGGTGGGAATTTTGAGATCTACGTACCAAAAGATTTTGATATTAACATAGGGGACAGTTTGACCGAACCTTCCTACGACATAGGCATTGTGGCAGAGGTATATGCAATCGACGAAACATCACAGAATTCATTTAAGAGAGTATATGCTCGCGTACCCAAAGCAATCTTCCAGACGAAGTCAGTGTTGATCGGATTGTAGTACTGGGAGTTGAAAAACTTGTCGAAGCATATCCTTTTTGGAGACTCTCGGAACATGACGATGTGAGAGGGAGCAAAATTTCAGTAGAAATTTATGCGTGCTCTAAAAAGGATATGATTCGTAAGAGTTTTGGAATTACAAATCAAATAAAAAATGGATACAGATATACAATTACGCCTTATATTTTTCACAGCACTCTTTCTCGCTTTTTTCCTGCTGCCTTGGTGGGCTTTGGTGCCGGCTACACTTGCATACTGTATTTACTACACTCCTGCAATAGAAGTAATAGCTCTGGGCTTTTTAGCTGACAATCTTTACGGAGTATCAAATACGTATACCTATGCAGCAAGCATCGTTTGTGCCTTAGTTTATTTCATCAAGTCATACGTGCGGACTTAAAGTTTCTCAGGTGAGAAGTGATGTTATCACTTCGCAAGACCTTGCCAGGACTTTTGTAATCAAAAGACCGACAAGGTATACTGCTCCTGTAAGGAGGGTGGACATACTTAAGAAAAAGATAATATGGGCAAAATTCTCGTAATATAAAAATATGTTTTCTCAGCTTCTCTCTTTATTTAGATTTAAAAAACAATACAAGGATATCGATCCGGATGAGATTTTTATCGACGGAGAAAATCTCCCACAGTTCGATGTACATCAATTTGAAGGACGCATCGAACAGCCGATCGGAAAGCGTTCCATTTCTCTCCTCGCATTACTTTTTCTTGTGGTTGGGGGTGTGTTTACCTACAAACTCTGGGTTTTGCAGGTGACTCTCGCAAAAAAATATACGCAAAAAAGTGAGAATAATCGTCTTGCAGATTCTATTGTCTTCGCAAACAGAGGAGTGATCTTTGACCGGCACGACACGCCGCTTGCATGGAATGATTTGAATGAAACAAACGGAGATTTTGCTCGTCGTGTCTATGCAACGTCGACCGGACTCTCTACAGTACTCGGATATGTAAAATATCCGACGAAAGATTCATCTGGTTTTTATTATCAAACCACCTATGTTCCGAAAGATGGTATTGAAAAGCTCTATGACAGTGAACTTTCTGGTGTAAATGGCTACAGGCTAACGGAAACCGATGCACTTGGCAAAGCAACGTCGCTTCGAGTAGTGGAACCTTCGGTGGATGGAGCAAACTTACATCTTTCAATTGATGCAGGAGTTCAGAAAAGCATGCATGATGCAATGCTTAAATATGCTGCTGTGGCGGGCTACCGTGGAGGAGGCGGAGTGATCATGGATGTAGAGTCGGGAGAGATCATTGCGATGGTAAGCTTTCCTGAATACGACTCAAATGTGCTCTCTCTCGGATCTGATAGTGCGAAGATTACAACCTATCTGATCGACAAGAATAATCCATTTTTGAATCGAGTGGTTTCCGGTCTCTATACTCCAGGCTCTATTGTAAAGCCCTTTATCGCAATGGGAGCACTCACTGAAGGGATTATTGATCCAGAGAAGAAAATTCTTTCTACAGGATCTCTCACGATTCCAAACCCATACAATCCTGATAAACCGACTGTCTTTCGTGACTGGAAAGCGCACGGACTCGTCAATCTTCGCAGAGCGATCGCCGTCTCTTCGAACGTTTATTTTTTTGAAGTCGGAGGTGGATTCGAAGGTCAGAAAGGTCTGGGTATTTCAAGAATAGAAAAATACATGCGCATGTTTGGGTTTGGGGAAAAGACAGGGATCGAGAGTTACAGCGAAAAAGCAGGAGTGATACCAAACCCCACGTGGAAGAAGACCTTATTTGGCGCAGAAGAAGAGTGGCGACTCGGAGATACTTACAACACATCGATTGGCCAGTACGGAGTACAGGTGACGCCTCTGCAGGCAGTAAGAGCGATTGGCGCGATTGCAAATGGTGGAAAGCTTTTGTATCCAACGGTCATTAAGCCAAATGACTCTTATCAGAGTCTTTCAGTGCCAGTCCCACTTGCGGAGTCTAATTTCCAGATTGTGAGAGAAGGTATGCGGATGACGGTAACTGAAGGTACTGCTCAGTCCCTTTCATTTCCTTTTGTAAAAGTGGCTGCAAAAACTGGTACCGCAGAACTCGGTCCGACTAAAAGCCTCGTCAACTCGTGGACAGTTGGTTTTTTCCCGGCAGACAAGCCTCGATATGCATTTGCGGTGGTGATGGAGAAAGGGAAGTCGAATAACCAGGTAGGAGCGACCTTAATCATGCGTGATGTTTTTAATTGGATGAACTTGAATGCGCTGGAATATTTTTCTGAGTAGTAATATTACGAGGAGCTCAATGCAAATGCTTTCCGGAGCTGCCCAAAAGTCTCCAGCGAGCACTTTTGGCTGTCCTCGGGCCTGAGTTGTCAAGAACGGGGTGCCTTGACAACACCGGCTCAGACCCTGCGGGGGCTCCGGAAAGCATTCACATTGATCTCCAAATGATATACTTGACATTTATCATGTGTATGATAATTTGAATAAGGAGGTCTTGATGAAAGACAAATTGAGAAGCTATTGGCCTGTTGTTGTACTGAGCGTGTGGATGCTTTTTAACGGCGGCATGGTCTACTTTGGATACAGTCATCCAGGTCCGGGTTGGGAAAAAATCCAAAGGACACCAATAAGTTGGATTGATGTGTTCTTCGGATTTGGATTTGGTGCAATCGCTATGTTTGGAGTGATCTTCCTTCCAATCACTCTACCGTTGAAAAAGAAGGGAGGAAATGGTCCTTGCGGCGATGATAATAATCCAACCAGACGGATTAGCTTGCCGATGCTCGGTAAGGTGGTTTCCATTGAAGATCTGAAAAAGATGCCGCCGAAGGGTCCGGTCCAGTTGGCTCCGACAGGTTCGTAATTACCTATATCAAAAAAGTTTGGCCACTCCTTTTGGGGTGGCCATTTTCCATTATTTTTGACCTTTTGGTCCATTTTTGGTATAGTGTGGCCAATCAACTAATATTTTCTACATAGCCATGAACGAAAAAGAGTACCTCACAAAAGAGAAATTTGATGAATTTGAAAAAGAGCTTGAACACTTAAAATCAACAAAACGAAAGGAAGTAGCAGAGCAGCTTGAGTATGCAAAGTCCCTCGGAGACCTTTCAGAAAATGCAGAGTATCATGAGGCACGAGACAGTCAGGCTTTTGTCGAAGATCGTATCGCTAAACTCGAAGGTATCCTAAAGACCGCGATGATTATCAGTGAACATTCTACGACTGGTAGTGTAAACGTCGGTTCAGAGATTACTGTTGAAAAAAACGGCAAGAAAATACAGTACACGATTGTCGGTACAGAAGAAGCGGACGCTCTTTCTGGTAAAATCTCTATCAAATCTCCATTTGGTCAGGCGGTGATTGGAAAGAAAAAAGGGGATTCATTCACCTTCGACGCTCCTTCAGGAAGTGTGACATATAAGGTCACAGAGATCAAATAATTTCAAAAATCTGACTCAGCACAACTTTTTTAGAGCACGCATAAAACGTTCCCACGGTTTTTGCTCCCTCTCAGCTCCCTTACAGGGACTATACACCTTTCACATTCTGAATACAGAACATTCAAGGTCTTGCGAAGTGATACAATCACTTCTCACCCGCTTCCGAGAGTCTCTAAAAAAGTTATGATTTCGTAGATTTTTTCTATTTCCTATTTTCCTATTTTTCTATTATCATATAGAGACACATGGCATCACTTGATGAAATTCGCGACGGACGACTACATAAACTAGAACTTTTGAAAGCAAAGGGGGTGAATCCGTACCCTGCAAAAATTCCAAGAGATTTTTCTCTTGCAGAACTTAAGGCTACATTTGCAGAGAAAGAAGCTTCGGCCGAGGCTTTTTCTGTCGCTGGACGTATTATGGCTCTTCGAGGCCAAGGAGCAATTCTTTTTGTGGTGCTTTTTGATGGCACAGCAAAATTCCAGGTTATTTTGAAAAAAGACGAGCTTGGAGAAGAAGAGTTCGCTTTCTTTACAGATGTTATCGATATCGGTGATTTTATTGGAGTGACAGGCCATGCCCTCACAAGCCAGCGAGGCGAGGCGAGTGTGCTTGCAAAATCATGGATTATGGGTGCAAAAACCCTCTTACCTTTGCCTGAAAAGTGGCATGGTCTGACGGATGTGGATGAGCGGTATCGAAAACGATATCTCGACTTTTTAATGGATGATGAAGCACGAGAACTGGTCTACAAAAAAAGTAAATTTTGGGATGTTACTCGAGAATTCTTGAAAAAAGAGGGCTTCTTGGAAGTAGAGACACCAACACTTGAAGTAACTACTGGTGGGGCAGAAGCCGAGCCCTTTAAGACGCATCACAATGACTATGACCTGCCCGTATTTTTACGTATTTCAGTAGGAGAGCTCTGGCAGAAGCGTCTCATGGCCGCCGGTTTCTCTAAGACTTTTGAAATCGGGCGCGTGTACAGAAATGAAGGTTCAAGTCCGGAACATTTGCAGGAGTTTACTAATATGGAGTTTTACTGGTCTTTTGCCGACTACACAGACGGTATGGAACTCGTGAAGAAAATGTACCGCACAATCGCAATTGAGGTATTTGGAAAGACAGAGTTTACAACTCGTGGACATACATTCGACCTAGCTTCCGACTGGAGCACAGTCGACTATGTCGAAGAAATTAAAAAACAAACTGGTATTGATGTAACTTCTGCAAGCGAAGATATAATGAAAGTGAAGCTCGCAGAGATTGGTGTTCGATACGAAGGTGAAAATAAAGAAAGACTCACTGATACTCTCTGGAAATACTGCCGCAAAAACATCACAGGCCCTGCTTTTCTTATCAATCACCCGAGTCTCGTGGGTCCTCTTGCAAAACTTAATCCAGATGGAAAAACTGTACAGATATTTCAACCAATTCTTGCAGGAAGTGAAGTTGGTAAAGGGTACTCAGAGCTTAATGACCCGATTGACCAAGCAGAGCGCTTTGCTACTCAACAAAAACTTATAGAAGGTGGAGACAAAGAAGCAATGATGCCGGATAATGAATTTGTAGAAATGCTCGAATACGGCATGCCACCGACTTGTGGCTTTGGCTTTGGCGAAAGACTGTTTGCATTCTTGGCGGATAAGCCACTACGCGAATTGCAAACATTCCCACTTATGCGACCAAGGATTGAGTAAAGTTAAACAGCTAATTAAGAGAAAAAGCCACCAACTGGTGGCTTTTTTAATGAACTTTAATTATCCACAGGGTTGAGTGTTGGACTGTGGGAGAGAGTGGTATATAATACTATGTAAGTGGGAAGAAGTGGTAAATGTAATAATATACTGTAATGTTGATCGGAGAATACACACACAGCATCGATGAAAAGAACAGAGTTTCGCTTCCAGCGAAGTTTCGTTCTGAAATGGGAAAAAAGCTTGTGGTAACTCCAGGACTCGATAATTGTCTCTTTGTATTTACACTCAAAGAATGGTCAATAATCGAGTCCAAGCTCAACAGTTCTTCTCTCTTGCAGTCCGATAATCGAAGTTTCAACCGCTTTATGTTTGGTGGCGCGGTTGAGGCAGAAGTCGATTCTATCGGACGGATCCTCATCCCAGATTTCCTCCGTGATCGTGCTTCTTTGAAAAACAAAGTCGTGTTGATCGGAGTCTCAAATCGAGTTGAGATCTGGAATGAGAAAGCGTGGGGAGAGTATAAGAAGGTCGTGGAAAAACAAGCCGATACGCTCGCAGAAAAGCTGGGGCAAGTCGGAGTGCTCTAAAGCTTCCAAATTTTATGTATTTCTTTGTTGCTTCGCTTTGTTTGATCCCGCGCAGTACTACATGTACAGCTTGGTCCCAAACAAAGCTTGCGTCTCGAACTACATTAGAATTTGAAACCTTTTAATCATTACCATGATTCATCGATCCGTATTATTACAAGAAGTTCTCAAGGGTCTGGATATAGAGACCGGGGATGTGATTGTAGATGGGACATTGGGGAATGGAGGACATACACTCGCGATTGCAGAAAAGTTTGGCAAAAGTGTCAAACTAATCGGTATTGACCTTGATCTCGATGCTCTGGAGCGATCTAAAGAACGTTTGAAGAATGTGGAATGTGATATCACCTATGTATCGGGAAGTTTCCGAAATATTGATGAGCATCTCCACGCTCTCGGTATTGAGTCAGTCAACAAAGTACTGCTCGACATCGGACTTTCTTCAAACCAGCTCGAAGAGTCGGGAAGAGGGTTTGCATTTCGTTCTGATGAGCCTCTCAAGATGACCTTTAAAAAGGAACTTGGGGAAGAAGAATACGATGCTCATACCATTGTAAACACGTGGGATGAAGACTCGATCCGGACAATCATTCGCTCATATGGAGAAGAAAAGTTTGCAGGACGTATTGCAAGGGGGATTGTTCGGACTCGTGAACTGAGCGAGATTAAAACCACGACAGACCTCGTCAATGTGATCCTCGCTTCCACTCCGCGCTTTTACCACCATGGCAAGACGCATCCGGCAACCAGGACATTCCAGGCTCTGCGGATTACGGTCAATGACGAGATCTACGCGCTCGAAGAAGGACTGGAGAAAAGCTTCCTACAGCTTGCACCTAAGGGTAGGCTCGCCATCATTTCTTTCCACAGTCTCGAAGATCGCATCGTGAAAGAACATTTCAAATCTCTCGAGGCTGCGAAAGAGGGAATGCGGATAACCAAAAAGCCCATAACACCAAACGAAGAAGAAGTGTACGAGAACCCTCGTTCACGAAGTGCCAAGTTACGAATTATTCAAAAAAATTAGCTCTTTCTAAACTCTATTACGTCATTATGAATACTTATGCTCATAGTTTGAAGGATGAAAAAAATATATTCTGGACTCTTTCAGCTATTATATTCTTTTCAGCTATCTTCTATATATACTGTATAACAAGCACGATTCATAATGTGGTAGTGCGAGAGCGCCTCGAAACTCAGTCTGGGGAGATCGCACTTTCAATAGGACAGAAAGAATTTGACTTGATTGGACTCAAGAACAATATAACCCTCGCTCGAGCACAAAACCTGGGCTTTTCTGAAGTAAAAACTAAAACCTTTATCACTCCTCATTCCGTGAGCTTCGCTTCACGAACTCAGTCGGATTACTAAAAAATTATTCTGTTTAGAATAGGATTTCTGCTATAATACAGAGATACTTTTTTGTTATGTCTTCTTCTCCGAGCACATCAAGGATACGTTTTCTGTCTCTCTGTATTGTTTTTATCGCACTGTTTATTATCGGACGACTCTATGTGCTCCAAGTAATGGAACATGACACCTATAGCGAGAAAGCAGACCGGCAGTACGCTCGCTCAGGTACCAATATTTTCAACCGAGGCTCTATCTTTTTTACCAGTAAGCTTGGAGAGGAAGTTTCTGCTGCTACTCTTAAAAATGGTTTTACGGTAGCTCTGAATCCAACAATCATAAAA
Source organism: Parcubacteria group bacterium (assembly GCA_046599035.1). Lineage (GTDB taxonomy): Bacteria > Patescibacteriota > Minisyncoccia > Phycocordibacterales > DATDWN01 > UBA910. The sequence goes on along the minus strand of JBKJHK010000027.1, from coordinate 4,151 downwards.
AATCCTGAAGCTGTTTTCATCCAACTTTCGACTTTAATACCCCTCGAACAAAAGGAGTTCATTCAAAAAGCAACCAAAGTAAACGACCCGTATGAAGAAGTGGCAAAACGCGTTGAATACAGTGTGGGAGAACAGATCAGCAACCTCGCCATACCCGGTGTAAACGTCTACAAGGACCGTTGGCGGTTTTATCCAGGAGACACGCTTGCTTCGCACGCGATCGGTTTTTTGGGCTATCAGGGTAACGACTTGGCTGGTCGCTATGGACTCGAGAGCTTTTACGAAACTACACTCAAGCGGTCTCCCGGAGCATATGTAAACTTTTTTGCACAGATATTTTCAAATATTGAAAAAGCTACCACCGACACGCGCGAAGGAGACATCGTGACTTCGATCGAACCGACTGTTCAGTCATATCTTCAAAATATCTTAGAGGCTGTGAATAAGAAATATTCGTCCGAGTATACAGGGGGTATTATTGTCGATCCAAAGACGGGGATGATCTATGCGATGGCAACCAGTCCCGGCTTTGACCTCAACAATACGCGAGCAGAGACCAATGTCAGTGTTTTTTCGGACCCTTTGGTAGAAAATGTCTATGAAATGGGTTCTATTATAAAGCCACTGACGGTTGCAACCGGTATTGATACAGGGAAGATTAGTGCAGATACGACCTATTACGACAAGGGTTTTATAACCGTAAACAATAAAAAAATATCAAACTTTGATGGTAAAGAACGAGGAGTCACGACGATCCAGAGTGCGCTTTCAGAGTCGCTCAATGTTGGTATGGCATACATCGTGGGAAAAGTCGGCAATAATGTTTTTTCAAATTATATGTATAAGTTCGGACTTGATATGAAGACTGATATCGATCTTCCAAACGAAGCAAAGAATTTGGTTTCAAACCTTAAGAGTCCGCGAGACATCGAACACGTCACTGCTTCATTCGGTCAAGGTATCGCTCTGTCTCCTGTTTCTACTGTACGAGCACTTTCAACAATTGCCAATGGAGGGTATCTCATACATCCACATCTCGTGACAAAGATAAAATACAAAGTAGGGATTACGAAAGACATTGCATACCCTCCGGGAGAGCAGGTGATCCAGAAAAAGACAGCTGAAGAAGTGACCCGTATGATGGTGCGGAGTGTTGACGAATATCTACGGGCGGGTAAACTAAAGCTGCCGAACTACAGTGTGGCAGTAAAGACTGGTACGGCTCAGATTGCAGTAAACGGCAAATACAGTGAAGACGATTTCCTCCACTCTTTTGTCGGTTTCTTCCCGGCCTACAATCCACGTTTCTTAGTCTTTATGTACACCGTAAAGCCGAGAGGAGTACAATACAGTTCCGAGTCCTTGTCTGATCCATTTTTCGATATTACAAAATTCCTTATAAATTATTACGAAATACCACCTGATCGGTAGCCCATTGCATGACTTGCATGAATACTTTTAAAGATATTATAAAAAAACTTTTGGTCGTGCTTGCAGTAAAAGTGCTTAAGAAGCATAAGCCTTATATTATCGCAATCATTGGAAGTGTGGGGAAAACCACTGCTCGCAATGCGATCTATGCTGTACTTTCCAAGAAGAATTCAGTGCGTAAGAGCGAGCAAAGTCTCACCACCGACCTCGGAGTACCACTCACGCTCCTTGGCTGCCGTTACAGTATCCATACCTTTTTCGGAGTAGTAAAAAATATATATAACGCACTGTATCAAACTTTCTGGAGCCAGGAATATCCCGAGTATGTCATCCTTGAAATTGATGGTCATACGAAAGGAGAAGTGAAGAGACTTGTCGATTGGCTTCCGGTCGACCTACTTGTAGTGACTGCAATCGGAGAAATCCCAGCTCATGTTGAACATTTTGATACTCCAGGTGCACTCCGAGCCGAATATGAATTGATACTAGGTGCATTGAAAGGTACTTCAAAAGTTGTGGCATATGCTGACGATGAATATTCAAATACAATAGGTGTATCTTCAAACCGTCCTGTCATATTTTACGGTAGCTCAAAGGAAGCTGATATTTCAGCAAAAGCCTATGAGATCTTGTATGAAGGTAATGTACCTACAGGTATTTCTTTCACTCTCTTACGTCCGAGCTCCAATGAACGGATCGTGATCAAGGAAACGCTTGGCATACATGCGGTCAACGGTGTACTGTGTGCAATGGCGGTGCTACAGGCGCTCGGAGAACATCCATTTTCAATGAATCCTTCTTTTGAAAAAATGCCACTTTCTCCAGGACGTATGAGAATCATGCGGGGGATAAAAGGTTCGGTCATTCTTGATGATTCGTATAATTCTTCCCCTATCGCTGTGGAAGAACTGATTTCTGTTATAAAAAAAGTGAGTGCAGAAAAGAAAATGCAGAGAAATATACTAGTTCTTGGTGATATGCTTGAACTCGGACGCTTTTCTAGTGAGGTACACAAAGAAATAGGAAGGGAAATCGGAAGAGAATTGGGTAGTGAAATTATTCTCATTTGTGTCGGTGTACGTTCTCGTTTTGTGAAAATGGGTGCAATAGAGACAGGGATGAAAGAGAAGGTAATTTTCCAGTTTGATATGCCTGAAAAGGCAGGGCAGTACATCCAGGGCATATTGAAAACAGGAGACCTCGTAGCAGTCAAAGGTTCTCAAAACATGAGGATGGAACGGTGTGTGGAAGAGATTATGTTAGAACCTGAGAAAAAGGAAAAATTGTTGGTAAGGCAGAGTGAAGAGTGGTTGGGGAGGTAGTCTTCACTTCTTGGATATTTTTTGTAAAAACTCAAAAATCATGTTATATTTTTTTGGTGTTATTATATAGTTCATAACGGCCCTATCGTCTATCGGTCAGGACATATCCTTCGAGACGGTGAGAGCTGATTTTATCAGCTCGCAAGGTCGGAGCACGACGGTGCGAGACAGGATCGCGAGCAAAGTCAGCAGACTTTGACTTGCGATGAAGCGGGGTTCTTTATTTATTAGTATTATTAGTTTTCATTGGCCCTATCGTCTATCGGTCAGGACATATCCTTCGAGAGGTGAGGTTGGGATGGGACCCAACCGCAAGACCTTGCCTGATTTTTTCAGAACAAAGTGAATGAAAAAATCGACAAGGTATACTGCTTCTGTAAGAAGAGAAGCGGGGTTTGTAGTTAATTAATATCGGCCTTATCGTCTATCGGCTAGGACATATCCTTCGAGAGGTGAAGTTGGGTAGGGACCCAACTGGAACGCCGGAGTGCGACGGCACGAGGCAGGATCGCGAGCAAAGTCAGCAGACTTTGACTTGCGATGAAGCGGGGTTCTTTATTTATTAGTTTTCATTGGCCCTATCGTCTATCGGTCAGGACATATCCTTCTCAAGGATAGAAGCGCGGTTCGACTCCGCGTAGGGTCACATGCAAAAATCCGCTTTGTGCGGATTTTTCTGTGACCCTAAGCAAATTGAAAATTTGCGTCCGGAGTTGAACCAGTTTGTCGGTTTACGAGCACAACAGTGCTTGTCGACAAACAGGCGTCTAGAAATTCTCAATCTGACGAGATTGAGAATTTCGGAGGGCGAATCTCCGCGTAGGGTCACAAAATTGGAAATAAGTTGACTAAACTATAATCTCTTGTTATTGTCCTATCCAGGAGAATGCACATGACAAAATTTTTTAAGGATTTGGGTGTCGGAGAAAGATTCCTCTGGACCGATACATCGGTTAACATTGGAGCAAAACTGGTTCTGATGAAGATCACCCCTGTATCTGGAGATGATGCGTTTGGATTCCATTTCAGTCGCACTTCTGTCTGTATTGAAGGAGTGGCTCTGGGTACTCTGGGAAATACTAAAGATGACGCCTTGGTAGAAGTTGTGGGTCCAGAGTATCGATTGGATCAACCAACTAAATCTGAAAAGAATATATCAGTCAGCGCGACTAAAACATTCGAAGGTATCTGGAGTGGAAATCAAATCACTTTCACAGACTCCGATGGAGAAAAATGTCAACTCACAACCGAGATAGAGATGCCGGGAACAGACAACCCAGTTAGAGTCTATTTCGATGATAAAGGTAGTCCGCAGGCTTTTGATGAAGATGGTTTAGGAATCAAAATTCTATGGATCTTCTCTTTCCTGTGATTGTACAAAACCCAGCATTAGCCTGT
>JBKJHK010000031.1:0-22678 GCA_046599035.1 Parcubacteria group bacterium | reverse complement strand
CTTTTTTCTTTTAGTATGGTATTAGCAATTGCTTATTCAATTACTAAGTATAATTTGTTTAATATAAAAGTTTTTGCTACCGAAACTATCGTTTTTATTTTATGGGTGACCATCCTTATACGTACTATATTAGCTGAAACACTTAAAGAGCAGTTTATCAATATTGCTTTTCTTATTGTGGCTATAATCTTGGGAATCTTTCTTATCAAATCTATTATTAAAGAGATTGCTCAAAGGGAAAAAATTGAAAGCCTCGCAAAAGACCTTGAGTCTGCAAACAAGGGGCTTGAATCCATTAATACTCGTCTTGAGGAGTTGGACCAAATGAAATCAGAATTCTTGTCACTTGCGACGCATCAGATCCGGGCACCATTGACTGCGGTGAAGGGTTACGCTTCTCTTCTCCTTGAAGGTGACTACGGTGAGATATCTGAAGAGGTCAGAGGAGCGGTGAAAATAATTGGGCAATCATGTGAGAATCTGGTGGTGATTGTGAATGAATTCTTGGATATTTCACGTATTGAACAAGGAAAGATGAAATACACTCTCACGAATTTTGATCTGAAAGCTCTTTCTGTCGAGATTTTAGAAGAACTCAAGCCAAATATCGAACATGCAGGTCTAACCTATGACTTCCACGCCGAAGAAGGTGAGTATTGGGTGCATGCAGACCAAGGTAAATTGCAGCAAGTGATCGGAAACCTGATCGACAATGCGATCAAATATACTCCTACAGGAGGTATGAGCGTGAATCTCAAAAAAGAAGGAAATGTAGTGCATCTCAGTATCAAAGATACGGGAATTGGTATTTCATCTGAAGATATTCCAAAACTTTTCAACAAATTTACTCGGGCAAAAGATGCAAATAAACAGAATGTGATAGGCACCGGCCTTGGACTCTATGTGGCAAAGCAAATGCTCGAAGCACAGGGAGGGAAGATTTGGATCGAGTCGGAAGGGGTTGGTAGGGGTACCACTTTTATTGTGGAACTCCCAAAGAATCAATAAAATCACATTGTCTACTTTGTTGCTTGTTCTGTTTGCTCCACGCACAGTACTGGTGTACATTTTGGTCAAAAACAAAACTTCGCGCCTCGTATCTGATGCAATTTAATTTCTTTTCTAAAAATTTATGAATCAGAAATCAGTTTGGGAAAAAGAATATAAAAATCCTACTTTTTTGACGAAAGAAATGGAGCCTCAAGCGGATACGGTCCGTTTCTTTAAATTTCTTAAGAAAGAAGAAAAGTTTTTGTTTGAGGGAAAAAATCTCATTGACCTTGGATGTGGGACAGGACGAAACTCTTTTTGTGCAGCAGAATTAGGACTCAACGCATGTGGAATTGATATTTCTAGTACAGCAGTTAGAGAAGGTATTCAGTATGCAAAAGAAAAAAATATTCAGGTTGATTTGAAAGTGGGTTCGATAGGACAAAAACTTCCGTTTAAAGATGAAAGTCTCGACATAGCTCTCGACGTGACATCCTCCAACTCGCTCTCCGAAGCAGAGCGAGAAATATATTTCGAGGAAATGTATCGAGTGTTGAAACCAGGAGGATATGTGTATGTGAAAGCACTATGTAAAGAAGGGGATACAAACGCAAAAGAGCTACTCAAAAAGTTTCCTGGAAGAGAAACTGATACCTATATTTTACCGGAACAGAATATTATTGAGCGAGTTTGGACCAAGAAAGACATTACAGATTTGTACAGCAGGAAATTCAAAATCCTCCATATGGAAATGAAAGAAAGCTATACCACCATGGGGGGTAGGAAATATAAGCGAAGATTCTGTCTTCTGTATTTGCAGAAGAATTAGCTGTAGGAGTATACTGTATGTGTATTAAAGTATCGTGAACTATACATGGAATATCTAATTTTATCTCTTGGTATTCTTAGTCTTATTCTCGGAATATCGGTCATACTTAAGAGTCATAAAGAAAACACAAATATTGCGTTTTTGTTTTTCACCCTCTCTCTTGGTGCATGGGCTTTCAATAATTATTATATGCACCCGAACCCGCCACTCCAAGTGCTACGAATGTCCTACGGTCTTGCTATTGTGATGGGTATGACCTATCTAATCTGGATTTATTCTTTTTTAAAAAAAAGTGTCCCCCGCCCTTTCCTGTACGTTACAATCCCGGCTTTTCTCGTATTGTTCGGTATCACTGTCCATACAGATCTTATAATCAAAGCGCTTTATTCCACAAATGGGGTGGGTTTTGATGGGGAGCTCGGTTCATATTATCTATTATTCACTTCTTTTTTTACCTTTGTTATCTTTTTTTCACTCTATCATCTAATCCAAACAAGAATAACAACTCAAGACCTTATACTGAGAAAAAAAATCACGATCGTCGTCTGGGGTATTTCTCTTTTTGCACTCAATTCATTTAGTGTAGATTTCTGGATACCAAGAGTGTTCGGTAAATTGCACTATACTCTTTTAGATAATATCGGCTTTCTTGTTTTGCTTTTATGTATGACATATGTAATGCTCGCGCGTATAAAAGTTAGCGTAAAAAATAATCTTTTGCTACAAGATACTATGGTGGAATTATATTTAGATAATAACGAAATCCTTCCAAATATTGAGCCTATAAAAAACTATGACGAATATATGAACAGGGCTCCTGAAGTAATACATTCTGTAGGTCCTGACACGACGTACAAGAACAAGTAGGTTTTTATAGTCAAAAATTTGACATTTTTTTTAAAAACAGTACTATACAAAGTACATGAAAAATACATGTAATCAACTGAATATGGAAGGAAACGGCCGAAACTGGTTCGCAGTTTTTCCCGCTGGTTTTGCTGTACTTCCAATTTCTTACTACTCTGTCACAGGACAGGGTGGTCGATTGCGCTGTGTGTAAAATATTTAACCCTTTGTTGAATATTTCAGACGCCGCGTAACCCGCGGTGTTTTTGTTCTTTAAGAGTCAATTGACTCAGTTCTTTTACATTCAGACAAGAAAAGCGAGGATAGGATCGTATGAAAAATAATCCATTAGTTAATCTCTTTGGATCTCTCTGGCACTATTCTTCTGGAAACAGAAAAGTAGTCGCATTGTTTTGGTGCATGTTTGTGGTGAACGAGGCAATCAACCTCTTCCTGCAGCCGCTCCTTTTAGCAAAAATTCTAAATTCGATTCAAGATAATCATGGAGTGAACAGGGAAAATTTTCCACAACTACTTTGGTATCTTGTTATCATGTTTGGCAGCACCATCTTGTTTTGGACCTTCCATGGTCCAGCACGAATATTGGAACGGTCCAATGCATTCAAAGCGAGGATTAACTACCGGAAGTTTCTGCTTTCAGGAGTCATGTCTCTACCAATGGAGTGGCACGCTGAGCATCATTCGGGTGATACAGTCGACAAGATTGAAAAGGGAACTAATGCTCTTTATGATTTTGGCGGCACCACATTTGTGATGATGTATTCTCTGACGAGACTCGTCGTGTGCCTTGGGATGCTTGCATATCTGAGTCATTTTTCGGTAGTGATTGCTCTTGTGATGATGGGGTTGAGTGCCTGGATCACTATTCGATTTGACCGTGTTCTTATTCCCCAATATCGCTCACTCTCACACGCAGAGAATAAAATTTCTGAAAGTGTATTGGATGCAATTGGGAATATTTCCACAGTTATAATCTTGCGAGTTGAAAAACTCGTATTTAATGCAATTGTAGGGAAGATCGAAAAACCTTACGACTTGTTTTTAAAAAATGCAAAAATGAGCGAGTGTAAATGGTTTCTCACGAGTGTCTGCTGTAGGATCATGATCTGTCTTACTCTGGGCGCATACTTCTGGGAGCAGAGTCGTGTAGCGGTTTCTGCTTCTATCGGGGTATGTTATCTTATGGTGAGTTACCTTGAAAAGGTTAGTGATCTTTTTGCTCGATTTTGCGAGTTATATGGAGACGTAGTGATACGTAGGACAAGGGTTTCGAATGCAGAAGAACTTTCTGATGACTTCAAAGCCAACAACCTGGGGAATCATGTGCTTCCGAATCAGTGGAAAAACTTGGAGGTGAAAAATCTTTCGTTTTCTTATCACGGTATAGAAGGAGATATGCATTTAAATGATATTTCACTTTCTATTGGGTGCGGTGAAAGGATCGCCCTCATCGGAGAGAGTGGAAGTGGAAAGACAACACTTCTTAAACTGATGCGTGACCTGTATCATCCACAGGAAGTTAATCTTTCAGTCGATGGTCAACTAATAACCGAAGGTTTTGCAGGTATCAGTCGAGCAATCGCGCTGGTTCCACAAAATCCTGAAATATTTGCAACGACTATCGAAAGGAATATTACTCTTGGAGCAGAGCATCTTATGTCACTTATAATGAAATATGTGGACATGGCATGCTTCCGGGTCACGCTCGAGGCTCTTCCAAAAAGACTTGAATCTTCTGTGAACGAAAAAGGAGTAAACTTGTCCGGGGGACAGCAACAACGTCTCGCCCTTGCTCGTGGACTACTTGCATGCCACGACAAAGATATCGTACTTCTCGATGAGCCGACAAGCAGTCTGGATACACCTACAGAAATGAAAGTGTACCAGAATATCTTTCGGGGATTCAAAGGTAAGACGATTGTCTCTTCTATCCACCGCCTGCACCTACTTCCTCTCTTTGATCGGATCTACATGTTCGATAAAGGAAAGATCATTGCAGTAGGGAGTTTCAGAGAGTTGCTTATGGAATCTCCAGATTTTCAAAAAATTTGGAGTCAGTACAGCACCTCAAACGAAATAAAAGCATGAACCTCGAAGTTCTCTTATGTGAAATAACTTTAACCCCGCCATCCTTTTGTAGGATGGCGGTTTTTTTGTGCATATGCAATATTTCCAGACTTTTGGTACTATGAATGCATATGAATAAAAAAACTTTGCTTTCTGGAGTTAAGCCGACGGGACGACCGCATATTGGAAACTATTTTGGAGCTATGAAGCAGTTTGTTGATCTTCAGGAAGAGTACTATGCGATCTATATGATCGCGGACTATCACGCCCTCAATTTCATTCAAGATGGAAAACAAATGTCAGAAGAGATTATCGATCTTACTCTAGATTATCTTGCACTCAGCCTCGATCCCCAGAAATCAATTATCTTTAAGCAGTCCGATGTTCCTGAGCATGCTGAGCTTGCATGGATTTTTGACACAATAACCACTATGCCGTACCTCATGCGTGCGCATGCCTACAAAGATGCGGAAGCTAAGGATAAGGAGATTTCTGTAGGAACATTTAATTATCCAATGCTTATGGCTGCAGATATTTTGCTTTACGATACTGATATAGTACCCGTGGGCCAAGATCAGAAACAACATGTGGAGTATGCAAGAGATACCGCTCAAAAATTCAATAGTACATTCAATAGAGAGACTTTCAAGCTGCCAGATGTGAAAATTGTCGCTGATGTAGCTGTGGTCCCTGGAATCGACGGACGAAAGATGTCAAAAAGCTATGGAAATACAATCCCACTTTTTGCGACAGACGAAGAAATTGAAAAAGCAGTGATGTCTATTGTAACCGACTCAGGAGGGGATATTCCTCCGAATGTGTATGCAATTCATAGATTACTTAAATCTGAAGAGGAGCTCGCACCGCTCTACGAAGAACATAAGGGGAAGTATAAAGCACTCAAAGAAGCACTTATTGTGGACCTAAAAGCATTTAGCACACCACTCCGTGAAAAGCGTGCACAGCTTGCAGCTGACACAGACTATGTACTCGATGTCCTGAAAGAAGGAGGCATGCGTGCTCGCGAAAAAGCACAGAAAAAGATGGAACAAGTACGTGAAGCTATCGGCGTTAAATTATACTAATTTTAAATATTTTAAAATATTTTCTACTCAATAATGAAAAATATTACAGATTATTTAAAAAGTATCCGCTTTTCTCTTAGTTATTCCTTTCGATTTGTACCAAAATCAACGCTTGTCATGGCAGGGCTGTATATGTTTTCTGGTATTTTGCCGTATGGAAGTGCGTACCTCTTGGGTAGACTTGTTGACTCTATCCTTTTAGGGACAAAGAATAGTGCATACGGAGATATTTGGTATGTACTTATGTTATATGCATTTGTAAGTGCATTACCGACTATTATCGGCAATCTACAGCTGTATGCCAATCGAAAGCGTATGTTGACACTGCAAATGGAAACAGACCTAGATATACTCAAGAGACGTGAACAAATTGATATTGCTCAATATGAGGATCCTAAATTTCAAGACTTGCTTCAACGAACTTTCAGAGGCGGGCCCAATCCTATTTTTCAGATGAGTAATGCACAGTTTGATACGATACGCTCCCTCACCAGTCTTGTTCTCGGTACTGTCCTTGCTATACACTTTAATTTTCTTGTGTATATCATAGTGATTCTTACGGCTATTCCTGGTTTTCTTACTGACATACGATATGCAGGAAAATCTTGGTCTATATGGGCAAAAGATTCACCAGATCAGCGCCGTCTTGCCGACCTGAGATATCATGTCATCAGTAAGACTTTTTTAATTGAAACAAAGCTTCTTCAGTCGGGCAAGAAACTTTTTGTTTGGATGAGAAAAATATTTTCAGATTTTGCGGGTATACAATTAGGTTTGGAGAAAAAAAGATTATTGTATACTTCCTTAGCTGATTTGGTCGCCTTTATTGGTTTTGCTGGAGGGTTATTCTTGGTTGTAAGAAGTGTGATTACTGGTGATGCTCAAGTGGGTACACTTGTATATATTATGGGGACACTCTCAAGTGTTCGTGGCTCAATTGGTTCTTTACTTGAAAATATTTCAGGGCAATATGAAAATCACTTGGTAATACAAGATATGATTGAGTTTATGAATATGCGACCATTAATTCCAGAAGCTGAAAATCCTGAAATTCTTAATCTCACAACGGCTCCGGAAATTGTATTTGAAAATGTCAGCTTTAAATATCCAAATGCAGATACCTGGAGCTTGCGGAAGATAAATTTAAAATTATCGCCGGGGAATAAGATTGGTTTGGTGGGGAATAATGGTGCAGGGAAGACGACGTTTGTAAAACTTCTGTGTCGTATTTATGATCCGACCGAAGGACGGATTTTGGTAAACGGCATTGATCTTCGAGATATTGCGACAAAAGAATGGTGGTCATACTTGGGAATTATGTTCCAGGATTATGCAAACTACGATTTTAAAGTCGATCAAGCAATCGGAATCGGTCGTCCTAATGCTCCGGTACGTCTCGATAAAGTGGTAGAAGCCGCAGAAACTGCCCAGGCGCATACATTTATAGAAGAATGGAAAGACAGCTATAATCAGCAGCTTGGAGTGGAATTTGGAGGCAAGGAGCCTTCAAAAGGTCAGCGACAGAAGCTTTCGATTGCGAAGATTATCTACAGGAATGCACTTATCATGATCCTGGATGAGCCGACTGCATCTGTGGATGCGGAATCAGAAGCGAAGATATTCGATTCATTAGAACGTTTGCCAAGTACAAACACCGCCCTCCTTATTTCTCATGATTTTTCTACGATACTGCAGTGTAATCATATTTTTGTGTTTGAAAAAGCAAAACTTATCGAAGAAGGGAATCACTCAGAACTCATAAAAAAGAAAGGAGTGTATGCAAACCTTTTTCATCTCCAAGCTGAACGGTTTAAGAAATAGGGTTAATACTTGAAAAACTACAAAACTCGTTGAGGCATATGGTGAGAAATGGTTTTGCTTACGTCCTATGTTTATACACAGGCACTCATCATGTGTTGACAAGAGATGCGTTATACTAAAAGCATCTATGAGACCACTTTTACCAACGCATATTGATCGTCCGTGGGGTTTTTTTGATGAGTTTATTACAAACACCCCATGCACAGTGAAGATAATCACCGTTAATGCTGGTGAATCGCTCAGTCTGCAGTACCACCAGCACCGCAGTGAGTTTTGGATTGTTATTAAAGGTAATGGTTTTGTAACTATTGGAGATATCAAAACAGAAGCACATGAAGGTGATCGATTTCATATAGATATTCACACCAATCACCGTGCAGAAGGAGGGAGCGAGCCACTTGTTTTTCTTGAAATAGCGACAGGTAAATTTAATGAGGAAGATATTGTCCGTATCGACGACAAATACGGACGAGTCTCATCTTAAGCAGTCCTATGGAATACTTCACCTTAATCTGCATCATATTCCTTGTATCGGTAATAATCTTTTTATGTATACAGTTTAATGCAGGAAAAGATAAACAAGGAAAAAGTCTTCTTGATTCATTTGTTACTCTTGAGAAACATCATAAAAACCCACTTCTCTCTCCAAAGCCCTATCTGGACTGGCAAGCAGGTGGGACATTTAACCCAGCGGCATTTACTGACGAAAACGGAAGGGTGCATGTGATTTATCGCGCGGTTGGAGGTGATGGTGTATCTCGTCTTGGGTATGCATCGAGTAAGGACCAACTTCATTTTGATGACCATGAAGTGTATCCAGTGTTTTCAATTACATACGGAGGTAATTGAAAACACTGGATACCCTTCAGGGGGAAGCTATGGTGGCTGTGAAGACCCACGCATGGTCGCAATTGGCGAGCGAATGTATGTTACCTTTAGTGCATTCGACAATTGGGGCTCAATCCGTATTGGGCTCATTTCTATACAGAAAGATGACCTCCTAAACAAACGATGGAATTGGTCCGAGCCTCTGCTCATTTCACCTAAAAATGCGGTACATAAAAACTGGGTGATTTTCCCTGAAAAAATAAAAGGGAAGTTTGCTGTCCTTCACAGCATTTCACCTACTGTTCAAGTCGACTATGTAGAACGTTTTGAAGATCTCGCATACGGTGTACACACGATTCAAAGTAATTTTAGCCAATCAAAAAAGAAACGTGTGGGAGAATGGGAAGACTTTGTGCGAGGAGCAGGACCACCACCGATCAAGACAGAAAAAGGTTGGCTACTCTTGTATCATGCGATCGACAAAAAGGATTCTCATAAATATAAACTAGGTGCAATGCTGTTGGATATAAAAAACCCGACAAAAGTGATTGCTCGAGCCAAGCAGCCGATTATGGAACCTGATATGTGGTACGAAGATGACTGGAAGCCGGGAGTCGTGTACGCATGCGGAGCAACTGTAAAAGACGATACTCTCTATGTGCATTACGGAGGAGGGGACAAGCATATTTGTGTAGCACACACTTCCTTGTCAGGATTATTGTCATCAATGCTTTCTTGATTTTTGTATTTTTTCTTATCTCTTATCTCTAACTTCTAATCTCTACTCATATGTTTACTCTCAATCGTTTCGAACACAACCCAATACTTTCTCCAAAAAAAGAACACCCCTGGGAGGCTTTTGCGGCGTTCAATGGTTCTCCTGCAAAGATTGGTAAAAAGAAATTTTTGATCTATCGTGCCATGTCCGAGCCTGATGAATTGAAGGAACCGCATATGAGCATTTCTGTGGTGGGTTCCGCTTCGTCATCTGACGGAGTGTCGTATTCAGATCGAAGTGTGCTTGTCGGGCCTAAAGAGAGTTTTGATCACTATGGTTGTGAAGACCCGAGAGTCACTAAACTCGGTAATACATATTATATTTTTTACACCGCACTTGGTGGTATTCCTTTTGGAAATGAAAATATTAAAGTAGCGGTGGCACTCAGTAAAGACTTGAAGACTGTGACTGAGCGGCATCTTGTCACACCATTTAATGCAAAAGCAATGGTGATGTTTCCAGAAAAGATAAATGGAAAAATTGCGGTGTTGCTTTCATATCATACCGACCTTCCCCCATCTGACATTTGCTATGCAGAATTTGATACAGTGGAAGATATGTGGAATCCTGCATATTGGAACCAATGGGTCACTACTCTCGACGCTCACAAGCTCTCTATGCGTCGAAGAGACTCTGATCATCTGGAGCTCGGTTCTACTCCAGTCAAGACCGATCAGGGCTGGCTTGTGGCGTATTCTCATGTGCAAAATTACAATCAAGGCAACCCTGTCTTCGGTATTGAAATCGTACTCCTTGATCTTAAAAATCCTCGAAAAATCCTCGGAAGAACAAAAGGCCCTTTTATGGTGACCGAAGCGTATTATGAAAAAGTAGGTCAAGTTCAAAATATTACCTTTCCTACGGGAGCGGAACTCGATGGAGATAATTTTGTGGTCTACTATGGAGCATCGGACACTCACTGCTGTAAAGCTACTATCCCACTCGACAACTTGCTCGACAGTATATTGGAAAAGAAAAAAGATCCCGTAACTCGTTATCCAGGTAACCCCATCATTGCCCCACGTCCAGGACTCGCATTTGAAGCAGGAGGTACACTAAACCCTGCCGCAATTGATCTCGAAGGTATAGTGCATATTTTATATCGTGCCGTAGCAGAGGGAAATATTTCTACAATCGGATATGCCACATCGAAAGACGGACTCTCCATTGACTATCGAAGTGATGTGCCGATTTATAGTGCACGAGCTTCATTTGAATTAAATCCGGGAGGGGGGGCGCACGGTTGTGAAGATCCACGTCTCATTCAGATCAACAAAACTATCTATATGCTCTATACGGCCTACAATGGCAGTACTCCAAGAGTGGCGATCACTTCCATTTCAGTTGCCGACTTTCTCGCACGAAAGTGGGACAAATGGACGATGCCACAAGCGGTAAGTCCTGATGGAATTGTGGATAAAGATGCAATTATTATTCCAGAGCCAATTGACGGGAAGTATATGGTGATTCATAGGATTGGAGAGCATGTGTGTGCAGACTTTGTGTCATCACTCCAGTTTGAAGATATTCAAGTCAAGCAGTGCATCAAAATTATTGCTCCGAGAAAAGGAATGTGGGATGGAGGTAAGGTAGGAATTTCAACACCTGCAATTAAAACAAAAGATGGGTGGCTCGTGCTTTACCACGGAGTGTCGTCGAGTACGACGTACCGAGTAGGCTGCGTACTCTTAGATCTTAAAAATCCGACAATTGTAAAAGCCCGAACGGCAATCCCATTCTTTGAACCAAAAGAAGAATACGAACATAAAGGAGTGGTAGCAAACGTAGTCTTTCCGTGTGGAATTGTAGTTCGCTCTGGGGTGGTCTACATTTACTATGGTGCAGCGGACCAGACTGTGGGAGTGGCGACAATTAAGCTCTCAAAACTCCTTTCTATGTTGGCTGTTTAGTGTATAATACATGTCACATGACTTTTTCAGACGCAAAACTTATTGTTTTTGATCTCGACTCTACTCTTGCAGAGAGTAAATCAGCAATGACTTCCTCGATGACTCAGACTCTCGGACAACTACTCACTAAAAAAAAGGTTGCGGTAATTTCTGGGGGAAATATGGGCCAATTCGAAAGACAGTTTCTCGGAAGTTTCCATACACACGAGCATTTCCAAGATCTTTTATTGATGCCTACATCTGGTACTCGCCTGTATGTCTATCTTGATAACGGGTGGTCACTCGTATACTCAAAAGACCTCACTCCTGGAGAAAAGCAGAAAATCAAAGATGCATTTTCTGAAGTATTTCTTACTATAGAGTATGATGCACCGAGTGAAGTCCATGGAGAGCTTTTGGAAGATCGAGATTCACAGATTACTTTTTCTGCACTTGGACAAGATGCCCCACTTGGAGATAAGAGTACGTGGGATCCGGATCATAAAAAACGACAGGAAATTGTACTCGGTCTTCAAAAACTCCTTCCTGAATTCAACATTCAGATCGGAGGTACCACCTCAATCGATATCACGGCCATGGGAATTAACAAAGCAAGTGGTATTCGAAGTATTATGCATTATCTAAATTTAAAACCTGAAGAAGTAATCTTTGTCGGTGATGCACTTTTTCCGGGAGGGAATGACTATCCAGTAAAAGAAACTGGAGTGGAATGTATTAAAGTAGAAGACCCAGCGGATACTGAAAGACTGATAAAAAGCTGGCTATAATTTTAATAAATATGTCAATACCTGTGAATTTCTCACAATATGGTATATTTTTCTTATGAATCGAACATATATTAAAGATCTAAGTACTCATGTAGGAGAGACAGTACTCGTCAAAGGCTGGGTGGCAGTCCGTCGTGACCAAGGAAAAATGGTTTTCATGGATTTCCGTGATATGACTGGTCTTGTGCAGGGTGTTGTGTTGCCAAATCATATAGACGCTATTGAAATTGTAAAAGAAGTCCGTACTGAATGGGTCCTCACCCTTACGGGGATTGTAAACAAGCGTCCCGAGAAAAATATTAAAGCAGGGGTGCTTAATGGTGATATTGAACTTGAAATCACTGGGATTGAAGTACTCAACAAATCAGAAACATTGCCATTTGAGATCGGAGGGGACACTCGAGAGATCAATGAAGAGATCCGTCTCTCTCATCGCTATATCGACCTGCGTTCTGACCGTATGCAAAAAAATATTCGAGCGCGACACAAAGTGGTCAAGCTGATTCGAGACGAACTTGATAAAGAAGGTTTTATAGAAGTAGAAACCCCAATCCTCACCAAGTCGACTCCAGAAGGCTCACGTGACTATGTGGTACCTGCACGTCTGTATCCAGGTCAATTTTATGCGCTTCCGCAGTCTCCTCAGCAATACAAGCAGCTCCTCATGACTGCTGGTGTTGAAAAATATTTCCAAATGGCTCGCTGTATGCGTGACGAAGACACTCGTGGCGACCGACAACCTGAGTTTACTCAGCTCGACTTAGAGATGAGTTTTGTTGAACAAGAAGATGTAATTGCACTCAATGAAAAACTTTTGATTACAATTGTACAGACTTTGTATCCTGAGAAAAAGATTCAACAAATCCCATTTCCACGTCTTTCATATGCTGAAGCTATGGAGAAGTATAATTCTGATAAACCGGATGTTCGTGAAAACAAAGAAGATCCGAACCTCCTCGCTTTTTGTTGGGTGATAAACTTTCCATTTTTCGAAAAGACAGATGCGGGAGCGTGGACTTTTACCCACAACCCTTTCTCTCGACCACAGCCAGGGCATTTAAAGTGGCTTATGAACAAGGAAAATATTGGAGATATTTTAACGACTCAGTATGATGTTGCACTGAACGGCTTTGAAATTGGAGGTGGTTCAATTAGAAACCACAATCCAGAAGCACTCAAAAAAGTATTTGAAATTATGGGGCATGAGTCAGATGCGATTGAAAGAAACTTTGGGCATATGCTCAAAGCGTTTTCACTCGGCACACCACCACATGGAGGTATTGCGTGGGGCCTCGACCGACTTCTCATGCTCCTTCAAAATGAGCCAAACATTCGAGAAGTAATTCCATTTGCAAAGACGGGAGAGGGAAGAGACCCAATGATGCAATCACCTGCAGAGATTTCTCAGGAACAGCTACTGGAACTGAATATAGTGGTAGCGAAGAAAAAAGCTTAGTATATGAGGAACATCTTTGGATTTATTAGCGACGTAAGGCGAATGAAATGAGAAAGTACTCTTTCTCATTTCTGAGCCGAGGAGCTAAAAGAAATGGTAAATACCGCGGGGTGAGCAAAGCGAACACCAAATGGGTCCAGGGCTCCTTTCTGGGGTTAATACCATTTATTTTAAACATTCCTTTTACATGTATTGGATTGGTACTGGCATTAATATCTGTTCCTGTTGAAATAAAATTTAAAACAAATCCAATATCTTTCATTTTAAAAATTAAAAGTTTTTGGTGGAGTTTCGGAAATACAAAAAATGCTCGAGCGAAGACCATTGGACATGTAGTTTTACTTGGACAAAATCTTGAGGATAAAGATTTGGAGCATGAACTCATTCATGTCGAACAGTATCAACGAATGCCACTCATCTTTCCTGTCTTGTATTATATTGAGCGTATAAAAAAAGGATATCGAAATAACAAATACGAAGAAGAAGCATATAGAAGAGCAGGAAATATATATAAAATATAAAAAAACTCGCCTAGAATATACAAAACCACTAAAAAACCACTAGGGTTACCCTAGTGGTTTTTTAGAGATCAGTATAAGGCTCATTTTAGAACATTTTTTAATGTTTTCCACTAAGGTTATCCTAGGGGAAGTTTTAAGGATAGGCATTTTCACGGTATACTAAAAAGGATGGATATTCTTGCGTACAATGTAAAAACAGATGTGTTTGAAGGACCTTTGGATGTTCTTCTTTCGATGATTGAGAAGAGAAAGCTTTCTATCAGCGATATTTCACTTGCAAAGGTTGCCGATGATTACGTGCAGTATGTGCGTGGTCAGACTGACTTTCCGCTTTCGGACTCGGCATCTTTTATATTAGTCGCATCGACATTGGTACTTATTAAATCCAAGTCACTCCTTCCAACACTTTCTCTTTCGGAAGAAGAAGAGCATACGATTGAAGACCTGGAAGCTCGGCTCACCGTGCACCAACAATACAAACAAAAAGCAGAAGAACTTAAAAAACTGTTTGGGGTACATATTCTTTTTTCTCCAATACCAAGAAAACAAACTACCATTGTTTTCGCGCCAGATCGACGTACAAACTTGGTATCACTTAAAGAAGTGATCTTACATATGATTGCAGAGATGCCAAAACCGCTCCAGGTGGCGCATACGACTGTACGGAAGGTAATCAGCTTGGAGGAAGCAATTGTAAGCCTCACAGAGCGTATTAGTCGGCACTTGAAACTCAACTTTCGCGAGTTTGCGGGAGTAGGGAAGCAAGAAAAGGTTTCTGTGGTGGTGCATTTCTTGGCAATGCTGGAGCTCGTCAAACAAGGGGTTATTGATGCGAGACAGGATAAACCATTTCATGATATTGAAATGCATACGTCGATACTTGGAGTACCAAGGTATTAAGTAGAGATACGAGATAAGAGACATGAGACAAGAAAAAATACAAATGCATTTACTTGTATCTCCTGTCTCTTGTCTCAAGTCTCATTAATTTATATGGAACAAAAAATAGAATCAATCTTATTTTATAAAAATGAACCGGTGGCTCTCGGCGATCTTTCTCTTTGGCTTGAAGTGAGTGAAAGTGAAGTGCTCGAAGGGCTGGAAACTCTCAAAAACTCTCTCCATGATCGAGGAATCGTTCTTCTTGAAAACAGAGGAGAGTATTCTTTGGCAACAAATACTGACTCATCGAGCCTTATTGAGAAAATTGTAAAGGAAGAACTTTCAAAAGACCTCTCGAGCGCATCACTTGAAACACTTGCCGTCATTCTCTACAAAAGTCCAGTGACGCGCAAGGAAATAGAGTATATTCGTGGGGTGAATGTTTCTTTTTCACTTCGCAACCTTTTGCTCCGAGGACTGATCGAGAAAATTAGCAGCAAACTTGATGAGAGGATTTACCTGTACACACCGAGCCTGGATGCGTTAAAATACCTAGGCATTACGAAAGTGGAAGATCTTCCAGGATATTCCGAAATCGTGCGTGAGATTAATAGCCGTACTCAAAAGGACACAATAGAAGACTGATGCAAATCGAGACCGAACAAAATACAGAACAAAACGATGTACGCGCACCTTTGGTCGCTTTCAATGTTTCTCTTATTGCTTTGGTGATAAGTTTAGGTTTTTTGATTTACCAAGTTGATGTAAAAAAAGACCAGATTACCTTGGAGAAAACTGTTGAAAGTAAAGCGTTCTTTTTGCAGCCAGAAGTTCTCGCAGCTTCCTATATCGTATGGGACATAGGATCCGGCACGGTTATTGCTGAGAAAAATTCACAGGTTACTCGGCCACTTGCCTCCGTCACTAAAGTCATGTCTGCAGTCGTGGCGCGAAGTGTGCTTCCAAAAAACAGTAAAATAAGTATTAGAAAAGAATTCCTGGAAGAGGAAGGGGATAGCGGCTTGCGAGCCGGAGAGGTTTTCACACTTGGAGACCTTCTCGACCTGTCTCTCATTATTTCTTCGAACGATGGTGCCCGTTCGATAGCTTCTGTAGCAGGAGCATTCATGCTCGGCACGAACGACTATGCGTTTGGAAGAAGTGAGTTTATTCGAGAGATGAATGTACAAGCAAAAAAACTCGCACTTAATTCACTTTCTTTTACAAACGAAACAGGACTTGATAACGAAGATGGTACTGCAGGAGGGTACGGTAATGCAGAAGATGTAGCTAAACTTTTTGCATATGCGCTCAGGCAGTATCCTGATTTGCTGGAAGCGACACATAAGACAACTGATACAGTGTCTTCTCTCCAATATGTTCATAAAATAGAAAATACAAATGTAAGCCTAGATGAAATCCCAAACATAATCGCTTCAAAAACTGGTTCTACAAACTTGGCAGGAGGGAATTTGGCAATCGTATTTGATGCAGGTTTTGGAAAACCGATTGCGATTGTTGTGCTCGGCTCTACTACTCTCGGACGGTTTACAGATATGGTCGCTCTCGCTTCTTCGACACTACAATACATAAAACAATAGAAAAGGCCTATCTCTCGATAGGCCTTCTGAGGAAGCGGGTAGAGGTCTAGTAACCTTCTTGGTTCGGCTTGAACTTAATGAAGGTCACCACTGTTACGTACAAAATTACACACATCATGGAAAGCCCATAAAACGAAGGGCTGATCAGTCCAAACACAGACAGTGCCGTGGCTAGGAAAAACCAAGCCACGACTGGGGGAAATGTGGCAAAGAACCACTTTCCTTTGGCAGGTTCTCTTCCCCACCATTCTCTAACTTGTAGGATCATTTAAGACCTCACTTTCCATTAAGATTATATAACATATTATGTATTATTGTCAATTTTTTTGGTCAAAAGAGCCTTTTCTATTATACTAGGGTTATGTGTGGCATCGCGGGCGTCCTGGGCGCAAAAACAACTAAAAAAGATATCCTGATTCGGAAAATGACAGAGGTAATACATCATCGCGGGCCTGACCAGGACGGCTTTTTTTCTGACGAACATGTTGCTCTCGGTATGCGACGGCTTTCTATTATCGACATTACTTCCGGAAGACAACCGATTGAAAACGCTGATGGCTCACTTCTTATCTTCTTTAATGGCGAAATCTACAACTACAAAGAGCTTAGGGCAGAGCTGTTGGCTGAAGGGCGAATTTTCAAAACGCATTCTGATACGGAGGTAATCCTCCAGATGTATGAGGCACACGGACCAAAGTCTGTTACCAGGCTCCGCGGAATGTTTGCATTTGCGATTTATAACAAACGCACCGGAAAAGTATTCATAGCTCGAGACTTTTTTGGTATCAAGCCACTCTACTACTGGGCTAAACCCAAGACTGAAGGTCTTGGGTCGGAAATCAAAGCTTTTGGCTCTGAAATAAAAAGTATTTTGGAACATCCAGAATTTGAAAAAGAGGTCAACCATGAAGCGGTCTTCAACTACTTGCGCTTCCAGTACAATCCTATTCCTGAGACTTTTTTCAAGAATATTTTTTCTCTGCCACCCGGACACACATTGACGATCGACACCAAGGCAGGTACGCACAAAATCGAGCAATACTACGATTTCTCATTTGCCCCCAATGAGACTTTAGATTTAGAAAAAACTAAAGAAGAAATAGTGGCAACACTCCGAGACTCTGTGGCTCACCACATGATCAGCGACGTACCAGTTGGCTCTTTTCTTTCTGGTGGAGTGGATTCCTCAATCATTGCAGTTTTGATGAATGAAATAATCGAAAAAGAAAAACCGGGTACAAAAAACAAGACCTTTACCGTAGGCTTTGATGTCCTAACCGAAGGAAAAGAAGCTCTTACTACCTCTGATTTTCTCGGTACGGACCATACGGAAATTATGATTGATCCAGCACAATATTTCGATGTCCTTCCAAAGCTTGTTTGGCATTTTGATGAGCCAGTCGCAGACCCTTCGGCAATTGCACTCTACTTTGTAGCAAAAGAAGCTCGCAAGAAGGTAACAGTGGTGCTTTCCGGAGAAGGGGCGGACGAACTCTTTGGTGGGTACAATATTTACCTCCAGCCGATCGACCAAAAAAGCCTCGCATGGGTGCCCGGCTGGTTTCTTAAAGTTCTTGCTTCGATGCCTTTTGAATTTTGGGGCAAGAACCATGCGAAACGAGCGCTTCAGAAACTCGAGGACTGGTATATTGGTAATGCTTCTATTTTTACTTCGTCACAAATTAACAGACTCTGGAAAGGTGACCATCCTCCAAAGCATAGTCTCGCACCGTTGTATAAAAAAACTAACGGCAGTGACTCACAAAAAATGCAATACATCGACATTCACACCTGGCTTGTCGGAGATATTTTGGCAAAAGCAGATAAGATGACCATGGCAAACTCACTTGAGCTTCGGGTACCGTTTTTAGATATTGAAGTCGCAAAGCTTGCACGTACATTACCCGACGCTTTTAAATGGAAAGGAGGGGTCACAAAATACGCCCTCCGAGAAGCATTCAAGGGTATTATTCCTGAAGAGACCCGTCACCGCCGTAAACTTGGTTTTCCTACACCGATTCGCACCTGGCTCCGTGACCCACTGTGCCCAGCGTATGCTGCGATACGAGAGTCAAAATATATTCAAGAGCACCTCAATACAAGCTTTGTGGAGCATTTAATTAATGAACACACTTCAAACGATAAGGACAATGCCCGACATATATACATCCTTTATATGTTAGCTCTCTGGTACAATGTATTTATGCAATAAATTGCATTTTTAGTTCTTTTATTGTATGGTTTGCTTTAGAAACGTTCGTTATTAAGGAGTTAAAATGAAAGGTATAGAAAGAATTCTCTCGATTATTGACATAAGCAATCTTGTGGAAGTATTATCATCAGAAAAATTAAATTGGGCAGATTTTCATACATTACTTCTGAATATCTTCGAGAAGAAGATTAGAGGAATTAATGCAGCAGATATCATGCAGAACTACAAAGAAAATCGATTTACTTCGATTGCCGATGTAGACCCAAGAGAGTTGCTTGAAATCGACAGAGTGCTGTACAGTGTATTACCTGGTCAGTTTACTGCAGTAGAATTAGCTCCTGTGAATCCTATTGGAGTAAACGCTGCACTTACCATGCTTGATCCAAAGGTGGTCTTATCCACAATAAGGAATATGGAAGTGGTTGGAGATCAAAGTATGGCTTTGGCCATTGAATGTGCTTACAGAAGGAGAGTGGTGAGGACTACTAAAGAAAGTTTGGAAGTTAATCTCGCCACGACTCATCGTGTCTTACGGCTTCAGAATTTTTCAAAGGATTCCGGGCTCAGTTCTCATTTCAGAGCTTTTGCACTCGCTTCTGCTGCGAGAGACACGGTAGGTTTTAACAGATTTGAGTTAAATTCTCTCGCTACTCACCTCGAAGTTTGGTTGAATTTCCTAGCACATTCCTTGGAAAGAGGATACAGGGCGGAAAAATTGTCCGTAGGAATTTCGGATATTAGAATTGCGAACAAGCTTGTTTCGGAGGGTCGCATTACGCAAGAGGAAATAATTCACAGAGCAAAGGATAAGACATTTAGTTTGTTGAGGACTTGCTCAATTGATTTACCAGATCATATTGAGAACGCTCGCGATATTAGTATTACCCAGCCTGAACTGGAGACTTACATTCGAGAGCTTCAGTTTACGGAAAGAGAAATTGTTGAAAGGTTACGAGAGAAATATCCCTCGGTACGTTTTTATTTTGATCTTGCAAGGTGTACGGGTACTGGATATTATACGGGACTTTGCTACAGATTGTCGGCTCAGAATCTGAAGGGTGTGAGATATTCACTTGCTGGAGGAGGTTCATGTGATTGGACAAGAAAACTTCTTAACAGTAAAAGAGAGCACCTTATCACTGGAGGTTTTGGAACAGAAATGTTCCTGAAATTGTTCAAAGATGTCCAGTATTAGATTTAACAGAAGACCCCTCGTATCTACCGATACTGGGGTCTTGTTTTTTATCTAACTATTTTTATAACATCACCCACCTTGACTCCCAACTCTTCTGCGCCGTCCTCGCGTACTTTGCCGAGTTCTGGAAGACCGAAAGAGCTGCCAGGGTAGACAACCCACTCTCCTGTTTCTCGACTCATCATTCTTTGGGCGTACACAGCAGAGAAAGTTTTTCCTGCTACCTCAATTGTCAGTCTATCCCCCTCGTTGGCTTGAGGCACGACCCCTTTGAATTTCATCAACCCAAAGTTGTCTATATGCAGAATAGTTCCGTCTTGTATATCCAACTTTGCCAAATTACTTGGATCAAATTTACTACCAATGAGACTGAGTAGGCCTCCAGATGCAACATGAGTAGCAGCTGGAGCATGGACGTATTTCCCTCCAAATGATACAAAACCAGGGTCGTGAATTTCATATAGTTCCTCAAGACCGAAATCTCTGAGGAACCAATCAAACACCCCGGTATTGGCACCCAAGAAATAAAATCTCTTGGTTTTTGTTTTTCCGATAAGCCGGGCCGGACGTTCCCTGAGGGGATTAAGAATTACCGAAAAAATTGTATCTTCTGGGTATACCTCGGCCATTAATCGTAGCACGAAACTCCCATTGATAATTGAGAAGGGTTTAACTACAACCACAGGCTCAATCTCCAAATCAATTCCACTTCCAGCTTTGTGTAACTGGGATAGGACTGTACCGCGTAGCTCATTGTAAGCAATATCTACACAGTCAGTAATAAATACAATACGTCTTTTCACTTAGGGCTCCTTGTGTTGTCAAATTCAATTCCATTCTTGATAGTAAGTCTTTTTTGAATTTAGTCAAATCAAGATTTTCTCCCCATTTTCAATCAAAATTGCTTGAGAATTATCTATTCTATCAATTGTCACATTATTTCTTTCTTCAAATGATTTAATTTCTTCTTCAAGATCGAGGGAATAGTGAGGAAAAATAATAATCTCAACAGTATTAAAACCAGTAAAATCAGTCATACCAACCTCGTTTTTATCGGGGTGCACTTCGTTAGCTATTTGAATAGAAGGTCCGACAATTAGACTACCGGCGCTTACGCCAATATACACCCCACCTTTTCGGAGTAGAAAATCTATGCTTTTATTAAAGTTAACATCCCTAGCAAATTTTAGTAATCTAAAAGTATTTCCTCCTCCTACATATATAACGTCATAACTACTAAGATCTTTAGGTCCATCGTCTTCAAAGTCATAAAAATCTACCACATCAATACCTGCGGACTTTAATTCTAATACAGCAGATTGAATATATTTATTTCCCTTCTTCTCTGAAGAAGCTGTGGTAATTATCACGGCTTTCTTAAAATCTTTAACTTCTAGGATATTTTTAAATCCATTAAAGACGTTTGGACTGTACAGACCTGTAGAGGTGAGTAAAATTGTTCCTGGGTAGCTCATATATATTAAATGTACCTTCTTAAAAGATGAAAAGCAACAACAGTACAATTATTTATTCGTTATTTGTTATACATTCACTTATTTCGGCTATATTGCTATACTACATTTAATGAACATCGACGTACTTAAAGTCCTCATCCCAAGCATTCTTTCATTCGGTATCGGTATCGGTATTACTCCTTTTTTTACCGAATATTTTTATAAGTACAAAATGTGGAAGAAAAATCCACGAACGTCGGCCAATAACCCCGAAGCTACATCAGAGGAATTCAACCGTCTTCATAATACCGATAAAGAAGTCAGTACTCCCCGAGTGGGAGGTATTATTATTTGGGCTTCGGTTCTTATTACTGTTTTTCTTATTTACCTTGCATCAATTATTTTCCCTGGAGATATTACTCTCAAATTGAACTTCCTTTCTCGAAATCAGACCCTTATTCCACTCGGTACGCTTATTCTTGCTGCGCTTATTGGACTGATCGACGACTTGCTCCAGATCTTTGGTAAAGGAACCTATGCACTCGACAGTCTGTCATATCGAAAAGTAAAAATTATTTCAGTGATCCTCATTGGCCTCGCTATTAGTCTTTGGTTTTACTTTAAGCTCGAAGCAACAACCATTCATATCCCATTTGTTGGACCATTTGAACTTGGACTTTGGTTTATTCCTGTCTTTATTACGGTTATGCTCGCCGTGTTCTCGACAAGCGTTGTCGACGGTATGGATGGTCTTGCAGGAGGAATCATGGCAACCATCTTCACTGCGTATGCCGTTATTGCATATTTCAATAACCAGATCGACTTGGCGGCTTTCTGTGCAGTGGTAGGAGGTGCAACACTCGCATTCCTTTGGTTCAATATTCCACCCGCTCGCTTTTATATGGGAGAGACGGGGATTTTGGCACTGACTGTTACACTTTCTGTCGTCGCATTTCTCACGAACTCAGTGCTCTTCTTGCCAATCATTAGCGTGCCACTCGTTGCAACTACTCTCTCAGTGATTATTCAAATCACCGGCTACAAATATTTCAATAAGTACCGAGTATTCAAAATCGCCCCACTCCACCACCACTTCGAAGCGCTTGGCTGGTCACGCGAGAAGATTGTGATGCGATATTGGGTTATTGGGGTGGTGAGTGCAATATTGGGTACAATATTGACTATGATTGGATAAATGATGGACTTTCAGAGCTGAGCAAAGTTCGCGAAAGGCAAAAAAAATATTTGGAAGCGTACTACTGTACGATGGAAAATATTTTTTGAAGCCTGACAAAGAAATTTGCCAGATATGGAAGTCTGGGTAATAAGCAAATCAAACCTGATGTTTAAAACTGGCATAAAAGTTGACCTTCCCTTTTTAATTTCTCTCACTATTCTCGTAGTGGCTGGCTTTC
>JBKJHK010000039.1:0-3166 GCA_046599035.1 Parcubacteria group bacterium | reverse complement strand
TGCAGTTGGAACAAAAGGTTTAATACCGCGGCGGCTTGCCGCGCAACCCTTGGGTGCAGGGCTTGCCCTGCGGTTAATACCTTTTATTCTCTATTACGTCGCTCATAACATTTTAACATATATGAACATGACACACACATTACCAGCAGTACCTGCATATCTAGAGAAAATAGTATTGCTTTTTGGACTATTAGAAAACCAGGCGGCAGAAAAAGAAAGAGCGGATGAGATACAAAGAAAAGAAGATGCGGATCTGGCAGCGCGACAGAATGAAGAAAGAGAGCAAGAAAGAGAACGCCTTCAAAAAGAGGCTACCGAGGCACAGGCTGAGAAAGACCGTGCCCAAGCGGAAGCAGATGAACGCAAGCAACAGGCAGAGGCTGCTCAGACTGAAGCAGACAAGCTCGCATAAACAAAAAGCCTTGGCACCACCAAGGCTTTTTGTTTATGGACAAGCAGTTTCAACAGTTAAGGCGGAGGCATGTCCCCTCGCTACACCCGTACTATCCACACACCAGAAGTTATTACCCACCTCCGCTATTTTAAACGGAGAGGAAACAACCCACCCAGAAGAAGGGATGTCCCGGCAATACGTAGTTCCTCCGCTGGCGAGGTCTGCTGCACCCCTGATCTTTATTATCTGCGGATCACCACAGACTCCTGTATAACCTGTAGGTGAAGTGCCATAATACACTTCTGCTTGAGCACGAACTGAATTTAAGTTTTGCTTGACAGCAGCATTGGCACCTTTTCCTCGCGCGGTACTGAGAGAGGCAAGCACAAGAGAAGAAAGCATCCCAATAATTGCAATCACTACCAACAATTCAATCAATGTAAAACCTTTTTTATTTTTCACAGTTTTTTTAAAAATATATATTATGGACATACAGATGACCCGCCAACAATAGCATTTGTGTGTCCTTTTAACGTATATGTGTAGTCCAAGCACCAGTAGTTGAAGATGCCCTCTGGAACTTTCAGAGGTACTGAGATTGCAAACTGACTGTTTGACGCGCCCCCTCCCAGGTTACAAATATCTGAAGTAGTGTTCCCTGCTGCTATTTGACTTGCGGCATCTGAAAACTTTGTAATAGCCCCATCACCACAAAGTGGAGCATACGAAACATTCTCATACAGAAGTTGAATCTGCGATCGCATATTAGTCATGTTTGCCTTAATTGCCGCGTTAGCAGCTTTGCCTCGAGAACTATTCAATGCACCAAGGATAACCGACGAAAGCATGCCGATAATCGCAATAACAACTAAAAGTTCAATAAGGGTAAATCCTCGAGACATGAGAGTTTATGTAAAAAATATGAAAAATAGTATGTATATATAATAGCACGAAACAAGACTTGTCATTTACCTAATCCACAGGTCCAAATGATATGCTACAATAGAGATACTATAACAAACATATACTTCCATGCTGAGCGGATTTAAACAATTCATATTACGAGGCAATGTAGTCGACCTCGCAGTTGGTGTCGTGATCGGCAGTGCATTTGGCGCAGTGGTCAATTCGCTTGTTGCTGATATTATGACCCCACTCATCGCAGCTATCTTCAAAGCTCCAGATTTTTCAACTCTTTTCTTTATGATACATGGCAGTAAATTCATGTATGGTAATTTCCTGAATACACTCATTTCATTTATGATCGTGGCGGGATCAATCTATTTTTTTGTAGTCACTCCGCTCAACAAACTCTTTGCATACAACAAAAAACCAGACAATCCAATAGAGTCTAATACTAAAAAGTGCCCCGAGTGTCTTTCCGATATTCCCAAAAATGCGAGGCGGTGTGCACATTGTGCCGTACTGATCGAGCAGAGATAATAGACTTGAGATATGAGTTCCCTAAGCCCGGCTTACGGGAACTTTTTTGTATAAAAAACAGGGCGCAACGACAGATGTCGCGCGCCCTTTTCCTACTTACTTCAAATCAAGTATTGGAATTTGAAGGCCTGCAAAATTGCAAACCTCCACAAAAATCTCATCTGGAGATTGGTCGCCGTCCAAAGTATGGATAATACGTCCTTTGCTTTGGACATATCCCATTATAGACGGTAAATGTTCTGCATACCCCCGCAGACGCTCTTCGACGCTCTCTTCCTTGGTGTCATCCACCCTTTTTTCTTCAGGTGTTGCACTTTGGCTTCGACCTCGGATCCGTATCCGACACTGTTCCTCCAAAACATCCAAACAAATAATGGTCGTTTCAAATTTCAGTCGATCGAGATAGTGAAGTAGATCAACCATCTGAGTCATCGTGCGGGTACATCCATCGAAAACGATGTCCGTACCGTCTGGTATCGGGGTCAGTGCTTGAAGCAACGTACCCCAAACCAACTTATCCGGGAGAAGGTTTCCCTTTTCCATAGTGACCATATGTTCAGTCACTTGGGCATTGAATTCAGGATCAGCTTTCAGACGCTCTTTGAAAAGCTGCGAAGAGCAGAGGTGTGTAAACCCGTGCATCTCTGCTAAAAACTTTGATTGTTTCCCTTTCCCAGATCCTGCGGACCCAAGAAAAATAATAGCTTTCGCCATCTTTCCTCCAAAATTTGAGATTAAAGAACTAACTACCCGAAAAAGGATACTGTAATAAACAAATTGAGTCAAGACAAAACTCCCCTAGGGGAAGCTTTTGTTTAGATAAGGCTTTTGCCGGTCATCGCAGTAGGTGGTGTGAGCCCGAGTAAAGTGAGGATTGTAGGAGCAATGTCAGCGAGACTACCACCCTGGAGCTCCCGATTAGCCCCTGTGAGCACTGCGGGTACGGGGTTGATCGTATGAGAAGTGTGCTTTTCTCCAGTAATTGGATCGATATTTACCTCTGCATTGCCGTGATCTGCGGTGAAAAACACTACTCCGCCGGCTTGCTCCAAAGCACTCACTACTCGTCCAAGTTGAAGGTCTGTTTCCTCTACTGCCTCAATAATTGCGGGCACATTTGCTGTGTGACCTACCATGTCTGGGTTTGCAAAGTTTATAAAAATAAAGTTGGTACCGGCTTCAATCTCTTCAATTGCTTTGTTTGCAATTCCTTCCGCCTGCATTTTTGGGGCTAAATCATGAGTCGACACATCTTTTCTTGAGTGAAGCATAATGTGCTTTTCTCCCGGATACTCTCGTTCAAATCCACCATTTAGAAAGTATGTTGCA